>NZ_LT906448.1:1960000-2287213 GCF_900186835.1 Pasteurella dagmatis
AAAGCGTAATAGCTCACTAGTCGAGTCGGCCTGCGCGGAAGATGTAACGGGGCTAAAATATAGCACCGAAGCTGCGGCATCAGATGTAAATCTGTTGGGTAGGGGAGCGTTGTGTAAGCGGATGAAGGTGAATCGAGAGGTTTGCTGGACGTATCACAAGTGCGAATGCTGACATAAGTAACGATAAAACGAGTGAAAAACTCGTTCGCCGGAAGACCAAGGGTTCCTGTCCAACGTTAATCGGGGCAGGGTGAGTCGGCCCCTAAGGCGAGGCTGAAAAGCGTAGTCGATGGGAAACGGGTTAATATTCCCGTACTTGGATAAACTGCGATGTGGGGACGGAGAAGGTTAGGTTATCGACCTGTTGGATGGTCGTTTAAGGTAGTAGGTGGAAGATTTAGGCAAATCCGGGTCTTCTTAACACTGAGAGCTGATGACGAGGTGCTACGGCACTGAAGTAACTGATACCACGCTTCCAGGAAAAGCCACTAAGCTTCAGGTTTATCTAAACCGTACTGAAAACCGACACAGGTGGTCAGGTAGAGAATACTCAGGCGCTTGAGAGAACTCGGGTGAAGGAACTAGGCAAAATAGCACCGTAACTTCGGGAGAAGGTGCGCTTACCGTAATTGTAGTCCCTTGCGGACGAAGGTGAAGTAAGTCGAAGATACCAGCTGGCTGCAACTGTTTATTAAAAACACAGCACTCTGCAAACACGAAAGTGGACGTATAGGGTGTGATGCCTGCCCGGTGCTGGAAGGTTAATTGATGGTGTTATCGAAAGAGAAGCTCCTGATCGAAGCCCCAGTAAACGGCGGCCGTAACTATAACGGTCCTAAGGTAGCGAAATTCCTTGTCGGGTAAGTTCCGACCTGCACGAATGGCATAATGATGGCCAGGCTGTCTCCACCCGAGACTCAGTGAAATTGAAATCGCCGTGAAGATGCGGTGTACCCGCGGCTAGACGGAAAGACCCCGTGAACCTTTACTATAGCTTGACACTGAACATTGAATTTTGATGTGTAGGATAGGTGGGAGACTAAGAAGCAGGCACGCCAGTGCTTGTGGAGTCGTCCTTGAAATACCACCCTTTAACGTTTGATGTTCTAACGAAGACTGCGGAACGTGGTCTCGGACAGTGTCTGGTGGGTAGTTTGACTGGGGCGGTCTCCTCCCAAAGCGTAACGGAGGAGCACGAAGGTTTGCTAATGACGGTCGGACATCGTCAGGTTAGTGCAATGGTAGAAGCAAGCTTAACTGCGAGACAGACAAGTCGAGCAGGTGCGAAAGCAGGTCATAGTGATCCGGTGGTTCTGAATGGAAGGGCCATCGCTCAACGGATAAAAGGTACTCCGGGGATAACAGGCTGATACCGCCCAAGAGTTCATATCGACGGCGGTGTTTGGCACCTCGATGTCGGCTCATCACATCCTGGGGCTGAAGTAGGTCCCAAGGGTATGGCTGTTCGCCATTTAAAGTGGTACGCGAGCTGGGTTTAGAACGTCGTGAGACAGTTCGGTCCCTATCTGCCGTGGGCGTTGGATGATTGATTGGGGCTGCTCCTAGTACGAGAGGACCGGAGTGGACGCATCACTGGTGTGCCAGTTGTCTCGCCAGAGGCATTGCTGGGTAGCTAAATGCGGAAGAGATAAGTGCTGAAAGCATCTAAGCACGAAACTTGCCAAGAGATGAGTCATCCCTGACTTAAAGTCAGTAAGGGTTGTTGGAGACTACGACGTAGATAGGCTGGGTGTGTAAGTGTAGTGATACATTGAGCTAACCAGTACTAATTGCCCGAGAGGCTTAACCATACAACGCTCAAGTGTTTTTGGGTGTAGGTGAGAGACGCTAAGCAAAGCAATAACGCAGACGAAAATTGGAAAGACTCATTAGACAGCTTGTTTCGAATTAAAGAACAAAGACAATAAGATAACATCAACGGGATATCTTGGCGGCGATAGTGCAGTGGACCCACCTAATTCCATGCCGAACTTAGAAGTGAAACGCTGTTACGCCGATGGTAGTGTGGGGTTTCCCCATGTGAGAGTAGGTCACCGCCAGGTTTTGATTTAGAGAGAGCCTCAACTAGTGATAGTTGAGGTTTTTTTGTGTTCGGTGGAAATTGTAAAAGATGAAAAAAAGAGTAGAGATGAAATAAAAGAGGGCTAGTTTTTAGTGTCACTCAAAAATATGGACATATCCAGAACATTCGATCCTTGCAATTCGTTTTCTATGTTTGAATACTTCAACACCATTCTCTTCAGGAACTTTAGGAATACCAGAAAATATACGATAAATATAAGGCCCAGTTGTTAACTCATAGGCACGTTTAGTTTCAAATCCGTTTTGAGTTTCACTGGTTCGTTTTACATCTTCAATATGATTTTCGAGTCTAATCTCTGGTTTATCAAGGTTTTTACCGAAACGATAAATATAGACTTCCTCATATTTGGTTAATTGAATAATTTTTTTGTTAGGCGCTTTACAGTAGAAAATGGGTTCTTCTTGTTGATAGTCTATATCTTCTACAACATTATTGGCTGTAGCAGCACTAACAAAGAATAATAAGGTAATGAGTGTTATTTTTTTCATAGGGCATTCCTTATATTTTGGATGATTTGTAAATAGTATATGCTTTTTCATAAGTGATGTAATAGTTTATTTTTTGTTCTCTGATATCTTCTGCACAAATAAAAAGAGAGAACCTAAGTTCTCTCTCAAAGTGCGGTATATTTTACCCTAACTTTTATGCATTTAAGATGTTTTGAATTTCCGTCATACTTAAATGATATCCATGTGGGCAGGCGCGCCAAGCATCTAGCATACGAGTATACTTATCCCACATTGGTACTTGTGAGTCACAACCATGTTCACAACGCATAAAGTCTTGATATTTACCTTCCACTCCCGTAATAAAGCGCAAGTAGTTAAGATATTTTTTCTCACGTACAGCACAATAACCTGCAAATTGTAGGCGGTGTGGTGTTAATGCCGTTTTATCATTTAAGTTGTCATAAGAAATTTGTAATGCTTGATACATTTCAAGTGTATCTAGTACAGTTTGGCATTCTGCTTCTGAAATATCAGAAAATTCTTTATCTAATTCCTTTAACTCTAGTGCAAAACCACCTTTAACAATAGCTTCTAAGCGTTGGTATTTTTTAGCATTTTCGATATCTAATAGTGCCATCAATTTATATTGGTTTGCTAAAATAAGACGTTGAGTTGAAGTCATTTCCATAATTTATTCCTTCTAGTCGATTTCGTTTAAAATATCTTGTGAAAGATCCTGTTTTGGTGCACCTGTTTTTCCATCTTTAATGCGATATTCCAAATTTTGGAAATACGCTTCACGGAAGGTTATATAAGGATCTTGTGATTGTTCTAATAATGCTTCTTTATCTAATGCTTTAGCACGACCATCGATGATTTGTACGCCTGATTTTAGCAACGTCCAAGGACCTAATAAAGATAACATTGGATAAGTTGTGTCGGCTAGATTACCAATATCTTGACGTGGAGTAGCAGCTCCGTAGAAAGGTAGCATCACATATGAGCCTGTTTCTACGCCATAGCGACCAAGCGTATCACCAAAGCGACTTTGATTTTTAATCTTAAGTGGATCGCTGTAGCTTGCGACATCAATTAACCCGCCAATACCAAATACAGAGTTAATCCAGAAGCGATTAAAGTGAACCATTGCTTTTTGAAAATCACCAGATAGCATACGGTTTACGAAGCTTGCTGGTTCATCTAGGTTATTTGCAACATTGGTTAAACCTGATTTAACAGGCGTTGGTACATATTCTTTCCAACCTTTTGCAACAGGTTTTAGTACATAAGGATCAACAACTTTATAGTTAAAGTCCCACATCACGCGGTTAAATCCCTCAAGAGGATCTTTACGTTCCCCTGTTTGTTGATCGATAGTTGTACAGCCACTTAATAAAAGTGAAGTACAAGCAAGTGTTGCAAGAAAGTGTGTTTTTTTCATACTTTTTCTCTGTCAGGTTAAAAGACACTTCATTTTAGCAAGTTAATGATTAACTACAAAACACTTTATATCTGAATAAAAAATTCACATATAATTGCATTTATATGCAGTTATATTTGTTAAATATTCATTTAATCGTTTGCGAAAATAACTTGAATAGTTACACATTGTCCATTAGAATTGCGAGGTTTAATTTTTGGTTAGAGAAATTCTCATCAGAAGTTGATATTCAGACACGATTTAGTGGCTTATTTCATTTCTCATTAGCCAAGTGCGGTCAGTTTTAAATAAGTTTTACTAAGTTGTGGTTAATGAACATTTGTAAGTGTTCAACCGAAACAAATTAGGAGTTTTTTATGTCTGAACCAGCAATTCTCGTATTAGCTGATGGTAGTGTTTTCTACGGGAAATCCATTGGTGCAAAAGGTCACACCATTGGCGAAGTCGTTTTTAATACCTCAATGACTGGCTACCAAGAAATCCTCACCGACCCTTCTTATTTTAAACAAATTGTGACATTAACCTATCCTCATATTGGCAATACTGGAGCAAATCAAGAAGATTGTGAATCAAATAGTGTATATGCCGCGGGATTAATTATTCGTGACTTGCCTTTATTACACAGTAACTTCCGTTCGGAAGTTAGTCTAAGTGATTACTTACAAACTAATAATGTGGTTGCTATCGCAGATATTGATACTCGCCGTTTAACCCGAATTTTACGTGATAAAGGTGCACAAGCAGGTTGCATTATGACAGGTGAAATTGATGAGGTAAGAGCTCTTGAATTGGCTAAAAGTTTTGGCTCAATGGCGGGTAAAGATTTAGCTCAAGAGGTAACGAGCAACGACTCATTCTCTTGGTCATCAGGTGAGTGGAGGTTAGGAAAAGGCTTTGTTGAACAAACACAGCCTGAATTTAATATTGTGGCTTACGACTTTGGCATAAAACACAATATTTTAAGAATGCTAGCTGAGCGTGGTTGTCGTATTACTGTTGTGCCTGCTAAAACCCCTGCAGCACAAGTACTCTCGCTCAATCCAGATGGTATCTTTTTATCCAATGGGCCTGGTGATCCAGAACCTTGTGACTATGCGATTTCTGCGATTAAAACCTTACTTGCATCAAAAAAGCCGATTTTTGGTATCTGCTTAGGTCACCAATTGCTTGCCTTGGCCGCAGGCGGAAAAACCAAGAAAATGGCATTTGGTCACCATGGTGCAAATCACCCAGTGCAAGATTTAGATACTCAAAAAGTTTTGATTACAAGCCAAAACCATGGTTTTGAGGTGGATGAAGCTAGTTTGCCAAGTAATGTGCGTGTAACACACCGCTCTTTATTTGACCATTCGGTACAAGGGATTGAGTTGATTGACCAATCTGCCTTTTCTTTTCAAGGGCACCCAGAAGCAAGTCCAGGCCCAAACGATGTTGCTTATTTATTTGATAAATTTATTAATGAAATGCGTAAAGCAAATTTAAGTCAATTATCGACTTACGCTGCACATCATTAATAAAAAATGAACTTTGCGTAGAGGAGCACAAAAATGATCTTATCTACGCAAAATTTATCAAATAATGACCGCACTTTGCATCTGAAACGGAGGCTTAATGATGTTAACACCTTATCCATATCAACTCGTCAATGTTTTTGCTGAAAGCCATTTTGGTGGTAATCCGTTGGCTGTTTTTCCGCAAGCAGATGGTTTAAATGATCTGCAAATGCAGCTGATTGCACGACAATTTAATTTGTCCGAGGTGGTATTTGTGCATCAAGCCGAGCAGCTAAGTGCGGTGAAAAAATTACGAATTTTTACCCCTGATTATGAGCTACCTTTTGCGGGTCATCCTACGATTGGTGCGTCGTTTGTACTACATCGTCAATTAGGTTTACCCGATCAATATGTACTGCAAACAAATGCAGGATTGATTGAGATTTATCATCAACAAAAGCAGATTATTTTTGGTTTGAATACGGATATTCAGATTCAAACTATCAAGGACGATCCCCTTTTATATGCAAAACTATTGGGTTTGCAGCCAGCTGACATCGCTCAAATTGCTTGGGTGAATACGGGGAGTCAGCAACTGCTTATCCAACTGAATTCTGCTTCCGCTATTAAAACTTGCCAAATTGACACCGCACTTTTTCATCAACTTGTTCAACAATCTGCTTTGTATGTGTGGTTTGAAGAACATAACCAAGCCAAAGTGCGGTTATTTTTTGGCTCAAATGGTGCAGTTGTGGAAGACCCAGGCACAGGATCTGCAGCTGCAAATTTAGGTGGACTATGCATAAAAAATGGCTTAACGCCACTGAATTGGAAAATTACCCAAGGCGATGAAATCCAACGTCCAAACCGTTTAACATTAAGTGTTGACGAATCCGAAACCATTTATGTTGGCGGTGAAGTGATTGCAGTAGGGAATGGTGAGTTTTTTGTGCCGAGTGATAATATTAAGTAAGTGGTAATAAATAATCAATTTTATAAATACAAGAACTAGCAAGCTTGTACTATTAAGGAGAGGAGGAATTATGTCGAAAATTAAGACAAGTTTTAATGTTATAGAAGAAAGTACAAAACGTTTAGCTGTGTTGATTGATGCTGATAACGCATCTGCTAGAGATATTAAAGCAATATTAGAAGAAGTAACAAAATATGGTGAAGCGACAGTTAAGCGGATTTATGGAAATTTTGTTTCTACTAATGGTCAATGGAAAGAAACAATTAATCAATATGCGATTAAACCAATGCAACAGTTTGCATTTACTACGGGTAAAAATGCAACAGATGGTTTTATGATAATTGATGCAATGGATTTGTTATATACGAACCGTTTTGATGGTTTCTGTATCGTATCAAGTGACAGCGATTTTACGGCTTTGGCTATTCGTTTAAAAGAACATGGGGCTACTGTTTATGGCTTTGGAAAAAAACAAACGCCTTTAGCTTTTCGTAATGCATGTAGCCGTTTTATCTATGTTGAGAATTTACATGATGATGAGCCAAGTCAGGTAAATGATGAGGTTAACCAAATGAGTAATGTCTCTAAACCAGAGGAAACAGCTACAGCTATTTCATCAGTGAAGCCAATTCCTATAGAGACATTGAAGAAAATTTTTGAACAACAAAGTGATTGGATCCAATTAGGATTATTAGGACAACAATGGGGTTTGTTAGAAACTGATTTTGATCCAAGAAATTATGGATGTAAGAAATTAAGTGATCTTGTGAAAAAACATGACGATATTTTCGAATGTTCAATGAGAAATGTATCAGAAAGTGGTCAAGCTCAAATGTATGTTAAATTGAAAAAATAATGTGCAGAAACCTTGCTTGATTTAAAAGAAAAAACGTACGGTTAAATTTTTAATCGTTTTACAGAGAGAGAACAAAAATGCCAAAACGTACAGATATAAACACCATATTAATTATCGGCGCGGGTCCAATTGTGATTGGGCAGGCGTGTGAATTTGACTATTCGGGGGCACAAGCCTGTAAAGCGCTGCGTGAGGAAGGGTATAAAGTCGTCTTAGTGAACTCAAATCCTGCGACGATTATGACTGATCCGAATATGGCGGATGTGACTTATATTGAGCCGATTGAGTGGCGAACGGTTGAGAAAATTATTGAAAAAGAACGTCCAGATGCTATTTTGCCAACAATGGGCGGTCAAACTGCGTTGAACTGCGCACTAGATTTATCGAAAAATGGCGTGTTGAAAAAATACAATGTAGAACTGATTGGTGCGACTGAAGATGCCATTGATAAAGCGGAAGATCGTGGTCGTTTTAAAGAAGCGATGGAAAAAATTGGCTTAAGCACACCAAAATCTTTTGTTTGTCATACCTTTGATGAAGCCTGGGCAGCGCAAGCGGAAGTGGGGTTCCCAACCTTAATTCGTCCGTCTTTCACAATGGGCGGTTCTGGCGGTGGTATTGCCTATAACAAAGATGAGTTTTATGCGATTTGTGAGCGTGGCTTTGATGCCTCGCCAACTCACGAATTATTGATTGAGCAATCCGTTTTGGGTTGGAAAGAATATGAAATGGAGGTCGTACGTGATAAAGCTGATAATTGCATTATCGTGTGCTCGATTGAAAACTTTGACCCAATGGGTGTGCATACGGGAGATTCTATTACCGTAGCACCTGCGCAAACTTTAACCGATAAAGAATATCAGATTATGCGTAATGCCAGCCTTGCGGTGTTACGTGAGATTGGTGTAGATACCGGTGGTTCAAACGTACAATTTGCGATTAATCCACAAAATGGTGAAATGATTGTGATTGAAATGAACCCACGTGTAAGCCGTTCTTCTGCGCTTGCTTCAAAAGCGACAGGCTTCCCAATTGCGAAAGTGGCAGCGAAATTAGCAGTCGGTTATACCTTAAATGAATTGCGTAATGATATTACAGGCGGATTAATTCCTGCTTCTTTTGAACCCTCGATTGATTATGTCGTGACTAAAGTGCCACGTTTTGCCTTTGAAAAATTCCCGAAAGCCGATGATCGTTTGACTACTCAAATGAAATCAGTGGGCGAAGTGATGGCGATGGGGCGTACATTCCAAGAGTCATTGCAAAAAGCCTTGCGCGGTTTAGAAACGGGCATTTGTGGTTTTAATTTAATGTCGGAAGATCTTGAGAAAATTCGTCAAGAATTGGGAAACCCTGGGCCAACACGCATTTTATATGTCGCAGATGCCTTTGGTGTGGGCTTCACGTTAGATGAGGTGCATCATTACAGCAAAATTGATCCGTGGTTCTTAATTCAAATTCAGGATTTAGTTTTAGAAGAGTTAGCGTTGGAAAAACGAGTGTTAGACGAGTTGGATTATGCGGAATTACGTCGTTTAAAACGCAAAGGCTTCTCTGATAAACGTATTGCTCAATTAACGAACTCTACAGAAAGTGCGGTTAGAAATAAACGCATTTCGTTAAATTTACACCCTGTTTATAAGCGTGTAGATACCTGCGCAGGTGAATTTACTTCGGATACTGCGTATCTGTATTCGACTTATGAGGAAGAATGTGAAAGCCGTCCTTCAGATAAGAAAAAAATTATGATTTTAGGTGGAGGACCAAATCGTATTGGTCAAGGGATTGAATTCGATTATTGCTGCGTTCACGCCTCACTTGCATTACGTGAAAGTGGTTTTGAGACCATTATGGTGAACTGTAATCCAGAAACAGTTTCAACAGATTTTGATACTTCTGACCGTTTGTATTTTGAACCATTAACGTTGGAAGATGTGCTAGAAATTATTCATGTAGAAAAACCATATGGCGTGATTGTGCATTACGGTGGGCAAACACCATTGAAATTAGCGAATGATTTATATGCTAATGGTGTGAATATTATTGGTACCTCAGCCGATAGCATTGATGCGGCGGAAGATCGCGAACGTTTCCAACAAATTTTGCATAAATTGAATCTCAAGCAGCCAACTAACCGCACTGCACGCAATGCAGAGGAAGCGGTGAAATTAGCTGAAGAAGTTGGTTATCCATTGGTAGTGCGCCCCTCTTATGTATTAGGTGGACGTGCAATGCAAATTGTGTATAACGTGGAGGAATTGAAGCGCTATATGCGTGAAGCTGTTTCAGTTTCTAATGACAGCCCAATCTTATTAGATCACTTTTTAAATAATGCGATCGAAGTGGATGTAGATTGTATTTGCGATGGTGAAGATGTTGTGATTGGTGGCATTATGCAACATATTGAACAAGCGGGGATTCACAGTGGCGACTCGGCTTGCTCATTACCACCATATTCATTAAGCCAAGAAGTGCAAGATGAAATTCGTCGTCAAACTGCTGATATGGCATTTGCATTGGGGGTAAAAGGGTTGATGAATGTGCAGTTTGCGGTACAAGATGGCGTAATTTATGTCTTAGAAGTCAACCCTCGTGCAAGTCGTACTGTGCCATTTGTGAGTAAAGCGACTGGTCGCCCATTAGCGAAAATTGCGGCACGTGTGATGGCAGGCATCACTCTAAAAGAGCAAGGTATTCAAGACGAAGTGATGGCGCCGTTCTATTCAGTGAAAGAAGCAGTATTTCCGTTCATCAAATTCCCTGGAGTGGATACAGTATTAGGTCCTGAAATGCGTTCAACAGGTGAAGTAATGGGGGTGGGCAAAACCTTTTCTGAAGCTTTCTTAAAAGCACAGCTAGGTGCTGGTGAACGTATTCCAAAAACAGGAAAAGTCTTCTTGTCTGTAAATGATGCGGATAAGCCACGTTTATTACCTATCGCTCGTCAATTACAAGAGGCTGGCTATGGTTTATGTGCGACTTTAGGTACAGCAACATTTCTACGTGAAAATGGCATTGCTGTACAAATTATTCATAAAGTGCGTGAAGGGCGTCCAAATATCGTGGATGCAATTAAAAATGGTGAGATTGCGATGGTGATTAATACGGTAAGTGGTTTAGCAGAAACTGTTACTGATGGACACGAAATCCGTCGTAGTGCTTTGCAACAGAAAGTCTTTTTACAAACTACACTTGCTGGTGCAGAAGCACTTGCTGATAGTGTTAGTCGTTTGGCAGATTCCTATGTGTATTCAGTGCAAGAGCTACATCGCAGTTTACATAATGTATGCTAGTTAAATTAAAAGAGCGGTGAAAATGACCGCACTTTTTCTTTTTTCACACAAAAAAATCGGGACACTTGCCCCGATTTCTTATCTCTTACTGTTTAGTAATTAAAGGTAGTATTTTTCAACTACTTTTAAGTTGTCATCAAGTTTGTACACTAATGGCTGACCAGTTGGGATTTCTAAATCCATAATGTCAGCATCAGAAATACCTTCGATGTGTTTTGCAAGCGCACGTAATGAGTTACCATGAGCGGTTACAAGTACTCGTTTACCAGAAAGTAATGCTGGTGCAATTTGGTCTTCCCAGAATGGCAATACACGCTCAAGGGTGATTTTTAGGTTTTCTGCATCTGGTACAACATCGCTTGGTAAATGAGCATAGCGACGATCGTTGTGAGCAGAATTTGGATCTTGTGGGTCTAAATCTGGAGGAGAAATATCATAAGAACGACGCCAAATGTGTACTTGCTCATCACCATATTGTTCAGCAGTTGCTTTTTTATCTAAGCCTTGTAATGCACCGTAGTGACGCTCATTTAAACGCCAGTTTTTCACTTGTGGAATCCAAAGTTGGTTAGATTCTTCTAACACGATATTACAAGTTTTGATTGCACGAGTTAACACAGATGTGAATGCAATATCAAATTCAAAACCCGCTTCAAGTAATTTTTTACCTGCTGATTTTGCTTCTTCGATACCACGATCAGTTAAGTTCACATCACGCCAGCCTGTGAATAAATTTTTTGCGTTCCACTCACTGAAACCGTGGCGAATAAAGACCAATTCCATAGAAAATCTCCTCAAATGTTAATCAAAAATGATAGGCAAGTTATAGCAAAAAACAGTCTTCATTGAAAGGAAAATACTGTGCTTTTCTGATCTGTCGCAAACATTTAATTAAAAATTAGGTTTAGAGCCGTTGAACAAATAATGGTATATTTAGTCAGATTGATTTTAAGGGAAATTTATTGATGTGGTTTAGATTGGCTCAGGCGAAAAATTTGAAAAAATTGACCGCACTTTGTTGTGGGTTTTTATGCATTTCAGTGAATGTGTTGGCGAATGATCTTTCAAAAATTCAGCAACAAATTAAGCAACAGGAACAAAAAATTGCTGAACAGAAAAAAGAGCAGCAAAAGTTGCAATCGCATTTAAAAAACCAAGAAAATCAAATTAATCAGGTGCTGACTCAACTACGCCAAACTGAAACAGATTTAAAAGAAAGCCGTAAAATTATCAGTGAAACAGAAAAGCAAATTAAACGCTTAGAAAAACAAGAGCGAGAGCAAAAACAAAAGTTAGCGAAACAGCTTGACTCTGCCTATCGTTCGGGTGCAAATCCTTCTGTGATGGAAAGAATTTTGTCGGAAGATGCGAAAAATGCGGATCGTCTGAAGCAATATTATGCACATATGAACCAAGCGCGTTTGGATTTAATCGAAGATATCAAAGCCACTCAAGCACAACTTGAACAGGAAAAAGCTACGATCTTATCGCAACAAAAAGAGCAGCAAAGCCAGTTATCCCAGCAGAAAAAACACCAACAAGATCTGCAGAAAGTACAGCAAGAGCGTCAATCTACCTTAAATCAACTGAATCGTAATTTATCGCGTGATGAAAATCGCTTGGAAACGTTGCGCGCCAATGAAAATGCATTGCGCCAAGAAATTGAACGTGCAGAACAGGCTGCTCGTCAGCAAGAACAGCGCGAACGTGAGGCCTATGCTCAGAAAAAACAAGCGGAAGAAAAGAAAACACACAAACCTTATAAACCAACTGCACAAGAAAAACAGTTGATGGCAAGCTCAAGTGGATTGGGTACGCCGAAAAAACAATATGCTTATCCAACTGCAGGGAAAATCCTCAATAGCTTTGGTTCAACACAAATGGGAGAATTGCGTTGGAAAGGAATCGTGATTGGAGCAAGTAAAGGTAGCGCAGTGAAAAGTATTGCCGATGGACGTGTGATTCTAGCCAACTGGCTACAAGGTTATGGCTTGATGGTGATTGTAAAACACGGTGAACACGATTTAAGTTTATATGGTTATAATCAATCCGTCTTAGTAAAAGAAGGACAGTTTGTGAAAGCGGGTCAAAAAATTGCAGAAGTGGGCAGCAGTGGAGGGCAATCTCAATCAGCACTTTATTTTGAAGTGCGTCGTAAAGGGGTGGCTGTTAACCCAATAGGTTGGTTGAAATGAGAAAGTTAGTGCGTCATTGGCAAAAAAGTGCGGTTGTTTTTGCGCTATTTTTGAGTCCATTGGTGGTGGCTCAGTCAGCTAAACTCGCCATTGTGATTGATGATATTGGCTATCATCAAAAAGAAGATGCGCAGATTTATGCAATGCCGACAGAAATTTCAGTAGCGATTATTCCTTCTGCGCCCCACGCTCGTCAGCGCAATGAACAAGCTAAGCAACAAGGACGCGATGTGCTGATTCATATGCCAATGCAGCCGTTAGGACAGCAAAAAATAGAGACCGGCGGTTTGAAATTAGGTTTAAGCCAAGATGAAGTAAATGATCGGGTGCAAACGGCAAAACGGATTGTGTCGCACGCTATTGGTATGAATAATCATATGGGCAGTGCTGCAACATCGGACAGTGCATTGATGACAAAGCTAATGAGATCACTAAAAGAGCAGCATTTATTCTTTTTAGATAGCCGTACAATTGGGCGTAGCGTGGCGGGTAAAATTGCCAAAGAGTATGGTGTGAAATCCTTAGATCGTCATATTTTTTTAGATGACAGCGACTTATACGCTGATGTGCAACGTCAATTCCAAAATGCGGTGCGTTATGCACAAAAAAACGGAACTGCTATTGTGATTGGTCATCCTCGTAAAAATACAGTTGCTGTGTTGCAAGCCGGTTTAAAAAACTTGCCTAAAGATGTGCAATTAGTGGGGATAGGGAGTTTATGGAGAAATGAAAAAGTGGTGCCAGCTAGACCATTTAACTTGTTGTTTAACGATATACCAGCACCAACCTCAGTTGCCCCTTTTCAATCAGTTCCATTACTCAGGGGCATTCCAGATTAATATTTATAACTTACAGTAAAGACATAAGTACGACCACGTGCAAAGTTATTTAACACATTGATGGTTTGATCTGATAGGTCAAGATTAAATACAGATTGACTTGCTGCATCATTATTAGAATCTAATGGGTTAACATATCGTTTATCAAATACGTTTTGTACTTCTGCTTTAAGCACCAAGTTTTTAAGTGGTTCATAGCTTACTTGAAGATCAACGATGATAGGTTGTTTTGGTATTTCTTCAGTTACCCTAATTCTTTCTTTTACTGTATCACGAGCATCTCCAGATTTTATTGTTAAAGGTTTACTTAATACTCTTTTACTTGAACCATAGTATTTTGCAGTACCACTAAAATTGAGTTTTCCATCTAAAAAACGAGTACCAATTTCTAATGAACCATAATCTTTAGGTAAAATAGATATTTTACTTGCACCGAACCCTTGTAACAATCGTTCCGTTTCACTTGCGCCTTTCCCTCTCGCACTACCATCTGTGAATGAGACAGGCTGATTATTTTTTTGTCGCGCATAAGCTAGGTTAAAATAAATATTTCCCAGGTCATAACTTAATTCTGTTTCAATACCTGTCATTTTTACTCGTTGTTGATAATTCTTATGTAGAATATTCGTATCATTCAGATAGCGTAATTTACCAGCTACTAGTGGCTGGCGATTATCTGAGTTATAAATGAAATCTTTAACATGAGTATTATAATAAACAACTTTATAGCCTAACTTATCATTATCGGTAAAGACTTTCTCTTGATAGCCATTAATCCCAAATTGTATAACTTTGGCTTTTTCAGGTCTTAAATTGGTGTTTACACCATAGTCACTTACACTGGAGAAAAAGACCTCTCGAATATTAGGTGCACGGTGGCTTTTTGAATAACTAATGAAAGGGGTAAATAAATCATGAATATTAGCGGATAGTGTTGCAGAATAATTGTACATCTTTCCAGCACTACTATCTGGTAAGGTAAAATGTACTTCACGACATTCTTCTAAGTATTCATCTAAATCCTCATCATAAGTTCTCACGCAGTTATGCTGTTTTATATAAGCAAGTTTTGATTCAAGTTCTTGAATTTGAGTCTGCAGCTGTTTACGAACTTCAGGATTTTTTTCTCGAGCTATTTTTCGAGATAACACATTAATTTCAGCACTTGTATCGGAGATATATTGAGGTAAATATTTTAGACGCTCTCCTTTTAATGAGTATCGACTAAGATTGACATTATAATCAAAGCTCAATATTTTCCAGCTGAGATTATTATCAATATAAAAGGTAATGATATTTTGTTTTCCATTTGGTTGAAATGTTGCTTTTCCTAAACTTTTTCTTACACAACCTAATCCAAAGCAATCAAAATCATAAGGTTTGTCCTCATCTTCAAGGTTAATATTTAACTCCTCAGACGGATCTCGGTTTTTAAAGTAACGACTTTTTAAAGTCGTAAGCCCAATACGTGTTTTTAACGCAGTTTCAAACGGTAATTCAAAACGGAATGTATTGTTGATATCGATAGTATCGGCTTTATTATTGACAGTTAATGGTTCTAATAATGGTTTACCAATAATCATTGCGCCTTTGGCGTATTTTTGTGAAGATTCATTACGTGCAGCTAAGAAATTAAAATCAAGCCATGAGCTATCTGGTAATGTAAAATTATAGTTCACTTGGTAATTGTTATTTTGAATTGAGCGCCCTCCCACGCCAGTTTGATATTGTCGATAGGAAAGCGTACTTTGCTGATAATGATCACCATATTCTAATTTGGCAAGGTGACTGATAGGTCTTTGACGTACATGAGCGGCATCAAATGGTGAAGTATCAGTTTGTTCAATATCATCTTCATCTAACCCTGTTAGATCAATGGAGCTTTCTGTCACTTTTCTACCTCCGCCGATGCGATAATCTTGCGAAAGATGACGTTCACTAAAGCCATATAACAAGCCGATCCAACGTTCTTTTTCAAAATCTCGTTTAAATGCGACAGCGCCTAGAATTTGGGGTTTTGTGGCATTACTTCCCCACAAATATTTTCCCATAAAGCCAATTTGCCTTCCTTCGGTAACTAAATCTTTTACACCAATAGTTTTGAAGTTTGCAGATCCTAACAAGGTGTTTGCACCACTACTGCCCTCAAAAGAACCACGATCAATATCTACGCTATTTAAAAAACCAGGGTCAATTAGGTTACCAAATTGTGACGTACTACTACTGCGACTACCTCCATCAGCAGAACTGGCATAAAATGTTTGGCTGACACCATCAATCATCGAGTTGACACGACCGAACCCTGTTCCTCCCCGTACATTGACAGATACAGTCCCTGAGGATTTATCTATTTGAGTGAATGCCCCAGGCACGGAACGTAACACTGTATCTAGACTTTGGGTTGAGGTTTCAAAGTTAGTACGTGTACTGCTAGCAGATTGTTTTAAAAAGACTTTATCTTTTTCTTTAAACGCTTCTGTTTCTACTGATATTACATCTAATTCTGTGGTTTCCGCATATGCACAGAAGGGGATAATTAAGGGCAAAATATAGCTCAATCCTTTTCTTGATTTGTTCATAAATAAATTTCCTATAAATTTAGAATTTTTCAAAAAATTTTGATAATCCGAAAATAATAATGCAATAAATAATCATTATCAAATTAATATTTTGAAAGTAAATTTTATTTTTTTATTTAAAAAATGTTTAAAAATAAAGAGATACCGATAGATATATTTTGAGGTAAGGATGAGGATTGTGTACCGTATACTAAAAGTGCGGTGATTTTTAAACAAATTTCACCATCACAGTTTATTACATTGCTGTTAATTTTTGTAAAAGTCTATCCATTGCACGATAACCAAGGGCTTCAGCAAGATGAGTTTGTTGAATTTGATATTCATCATTTAAATCAGCAATAGTTCGTGCGACTTTTAAAATACGGTGATAGGCACGTACTGATAACCCTAATTTAGTTAAGGCGTTTTCTAAAAATAACGCATCTTTATCGCTAATTCTGCAATCTCGTTCTATCTCTTTACTAGTTAAGTAGGCGTTGATTTTACCTGCCCGAGCTAGTTGAATTTCACGTACTTTCAGCACTTTTTCACGCACTTGTGCACTAGTTTCTCCTCGATCAGTTTGATTTTGTAATGTACCTTGCGGTAATAATGGCACTTCAATAGATAAATCAAACCGATCTAAAAACGGTCCGGATAAACGATTGAGATAACGCATAATTTGTTGTGGCGATGTGCGATTATGTGTGCCTTGATAATGCCCTGTTGGGCTCGGGTTCATAGCTGCAATTAATTGAAATCGTGCAGGAAATTGAATTTTTGCATTGGCTCTTGAAATAATAATTTCGCCACTTTCTAGCGGTTGGCGTAAGGCATCTAACACTTTGCGTTCAAATTCGGGCAGTTCATCAAGGAACAAAACACCATTGTGTGCAAGGGATATTTCGCCTGGTTTTGGGATCGTTCCCCCTCCCACTAATGCTGGTGTTGAAGCACTGTGATGTGGAGAGCGAAAAGGGCGCTGTTTCCAGTTATGAAAATTTAATTCATTGTGGATAAGGCTAGTGACAGAGGCAGTTTCAATTGCCTCTTGGTCAGTCATTTCAGGTAACAATGAGGTTAAACGGCTAGCAAGCATTGTTTTTCCTGTTCCAGGTGGACCCAAAAGCAACAGATTATGTTGCCCTGCTGCAGCAATAGTTAATGCTCGTTTAGCGTGTTGTTGACCAATAATATCGGTCAGATCTTTTTGCAGTTTTTGGGAAGAATTCACTGTGCTTTGCTGTGTAATGTTGGATGCCAAAGGTAAGTTTGAACGATTATTGAGAAAACTCACAACCTCTAATAAATTTTGTGCAAAGTAAGTATCTTGATCGGAAACTAATGAAGCCTCATTAGCATTTTGACTGGCTATAATCAAATGGCGCTTTGCTTTTTGCCCTGCAAGAATAGCAGGAATTACACCATGTACACCACGCAAATCACCTGTTAAAGCCAATTCCCCAACAAATTCAAATTGCTGTAATTTTTGTGGTTCAATTTGTCCTGAAGCAGCAAGCATCCCAATTGCAATAGGTAAATCAAAGCGACCTCCTTCTTTCGGTAAATCAGCAGGAGCAAGGTTAACTGTGATGCGTTTAGCAGGGTATTTAAATTGTGCATTCAATAGGGCGCTGCGTACTCGATCTTGGGCTTCTTTCACGGTTTTTTCAGGCAAGCCTACAAGGGTAAACCCCGGTTTTCCGTTACTTAAATGTACCTCAATAGTGACTAAAGGGGCTTGAACACCCATAGAAGCGCGGCTATAAACAATGGCGAGCGACATTTTTTACTCCGTAAGCGAATTTATTCAACTGACGGAATATAAAAAAAGTGCGGTTTATTTTGAATGAGTTCCACACTTTTTTACGATCGAGATCGCAATAATCAAGTTTTATTCAGTGAAAAGTGGTGCAAACCAACTATCTAATTTTGTTGCAAGACGATCGATACCAATTTTATTTTGTGCTGAAAATGCTTCTACCTGCACATCACCTTGGAAAGGTAAAATCGCTTCACGTACCATTTTTACTTGCTTACTTCTTGCGCTTTGGCTGAGCTTGTCTGCTTTGGTTAATAAAATCAGTACAGGTAAATCTGCAGATATTGCCCATTCCACCATTTGCTGGTCAAGATCTTTAAGCGGATGGCGTATATCCATTAGCACTACAACGCCGGCTAAACATTCACGTTTTTGTAAATATTCACCAAGTGATTTTTGCCATTGGATTTTCATTTGTTCTGGTACAGCAGCATAGCCATAACCCGGTAAGTCAACTAATTTACATTTTGGTTCAACTTCAAATAAATTGATCAATTGTGTACGCCCTGGGGTTTTAGATGTACGAGCTAAACTTTTTTGATTGGTTAAGGCATTAAGTGCGGTGGATTTTCCTGCATTTGAGCGACCAGCAAAGGCAATTTCAATGCCACTATCTTCTGGCAATACACGAATATTGGGTGCGCTAGTGAGAAAGTGGGTTTTATGATAATTTAGTTTAATATCAGACATAGATGCTCCTTTAGATCGCTTAGAATACCTTATAAAATGCCATAAAAAAATGAAAAAGTAGCTATTTTGTGCGAAAATAGCCCTTCTTTGTTATTAATCATCCTAATTTTATGACCAATAAATTATATCAATGGCCTGATCCTATTCGTTTATATCCAGATCAAGGTACAAAATCCTATCGTTTAAAACGCTTTCGCTTTCATCTTCGCTCACTATTGCATTATCGTAACATTAAGCGATTTGAGCAATTTGTTAATCAGCAGCCAATATTGGCAAGTTTATTGAATGCTCGTCCAAGTTTTAGTTATCCACTGGCACATCGATTTTTAGATAAGCGCTTTAGTACTAAACAACGTTTCGATTCTATTTGTGAAAACTTGCATTTTTTACCTGAAAAATTGACCATACTTAATTTGCCTCAGTTATGGGAGAAAGAAATTTGTTTCGGTGAGGTGATTGAAGATTTTGAGCTATATCTTTGCTTAAACTATCATCAAGCAATGGAAGGCTATTGGGCGTTAGAATTACGCTATAGACCAACGAATCAACTTATTTATTTATTAACTTTTGGCAAAGTAGAGCATGCATTATTAATCGCTGTGATTCAAGGTCCGAACTTTGAAGGATCAAAAGATTTAGTAAAATTATTAACGAAAAAGTGCCATGGTTTACGCCCTGCCTATTTGATGGTGGAGTCAATGAAAGCGTTAACCAATGCTTTGGGTTATACCAAATTATTGGGTATTCCGCATAAGTATCAAAATAAATCTCGTTTGGTACAAAGTAAACGTTATGTGGTGGATTATGATGCTATTTTTTCTGAATCAGCAGGTGTGATGAAAGATTATTGGGAATTACCCGTACAATTTACAATGAAGGATATGGAAAGTATCCCAAGTAATAAGCGCTCAATGTATCGTAAGCGCTATGCAATGTTAGAGCAATTACAGATGGCAATGAACCAAATTTTACAGCATTAATAACAGAAAAAGTCGCTGAGATATCAGCGACTTCTTTATTTATGTTTATTGAATAATAAGTGCGGTGATTTTTTATTAAATTTTAACGCACTAAATTCACAGCACCACCGTAACCCAATTGACGCCATGCTTCATATACAGTTACTGCTACTGAGTTAGATAAATTCATACTGCGACTATTTTCTGTCATCGGAATTCGAATTTTTTGTTCAGCTGCCAAACTGTTTAAAATTGACATTGGAATTCCACGACTTTCGGGACCAAACATCAAATAATCACCGAGCTCAAACTGCACTTGGCTGTGTGCTGGCGTGCCTTTAGTTGTTAAGGCAAACAAACGTTTTGGTCGTTCCGATTGCAAAAATGCCTCAAAAGTTTTATGGCGTTTAATTTCTGCAAATTCGTGATAGTCTAAGCCAGAACGGCGTAATTTTTTATCATCCCAAGTAAAACCAAGTGGCTCAATTAGATGTAGGCGAAAACCAGTATTAGCACATAAGCGAATAATGTTGCCTGTATTTTGTGGGATTTCAGGTTCGTATAAAACAATATCTAACATGATCGAGCATTATTAATAAAAAGTGATACCATTTTAACATAGTTTCGATGTCGGCTAAATTCTTTACGAGCAATAAAAAGGTTTCAGTGATCAGAAACCTTTTGCAATTTTAACGAAGAATTAAAAATTTTTACTTACACTTAGATAAACACGGTTGCGGTCATAACGTGCAAATGGGTTGTTACTATCGGTTTTTTGGTATGACCAAGTGATTTTAGGAGTAATGCCTAGCCAGTGAATACTACGATGCCATATAGTTAGGTTCACACCATATTCTTGATTTTTCTGCGCAAATTTAAAGAAAATTGGTGCAAAAATTGCATTTTGAGGTGCTGATGGCATACGGTAAGATCGTTTTGCATAGCTGATCTGTAAACGGGTTGAAATCCCTTTTGGCCACTCTTGTCCCCAGCCTAAACGTGCAGCAGGGCGATCAAAGGCATTTGCCTTCCAATGGGCGTTTTTTCGATAAAAATCTAAGCCCGCAAACCAATATTGTTGGCTATTTGGGAAATATATCAATGTATTTGTTGCTGAATAGAAATTGCCGTTGGATTTTCTACGTCTCGGATCGAGATAACGCTGTTCACCGTATTCAAGTGCGGTAGAGATTTTCCAATGTGGGTTTAACCAATAGCTAATATCGAAAGCTACGCCACTGGTTTTTGAGTATCGGTGTAACGTACGGGCATCTTTTTTGGCATTTTCACCACCAGCATACCAAAATTGCTCTAAATAAGGGATGAATTTTACTTCTGTTTTAGCATTACGATAACCAACACCAAGACCGCCACGCAATGATACTTCATCATATTTACGGTTATTCCAATAATATTTACCATTTAGATCGGCATCAAATTCAGTGAAAAAACCATGTTTAATTGACCAAGTTTTATTTATCCCGAAATAGTAGCTGATTCCTTCTGCACTTTCAGGTTCACTTGATGGTGTGAAGTTGCCAGCTTTAGTCCCTTTTTTGGGAGCATTATTCACGTTTTTCTCGTTCAAATAATTGCCTCCACTGTAGAAGCTCCAGCTGTCTTGCTCGTTGATAGCCTTAACGTAGTTATCAATAATTTGTATTAATTGTGGGGGTAAATTTTCTGCACGTAATTGTTGGAATTGATCTTTTGCGGCATCGTATTCACGGTTTTGCATTAATACAATTGCTAATTGTAAGCGTGCAGGCTGTATTTTGGGCTGTTCTGCAATCACCTCACGATATAAACGGATGGAATCATTTAATCTACCTTGTTTTTTCGCCACCATTGCGCGAGCCCAATTCAATAGAATAGGGTCTTGTTCAGGTAATTTTTCATAAATTGGCAATAATAACTCTGTGACCCGCATATCATTATTTCTTAATGCAGGAATTAATGCTCGGATTAATAAATCAGGGCGCTGTAATAATTGTTCTGGGGTGATAGATAATTGCTGTTTTTGAGGCGTAGTTATTGCCGGAGAACTTGCTCGAGAAGGCATTTGTTCTTGTTTGATTGCTGTTGGTTGGCGGAAAGATTCTTCTGGTCGAGAGTTGTCAACTTGAACAACAGTATCATTTGCGGAAGATGTTTGGCTGATTAAACTTGATACAGCAAATAATGCTGCAAAGTAAGTGAATAAAGAAAGCGATTTTTGTTTCATAATATGTTTTCAAATAGAGGGTGGATCATATAGAAAAAATGCTATCTAACTAACATATCATAGCAGGTTAATGGGGTGCGGGGAATAGACTGTTTTTTAAGCACGATATAGCCTGTAGCACACTTGCCCTGTGTTTTTTTCTTTCAGAACGATCCAATTCTCTGGTGTTGTAATAGGTTGATTTTTCTCTGTTTCTACATACACTAAAGCGTTAGGTGCTAACCATTGATGTTGTGCGAGCAAATTGATAGTTTGTTGTGCTAAACCAAAATGGAAAGGTGGGTCGATAAATACAATATCAAAGTGCGGTGCATTTTGTGGTTGATTTAAAAATTGTAAACTATTTTGGTTGATGACTTTTGCTTGTTCAGTGTTGCATTTCAAGGTTGCAAGGTTTTTGCTTAATTGTATAGCCACATTTTTATCCAATTCTAAAAATGTCACTTGTTTGGCCTGACGAGAAAGTGCCTCAAATCCTAGTGAGCCACTGCCAGCAAAGCAGTCCAAGCAGGTAGAATCTACGATATGGGGCATCAACCAGTTAAATAAGGTTTCTTTGACTCGATCACCAGTTGGGCGTAATCCTTCTGAAGATAACACAGGTAATTTACGTCCACGCCATAATCCAGAAATAATGCGAACTTCACCTTTAAGTGATGTATGATTTTGAGTTTTTTTTATCATTTGTATTTATAGAAAGGAAGAGGCACTATAGTGCCTCGGTAATTATTCATTTTCTTTTTTTTCTGCGAAAAGTACACCATAATAATTTTCGGCTTTACCTGCCCCTATAATGTATTCTTTTTGATTAGAATTAATAAGGTGTAGTTGCATGGACATATTATCTCCACCGTTTGAACTTAGCTTATATTCATTATCTTTATTTGGTCTAATGATTAATTCTCTTTCTTTTCCTTCTAAATCAAAAATTTTGTTATTAACTTCACTGCTATGTGGATTTGTGATTTCACCACTAATTCTTCCATTTGTGTAGATTAAGTCCACATCTCCAAATTGTTGTATATAATCATTTCCTATTTTTACAGAGAATGAAAATCCACCATATTGTGAGTACTTAGCAGAGTAGTTTGCTAAGGAGCGGTTGTCTTCTATACTCTTATCAAAAGCATATGAGTATGTAAGATATGAGTTTTTATAATCAGCTTCTGGTTTTAAATAATAGCCATAATATATATTGCCATTTACTAAATCGAATGAATAATTAAGTTTTCCATGACTATAATGACTAGTTTCTCCTTCTTTACGCAATGCGATCGTAGTTTGTTTAGATTTAGTTTTATCATATTTGGTTTGATCATCTGGATTTTCCACTAACACTAAATCATATATTTCTACATTATTCCTATTTTCGTTAATCACTGTAGGAGAATGATATTTAGAGGTTTTCATTCCAAACCATTCTGTATTTATATCGCTATCCGCATATACTTTAACGACAGCAGGTTGACTTGAGGGAGTGTGTGCAGGTTTATCTTCTCGCGTATTTTGATTTTTAGGCTGTTCTGGTTGCAGTTGGTTTTTATCTTCTCGATCTTGCGGTTGTTCTTTTTCTAGTTGTTTTTCAGGTTGGGTTTCATTATGTGTTTTAGGTTCAACCTGTGGTTGAGAGTTTACTGCAGTTGGGTTAACTTGCTGTGCTTCATGACTACTTTCAGCATTCGTATCTGAGCCACCGCCACAAGCTACAAGTAAGCTAGATAATCCGATAAATAAGCTGGTTTTGATAACTAACTCTTTCATGTCTTAGTCCTTAGTTTATGTTGAAAAAGCGGAAAAACACTGAAATATCCACAATGATTTGTATATTTTACATCAATTTTTGATTTTTACACTCTGAGTTTACAAATTGTAATAAAATTTTATCTATCCTGAATGAGATTTTTTTCATCGTTTTGTTATTCGGTGTTAAAATACGCCATTAAGTTTTTGAATTTAGCTATGTAATTAAATGAGAGCAAATTATGGCGGCGGACAATAAAAAAGGTGGCTTTTGGTCTTGGTTAGGTTTAGGCAAAAAGAAAGAAACACAAGACGAAGCACAAACTCAATCCCCTGAAACCCAATTAACAGAAACCCAATCTATTGAATCTTCTCAACTGGAAACTGAGACAGTAGTTGAGCAAGTACCGTCCGCAGAAAGTGCGGTCGTTTCTAATGAGGTTTCTTCTTCAGCGCTAGCGGAACATATTGTAGAAACAGAAACAAAAAGCCCTTCTATTGAACATCAAGAAACAGAAACTGTTGAGCCAGTTCAATCTTTAGCGAGCGAAGTAGTGGTTGAAGAAGTCTCTGATGAGCAAGTTATTCCAGTACCTGAACAAGAAGAAACTCCGGCAGTTGAACTTTCACAAGCTGAAAATGCTCCAATTGTTGATGAGCATGCTATTGGAAAGACTTTGGTTGAAGAAAGTGCGGTCGAAAATGAACAAGAATTAGTTGCCGCACCACAAGAACAAGAAAAACCAAGCGAAGGTGGCTTTTTCAGCCGTTTAGTCAAAGGGTTATTAAAAACTAAGCAAAATATTGGTGTGGGTTTCCGTAGCTTTTTCTTAGGTAAGAAAATTGACGATGAGTTATTTGAAGAATTAGAAGAACAATTGTTAGTAGCGGATTTAGGCGTGCCAACTACAACAAAAATTATCAATAATTTAACGCAACACGCTAGCCGTAAACAGTTACAAGATGCAGAATTATTGTATCAACAATTAAAAGTAGAAATGGCTGAGATTTTAAAACCTGTTGCACAACCGTTATTAATCGACCAAAGCAAAAAGCCTTATGTAATTTTAATGGTGGGCGTGAATGGTGTGGGTAAAACGACAACCATTGGTAAATTAGCTCGCAAGTTCCAAAATGAAGGTAAATCTGTAATGTTAGCAGCGGGCGATACTTTCCGAGCTGCTGCAGTAGAGCAATTACAAGTGTGGGGAGAGCGCAATAATATTCCTGTGGTGGCACAAAGTACGGGTTCAGATTCGGCTTCTGTGATCTTTGATGCAATGCAATCGGCGGCAGCACGTAATGTTGATGTGTTAATTGCAGATACCGCTGGTCGTTTACAGAATAAAAATAACTTAATGGATGAATTGAAAAAAATCGTTCGTGTAATGAAAAAATATGATGAGACTGCACCGCACGAAATTATGCTTACCCTTGATGCGGGAACCGGTCAAAATGCGATTAGTCAGGCGAAATTGTTCCACGAGGCGGTGGGCTTAACGGGAATTAGCTTGACCAAATTAGACGGTACAGCGAAAGGTGGTGTGATTTTTGCGATTGCCGATCAATTCAATTTACCAATTCGCTATATTGGCGTTGGTGAGAAAATTGAGGATTTACGTGAATTTAAAGCAGATGAATTTATTGAGGCACTATTTGTTCACGATGAATAATCGAGTTTTACATTATTAGACGTTGTTGCGCAATGTCTAAGTATTATTCACCATATGATGGTTAAGATAAAAAAATGATTAGATTTTCTAATGTCAGTAAGGCATATCTTGGCGGGAAGCCTGCGTTACAAAATATCAGTTTTCATTTGCCTGTGGGCAGTATGACTTACGTGGTTGGTCATTCTGGTGCAGGGAAAAGTACTCTGTTGAAATTAATTATGGGGATAGAACGTGCAAACGGCGGTCAGATTTGGTTTAACGGTCACGATATTACACGTTTATCTAGTTACGAAATACCATTTTTACGCAGACAAATCGGTATGGTTCATCAAGACTATCGTTTATTAGTGGATCGCTCGATTGTCGATAATGTGGCATTGCCTTTGATTATTGCGGGTATTCACCCAAAAGAGGCTGAAATCCGAGCATTAGCTTCTCTAGATCGTGTTGGTCTGCGTGACCGTGCTAATCATTTGCCAGTACATTTATCTGGTGGTGAGCAACAACGTGTTGATATCGCACGTGCGATTGTGCATAAACCGCAATTATTACTTGCGGATGAGCCAACAGGTAACTTAGATAACACATTGTCGATTGAAATTTTTAGCTTATTTGAAGAATTAAACCAACTCGGAATGACGGTGTTAATTGCCACACACGATTTGAGCATTATTCAGCAAAAGCCAAAACCTTGCTTAGTACTTGAGCAAGGCTATTTACGTTAAGGGGAAAACAGATGACTACTCGCCGTATCGAAGCCCCGTTTTGGGTACAAATACAATATGTGCTACGTGGTGTGTTTACAGATTTAATGAAACGTCGTTTTGGCACGCTGTTGACGATTTTAGTGATCAGTGTTTCGCTTACTATCCCAATGGTGAGCTATTTGCTATGGAAAAACGTTCATCACGCTACAACGCAGTTTTATCCTGAAAGTGAATTAACCATTTATTTGCACAAAAACCTTAGTGAAGAAGATGCTAATGTGGTGGTAGAAAAAATTCGTCAACAAGAAGGTGTGGAGTCGCTTAACTATATTTCACGCCAAGAAAGTTTAAATTCATTTCGCGATTGGTCTGGCTTTGGCAATGAACTGGATATTTTGGACGACAATCCTTTGCCTGCAGTGGTAATGATTAAGCCAACTAAACTTTATAATGAATCGAAGAGACGAGCGGAACTGCGTGCGAATTTAGACAAAATCAAAGGCGTGCAAGAAGTGCGTTTAGATAATGATTGGTTAGAAAAATTGACTGCACTGACTTGGCTGGTGGCACACGTTGCCATTTTCTGTGCGGTATTAATGACCTTAGCGGTGTTTTTAGTGATTGGTAATAGCATTCGTTCTGATGTTTATAGCAATCAAGCAAATATCGCAGTAATGAAATTGCTTGGTGCAACAGACCAGTTTGTCCTCCGCCCATTCTTATATACTGGCATTATTTATGCCGTTTGTGGTGGTTTACTGGCGTGTTTATTAAGCATGTTAGTTATTGGCTATTTCACAAGTGCAGTGAAATATGTGACCGATATTTTCGCAGTGACTTTCGAGCTCAATGGCATCAACTTCGCAGAATTTCTTTTTGTGTTAATCGTATGTGCTGTTGTTGGCTATGTCAGTGCGTGGATCGCTGCCACTCGCCATATCCGTTTACTCGAGAAAAAAAGCTAAAATTAACCGCACTTTTGTTTGGTTTTGAAATAAATAAAAAAGCGACTTAAATCGAGTCGCTTTTTTTGTCTAAAATGCACTTTAGCCTACCTGATGAAAATTGCGTGAGAAATATACTAAAGATTGTGCGTTTTGCTGCGATTCGTTGAGTTGGATTTCATCGAGCTCAATCAGAAAAACAGAATGCGTGCCGACTTCTTGGATATCAATAACATGACCAGTTAGATTGGCGATTGCCTCTTTTAAACGTGGTGGTGCAAGTGAGTCTTGCTCTGGGTGCCAAATGTCCCAAGTAAAACGTTCGTCCATACAGCTTTCGCAAAAGCCTGCAAAGTGTTCTGCTAATTTTGTTTGATTGGCGTTGAGGATATTTACACAAAGATGTTTATTTTTTTCAAATACTTCGTTCATTAAACTTTGCTGATTGATGCATGCAAGGATTGTTGGTGGTGTATCTGTCACTGAGCATACGGCAGTAGCGGTTAATCCACATCTTCCAGCTTTACCATTTGTGGTGATGATATTTACTCCTGCAGCAAGTTTTGCCATTGCATCACGAAAATGCTGTTGAATAGGTGTAAGCATAGTGATTTCCCTTCTTTATTATTCTTTGATGTAAATCAAATTCTGAAACATTTATTTAACAAATGATAGCATAAATCCACTTAATTTTTAGGGATTAGATAAAAACAAGCACAAATATATGAACGTATTGTAGAAAAATTCAGTGTCACACAAAGTGTCTGCGTTTAGGGCCATGTCAATGAGATAGGAATGAATATCTATATAGTCGAAGAGCCACTTTCTTTGGACAAACAGTGTTACGAGAGGTGATACAAGCCATGTTATTTGGTAAAAGGAGAAAGCTTTGCGTCATCAGTACCGATCTTTAAGTTTGATGTTGAAGAATAAATAACTGAAATGTCGAGGAACGCAGAATCTAGTCTAGTATCATATCTTTATATGTAAGATATTTCATGTATTTGGCGCATGTCTGAAGACTTGGAATATTTCTAGATAACGTACAGAAAAACTTGTGCTTTTTACTGATAATGCCAGCAAATTACGACTTAATTCTAGTCAAGTTATCAAAGTTCCGTATTTTTCACCGCACTTTAGTCCAATTGAGTATTTATTGTTAATAAATTGTTTTTTTTCTGTGTTAAGTCCTTTATTCTATATGCCCTTTATTTATGAAAAGTGAATTTATGATTGAAAAATTTAACTTAGATTCCAGTAACATCGCAGTATTTTTGCAACAACAAACCGAAAAACAAAATGCATTTACGTTGTTAAATGGAATTTGTCAGTGGCTGCGAGCGGGCGGTGAAACAAAAGCCGCAGAGCGACTACGCCAAGTTACACAAATTTTAACGGAAGATACCGCACTTATGGAGCAAGTAAGTGCGGTGGTTTGCCAGTGGCTGTGCCAAATGCGTTTGTACCCGTTGTTTGTGAGCTGTGGTATTTGGGGCAGAGAAGGCTTCGGGCGAGAAATCAAAAGCCGTATTTATGAAAAAATTAACCCATCTTTTAAAGATCTTAATGATTTAAGAGATATTTTCTTTGTTTTATTCTGTCAGAAAAATGATGTGACTTGGCTACAAGCGATTCCCATTCAGGACTGGATTCGACTGCTAGACTTATTACAACAACACAGCAACGAGCGTGATCGTGAGAATGTACATAATCATTTGCGTTACGAAGGTTTGTTTGCTATTGAAATGTTGGCAATTTGGATTGCAGCAGAAGAGCTTGAACCAGAACTTATTCGTTTAGAGCCATCATTATTAAATGCTGATTCGCCGTTTGTTGCTTTACATCGAGAAGTGCATAATTGGGTAAGTGCAAGGCGAAAACACAAAGAATATAACGACGATCATTTGCAAGTGATGTTTGACCAATGTCGGGCTCAAATTGAGCGTATTCAGCGCCGTTGCTCTAGTTTAGGTTCAACTTTAGGTGTTGCTCATTTATTAACCCGTCTAAGCCAAACTTTAGAGCGTTTATCGGTACTAATGGACGTTTTCCAAGAGGATCGTTTATTGCCACGCCGAGTTTTAATTCTATGTGGTTTATTGGCTGTGAGTTCTGCGGAAAGCCACAGCGCAACAGCACTTTGGCGACAAAGTGTGAAACTGCTTGCGCGTAGTATTACACAAAATAAAAGCGACCACGGTGAGCATTATATTACTCGTGACGGCAAAGAATACCGCACGATGTTTTATTCTGCCGCAGGTGGTGGTGTACTCATTGCCATGATGGCATTGTTTAAAATGTACCTTGGTGATTGGATTGCAGATCCAGTTTGGCGTGGTATTGCAGAAGGCTTAAATTATGGTATTGGTTTTACTATTATTTTTATGTTGCACGGTACGGTTGCAACCAAACAGCCTGCGATGACAGCTGCACGTTTTGCGGATATGGTGGAAAATGAGCAAGGCAAATCAGTAAATATGCGATTAGCGCAATTGTTAATTGATGTATTCCGTTCGCAGAGTATCGCGGTATTAGGTAACGTTACATTAGCGATTAGTGTAGCTTGTCTAGTAGCGATGACTTATCAATATTCGTCAGGCCAACCGCTCTTAACAGAAGCAGAAATTACTTATCAGCAAAAATCTATAGATCCGCTAAAAGGTGCACTTTGGTTTGCAGCCATTGCTGGCGTTTGGTTGTTCTTTTCAGGGATTATTTCAGGTTATTTTGATAATCGTAGTAACTATCTGAATTTAAAAATGCGCTTACGCAATCACCCAATTTTACGTCGCATCCTAAGCCGTAAAATGCGACATTGGTTTGCAGAATATTGGCATAATAACTACGGCTCAATTATGGGTAACTTGTGTTTCGGAGTGCTGTTAGGTTTGACTGGGGTTGTGGGATATTTATTGAATTTGCCACTTGATATCCGTCATGTTGCTTTTTCATCTGCCAATTTAGGCTATATGGCAATCAGCGGTGATTTTACTTGGCCACTGTTTTTGCAAAGTTTAGGCTTCGTATTACTTATTGGTATTGTGAACTTGTGTGTGAGTTTTGCTATCGCCCTATGGGTTTCTCTTCGCTCTCTTGAAACTCAAATTGACAGCTGGTTTGATATTGGTAAATGCGTGTGGATACTCATCAAACAACGACCATTATCGTTGTTTATTCCCTAAGTCAGTCTATATTTCAAAGCGGGCTAATAGTCCGCTTTTTTATAGTATTAACTCTTAGGCGTAAGTAGAAATTATGTTAGTTTGATAGATCTTAAGCCTGCATTTGATAAAGCAATATTTAGGTTATTTAGTGCAGTTTCTTTTTCTTTTATGGTAAGTAAATTGACGTTTTTATTCTGTAAGGCAGCAGTGAGATCCCAGAAGATCCCAAGTTCCGCAGTAATTCCTTTTTTCTTTAAACGTACATAAGTATTGATAGCGCCTAAAGTTCGGAAGAGATCTAAATCATGAATGTCGACTTTTGCTAATAATCTTTCATATTTAATTGAAAGATTAGGTAGTTCTTTGATTCTTGATTTTTTTGCAATAAGTTCGGCATTTTTTTGATCTTTAACTTGCTGAATAGAACGTTCAATTAAAGATTTATAAATGATTTTATCTGAAGTGAGGGATAGAGGTAGGCGGTAATAATTAGAAATATTTAATTTACCTGAGATTTCATTTGAAAGATAGCTTGCCGCACCTTGTGACTCCAAGTATTCTGCAAATTCATCTTCTGCTCTTAAATAAAAAACACCATGTTGATATAAACCAAACATGGTGCCTTCTCTAAATAAGCCATAACTTGCAAATAAACTCTTCGCAGTGACTTCTCCAATTAGTTCACGTAATGTTGCTCGAATAGCTAGAGTGTCTTTTTCTGTTTTCGTCATAGTAGTACGTCCTGTGCTATGGTTAATAACAAGTTTCTGACAGACTTTATAGCATATTTTTCATAATTGAAATACTATTTAATAAAATATTATTATTTTTTATGATATGGATCGAAAAAATGAAAAAAAATTAACGATATTTTACTGTTTTTGAATGTTACTATTTGATTTTAAAAAGGTATAAATGAACTTTTATATTGGATATTCTGTGCAGTATTTTATTCAAATGACAATCTTTGAAGGATTTTAGGTCAAGAATAATAATAAAATTTAGTTTGACTGACTAAAAAAAAAGCAAACGATAAAAGAAAATAAAAAAAGCCCTTGATCGAATTTCTGAAATCCCTATAATGCACCTCCGCACCGCAAGGGTGGCAAGCCAGAAGAAAATAGCGTGAATGGGATATAAACCAGTTGAATTTCTTCAATATTCTCCAAAAGGAATATAGAAAAAGTTGCTTGACATTGAAATTAAATTTAATTATTATTTTCAGCCTTGCTTAATGCAACGTTCTTTAACAATATATCAGACAATCTGTGTGGGCACTTGTTGATTGATTTCATTTTGAAAAAAATTTAATTATTGAAGTCTTAATAGGTGCTTAAACTGAAAATTCATAAACTTTTGAAGTGAATGTAAACTTTAGCTAAGCAGTTTATTGAGCGATTGAACTTGAATTGAAGAGTTTGATCATGGCTCAGATTGAACGCTGGCGGCAGGCTTAACACATGCAAGTCGAACGGTAGCAGGAAGAAAGCTTGCTTTCTTTGCTGACGAGTGGCGGACGGGTGAGTAATGCTTGGGAATCTGGCTTATGGAGGGGGATAACTGTGGGAAACTGCAGCTAATACCGCGTAGTATCGAGAGATGAAAGGGTGGGACCTTCGGGCCACCTGCCATAAGATGAGCCCAAGTGGGATTAGGTAGTTGGTGGGGTAAAGGCCTACCAAGCCGACGATCTCTAGCTGGTCTGAGAGGATGACCAGCCACACTGGGACTGAGACACGGCCCAGACTCCTACGGGAGGCAGCAGTGGGGAATATTGCGCAATGGGGGGAACCCTGACGCAGCCATGCCGCGTGAATGAAGAAGGCCTTCGGGTTGTAAAGTTCTTTCGGTAATGAGGAAGGGGTATTATTGAATAGATAATATCATTGACGTTAATTACAGAAGAAGCACCGGCTAACTCCGTGCCAGCAGCCGCGGTAATACGGAGGGTGCGAGCGTTAATCGGAATAACTGGGCGTAAAGGGCACGCAGGCGGACTTTTAAGTGAGATGTGAAATCCCCGAGCTTAACTTGGGAACTGCATTTCAGACTGGGAGTCTAGAGTACTTTAGGGAGGGGTAGAATTCCACGTGTAGCGGTGAAATGCGTAGAGATGTGGAGGAATACCGAAGGCGAAGGCAGCCCCTTGGGAATGTACTGACGCTCATGTGCGAAAGCGTGGGGAGCAAACAGGATTAGATACCCTGGTAGTCCACGCTGTAAACGCTGTCGATTTGGGGATTGTGCTTTATGCATGGTGCCCGAAGCTAACGTGATAAATCGACCGCCTGGGGAGTACGGCCGCAAGGTTAAAACTCAAATGAATTGACGGGGGCCCGCACAAGCGGTGGAGCATGTGGTTTAATTCGATGCAACGCGAAGAACCTTACCTACTCTTGACATCCAAAGAAGGCCGTAGAGATATGGCTGTGCCTTCGGGAACTTTGAGACAGGTGCTGCATGGCTGTCGTCAGCTCGTGTTGTGAAATGTTGGGTTAAGTCCCGCAACGAGCGCAACCCTTATCCTTTGTTGCCAGCGATTTGGTCGGGAACTCAAAGGAGACTGCCAGTGACAAACTGGAGGAAGGTGGGGATGACGTCAAGTCATCATGGCCCTTACGAGTAGGGCTACACACGTGCTACAATGGTGCATACAGAGGGCGGCGAGACGGCGACGTTGAGCGAATCTCAGAAAGTGCATCTAAGTCCGGATTGGAGTCTGCAACTCGACTCCATGAAGTCGGAATCGCTAGTAATCGCAAATCAGAATGTTGCGGTGAATACGTTCCCGGGCCTTGTACACACCGCCCGTCACACCATGGGAGTGGGTTGTACCAGAAGTAGATAGCTTAACCTTCGGGAGGGCGTTTACCACGGTATGATTCATGACTGGGGTGAAGTCGTAACAAGGTAACCGTAGGGGAACCTGCGGTTGGATCACCTCCTTAACCGAAAATGGAACGACTGCAAGTGTTCACACAGATTGTTTGATAAATTGTGTAAATGAAAAAGCAATGGCAAAGTGGAGAGCATCTTTAAATGCTGTCCCCATCGTCTAGAGGCCTAGGACATCGCCCTTTCACGGCGGTAACCGGGGTTCGAATCCCCGTGGGGACGCCATTTAAAGATGACTTTTGTTGTCTTTATTGTTCTTTAAAAAATTGGAAACAAGCTGAAAAACTGAAGAGATTTTCGAAAGAAAGTCTGAGTAGAAAAATCTTGTATGAAAAAGGCATACAAGTATTAGCGTTTAAACACAACAGTTAAGTAGAAAATAGTAAAGTATTACTAAAAATACTTGAGGTTGTATGGTTAAGTGACTAAGCGTACAGGGCGGATGCCTTGGCAATCAGAGGCGATGAAGGACGTGCTAATCTGCGAAAAGCTTGGATGAGTCGATAAGAGGCGTTTAATCCAAGATGTCCGAATGGGGAAACCCAGTAGATGAAGAATCTACTATCGTTACTTGAATTCATAGAGTAACGAGGCGAACCGGGAGAACTGAAACATCTAAGTACCCCGAGGAAAAGAAATCAACCGAGATTCTGTGAGTAGCGGCGAGCGAAAGCGGAAGAGCCAGTAAGTTTTAGCAAATGCATTAGAAGAACATTCTGGGAAGGATGGCGGCACAGGGTGATAGCCCCGTATTCGACAATGCCTATGTGGAACTAAGCTTACGATAAGTAGGGCGGGACACGAGAAATCCTGTTTGAAGATGGGGGGACCATCCTCCAAGGCTAAATACTCCTGATTGACCGATAGTGAACCAGTACTGTGAAGGAAAGGCGAAAAGAACCCCAGTGAGGGGAGTGAAATAGAACCTGAAACCCTGTACGTACAAGCAGTGGGAGCCTGTAAGGGTGACTGCGTACCTTTTGTATAATGGGTCAGCGACTTATATTTTGTAGCGAGGTTAACTGAATAAGGGAGCCGAAGGGAAACCGAGTCTTAACTGGGCGATTGAGTTGCAAGGTATAGACCCGAAACCCGGTGATCTAGCCATGGGCAGGTTGAAGGTTGGGTAACACTAACTGGAGGACCGAACCGACTAATGTTGAAAAATTAGCGGATGACTTGTGGCTGGGGGTGAAAGGCCAATCAAACCGGGAGATAGCTGGTTCTCCCCGAAATCTATTTAGGTAGAGCCTTGAGCGGACACCTTCGGGGGTAGAGCACTGTTTCGGCTAGGGGTCCATCCCGGATTACCAACCCGATGCAAACTGCGAATACCGAAGAGTGATACTCAGGAGACACACGGCGGGTGCTAACGTTCGTCGTGGAGAGGGAAACAACCCAGACCGCCAGCTAAGGTCCCAAAGTCTATATTAAGTGGGAAACGAAGTGGGAAGGCTTAGACAGCTAGGATGTTGGCTTAGAAGCAGCCATCATTTAAAGAAAGCGTAATAGCTCACTAGTCGAGTCGGCCTGCGCGGAAGATGTAACGGGGCTAAAATATAGCACCGAAGCTGCGGCATCAGATGTAAATCTGTTGGGTAGGGGAGCGTTGTGTAAGCGGATGAAGGTGAATCGAGAGGTTTGCTGGACGTATCACAAGTGCGAATGCTGACATAAGTAACGATAAAACGAGTGAAAAACTCGTTCGCCGGAAGACCAAGGGTTCCTGTCCAACGTTAATCGGGGCAGGGTGAGTCGGCCCCTAAGGCGAGGCTGAAAAGCGTAGTCGATGGGAAACGGGTTAATATTCCCGTACTTGGATAAACTGCGATGTGGGGACGGAGAAGGTTAGGTTATCGACCTGTTGGATGGTCGTTTAAGGTAGTAGGTGGAAGATTTAGGCAAATCCGGGTCTTCTTAACACTGAGAGCTGATGACGAGGTGCTACGGCACTGAAGTAACTGATACCACGCTTCCAGGAAAAGCCACTAAGCTTCAGGTTTATCTAAACCGTACTGAAAACCGACACAGGTGGTCAGGTAGAGAATACTCAGGCGCTTGAGAGAACTCGGGTGAAGGAACTAGGCAAAATAGCACCGTAACTTCGGGAGAAGGTGCGCTTACCGTAATTGTAGTCCCTTGCGGACGAAGGTGAAGTAAGTCGAAGATACCAGCTGGCTGCAACTGTTTATTAAAAACACAGCACTCTGCAAACACGAAAGTGGACGTATAGGGTGTGATGCCTGCCCGGTGCTGGAAGGTTAATTGATGGTGTTATCGAAAGAGAAGCTCCTGATCGAAGCCCCAGTAAACGGCGGCCGTAACTATAACGGTCCTAAGGTAGCGAAATTCCTTGTCGGGTAAGTTCCGACCTGCACGAATGGCATAATGATGGCCAGGCTGTCTCCACCCGAGACTCAGTGAAATTGAAATCGCCGTGAAGATGCGGTGTACCCGCGGCTAGACGGAAAGACCCCGTGAACCTTTACTATAGCTTGACACTGAACATTGAATTTTGATGTGTAGGATAGGTGGGAGACTAAGAAGCAGGCACGCCAGTGCTTGTGGAGTCGTCCTTGAAATACCACCCTTTAACGTTTGATGTTCTAACGAAGACTGCGGAACGTGGTCTCGGACAGTGTCTGGTGGGTAGTTTGACTGGGGCGGTCTCCTCCCAAAGCGTAACGGAGGAGCACGAAGGTTTGCTAATGACGGTCGGACATCGTCAGGTTAGTGCAATGGTAGAAGCAAGCTTAACTGCGAGACAGACAAGTCGAGCAGGTGCGAAAGCAGGTCATAGTGATCCGGTGGTTCTGAATGGAAGGGCCATCGCTCAACGGATAAAAGGTACTCCGGGGATAACAGGCTGATACCGCCCAAGAGTTCATATCGACGGCGGTGTTTGGCACCTCGATGTCGGCTCATCACATCCTGGGGCTGAAGTAGGTCCCAAGGGTATGGCTGTTCGCCATTTAAAGTGGTACGCGAGCTGGGTTTAGAACGTCGTGAGACAGTTCGGTCCCTATCTGCCGTGGGCGTTGGATGATTGATTGGGGCTGCTCCTAGTACGAGAGGACCGGAGTGGACGCATCACTGGTGTGCCAGTTGTCTCGCCAGAGGCATTGCTGGGTAGCTAAATGCGGAAGAGATAAGTGCTGAAAGCATCTAAGCACGAAACTTGCCAAGAGATGAGTCATCCCTGACTTAAAGTCAGTAAGGGTTGTTGGAGACTACGACGTAGATAGGCTGGGTGTGTAAGTGTAGTGATACATTGAGCTAACCAGTACTAATTGCCCGAGAGGCTTAACCATACAACGCTCAAGTGTTTTTGGGTGTAGGTGAGAGACGCTAAGCAAAGCAATAACGCAGACGAAAATTGGAAAGACTCATTAGACAGCTTGTTTCGAATTAAAGAACAAAGACAATAAGATAACATCAACGGGATATCTTGGCGGCGATAGTGCAGTGGACCCACCTAATTCCATGCCGAACTTAGAAGTGAAACGCTGTTACGCCGATGGTAGTGTGGGGTTTCCCCATGTGAGAGTAGGTCACCGCCAGGTTTTGATTTAGAGAGAGCCTCAACTAGTGATAGTTGAGGTTTTTTTGTGTTCGGTGGAAATTGTAAAAGATGAAAAAAAGAGTAAAATAGATAGGATTTTTATAGAATCCTTAATATCAAAGAGAGATTATGGCAAAATTAAATGTACTTGTTTATCCCGATGATCGTTTGAAGATTGTTGCAAAACCTGTTGAAGAAGTGAATGATAAAATTCGTGAAATTGTTGATGATATGTTTGAAACAATGTATCACGAAGAAGGTATTGGTTTAGCAGCAACTCAAGTAGATATTCATCAACGTATTATTACGATTGATGTTGAGGGAACAAAAGAAAATCAATATGTGTTAATCAACCCTGAAATTATTGAAAGCTGTGGTGAGACGGGTATTGAAGAAGGTTGCTTATCTTTACCAGGTTTCCGTGGTTTTGTGCCTCGCAAAGAGAAAGTGACTGTTAAAGCGCTGGATCGTAACGGTGAAGAATATACACTCAATGCAGATGGCTTATTAGCAATTTGTATCCAACACGAAATCGATCACCTAAATGGTATTGTTTTTGCCGATTATTTATCGCCGTTAAAACGTCAGCGTATGAAAGAAAAATTGGTGAAGCTACAAAAACAAATCGCCAAGCAAAAGTAATTTATAATACCCACGCTTGTTAGGCGTGGGTTTATCCATAACGTAGAACATTATCATGAAATCATTAAAAGTGATCTTTGCTGGAACACCAGAGTTCGCAGCTCAACATTTACAAGTCTTACTAAATTCTCATCATGAAGTGATTGCGGTTTATACTCAACCTGATAAACCCGCTGGTCGTGGTAAAAAATTACAAGCGAGTCCAGTTAAACAACTCGCAGAACAATATCAAATACCTGTCTATCAACCTAAATCCTTACGTAAAGAAGATGCACAAGAAACATTACGTGCATTACAAGCCGATGTTATGGTTGTCGTTGCTTACGGTTTAATTTTGCCGAAGGCAGTCTTAGAAATACCTCGTTTAGGTTGTTTGAATGTTCATGGATCTTTATTGCCTCGTTGGCGTGGTGCAGCACCAATTCAACGTGCTATTTGGGCTGGGGATGAGCAAACTGGTATTACTATTATGCAAATGGATGAAGGTTTGGATACTGGGGATATGTTACACAAGGTTTATTGTGATATTGCTTCTGACGAAACTTCAACAAGTTTGTATGCCAAATTAATGGAAATTGCGCCGAATGCTTTAATTGATGTGCTTGATGATTTAGATGAGGGCAAATATATTGCAGAAAAACAAGATGATCTGTTATCAAACTACGCAGAAAAATTGTCTAAAGAAGAAGCAAAACTGGATTGGAAACTTCCAGCAGTGCAGTTAGAGCGTTGTATTCGAGCTTTTAATCCTTGGCCGATTAGCTATTTGACACTGTTAGATTCGAAAGGCACTGAACAAATTTTAAAAATCTATAAAGCAACAGTACTACCGCACATTAATAAACCTGTGGGTACTATTTTGTCTGTGACTAAAGAAGGTATTCAAATTGCAACTATTGATGGTGTATTGAATATTTTAGAACTGCAACCTGCGAGCAAAAAACCGATGTCAGTGCAAGATTTCTTGAATGGGCGCACAGATTGGTTTAGTGTAGGTAAAATTATATAATGGTTAAATTTAAAACATCTAAAAAAAATACCGCACTTTCTACACGAGCAATTGCAGCTCAAGTGATTTTGCAAGTGCTTGATCAAGGGAAATCTTTATCAGCGCTGATTCCTGAAGTTCAAAATCAAGTTAAAAGCCAAGATTTATCTTTATTGCAGGAAATTTGTTTTGGCATTTGTCGTGTTTTACCACGTTTAGAACACATTATTAAACAACTCGTTGATAAGCCGTTAAAAGGCAAAACACGTATTGTGCATTGCTTGCTATTAGTTGGATTATATCAACTGCTTTATACCCGCATTCCTGCTCATGCAGCCGTCGATGAAGTTGTTAATGCAACAACTAGCCTAAAATCAGACAGTTTCCGTGGTTTGATAAACGGAGTATTGCGTCGTTTTTTGCGTGAACAAGATACCATTTTGGCGAATGTAGATAAACATTGGCAAACATTACATCCAGACTGGTTCGTGAACCGTCTGAAAAAAGTGTATCCAAATTGGCGTGAGATTATTGAAGCTAATAATCAAAAACCACCAATGTGGTTACGTGTTAATCAGCAAAAAAATTCACTAGAAACATACCGCTCTTTATTACAAGCACAGGGCGTTGAAAGTGAAGTGGCTGATAGCTCTTGTGCGTTGCGCTTATTACAGCCGCTTGGCGTAGCACAATTGCCTTATTTTGATCAAGGCGCGGTAACGGTGCAAGATTTGAATGCACAATGGTCAGCGTTACTTCTCGAACCTCAAAATGGGGAATTAATTTTAGATGCTTGTGCGGCACCAGGTGGAAAAACCACTCATATTTTAGAAAATGCCCCGCAAGCACAAGTTGTTGCGCTTGATGTTGAACCTAACCGTTTAAAGCGTGTATATGAAAACCTTACTCGTATGCAACAAAAAGCACAAGTGATTTGTGGGGATGCAACTCAGCCAGAACAATGGTTAAGTCAAATCAGCGATAGTGCGGTGCAATTTGACAGAATCTTATTAGATGCGCCTTGTTCAGCGACAGGTGTTATTCGACGCCACCCTGATATTAAATGGTTACGTCAAGATGCTGATATTCCTCAATTAGTGCAGTTACAATCACAAATTTTACAAGCCCTCTGGGCGTTATTAAAGCCAAGTGGTACGCTGTTATATGCCACTTGCTCTGTTTTACCTGAAGAGAATGCTTTGCAAATAGAGCAATTTTTACAAAACAATACAGATGCAAAATTAGAGCCTTTACCATTTGATTTACCTGACTCAGCAATTGGTGTGCAATTCTTGCCAAAGGAAAATGGCGGTGATGGGTTCTATTATGCGAAATTAAAAAAGCTATTTTAAGTGAGTGCTTAGATGAACTTTCCAAAAATTGATGTCGTTATACCTTGTTATAACGCAGAAAAAACGATTATTCGTGCGGTTAATTCAGTTGTTAATCAACCACAATTAAATCATCTTTGGTTAGTGGACGATGGATCGACCGATAATACATTACAGTTGGCAGAACTGATTGCAAAACAGTTTCCCGATAAAGTGACGATTGAAAAATTGCCATATAATGTAGGGGCAGCAAAAGCAAGAAATTGGGGGGCGTTACAAACAACTACCGATTTTATTGCGTTTTTAGATGCAGATGACGCGTATGAGCCAGAAGCGTTGACTGTGGCGGCGAGTGTTTTTCATTTCCGTCCTGAAGTGGCATTAGTGCGTCTAGCATTAAAACCAGTTGATTTAGCAGAACGTTATGCAAAACATCCGGAATTAAATAAAGCATGGCAAGCAATGCAAATGACTTGTGGTGGTAACCTTGTTTTCCGTCGCACCTTTTTCTTAGCTTGTGGAGGTTTTCCACAAAACCAAATTTTCCGCAATTTAGGCGGTGAAGATGGTGCATTGGGGATTGCGACAACAAAAATTGCTTCAGTAGCGACCTTATTTGATGATGTGGGTGTATTGCACTATTGCCGTGAAGGAATGCACGCAGAACGTTTATTAGATGCAATGTTATTTGATAAACATGATCCGAATGTGTCACAAGAAAAATTAGCGCAAGCAGAACAAGTAACAGAGCGTATTTGTCAGGATATTAAAGACTTAAAATGGTGCTTAAACTCTGATCGTATTGGGGTTAAGCCGTTACTTATTGAAAGATCGGATCGGTAATGAAAATTATCATTTTAGGCGCGGGCCAAGTTGGTACAACTTTAGCTGAAAACTTAGTAAGTGAAGATAATGATATTACGTTAGTGGATAATCAATCACTACGCCTAGAAAACTTACAAAGTAAGCACGATTTAAGGGTAGTGAATGGTTCTGCATCTTCACCACGTGTATTGCGAGAGGCTGGGGCACAAGATGCTGATTTATTAGTGGCTGTAACAAGTTCAGACGAAATTAATATGGTTGCTTGTCAAATTAGTTATACACTATTTAATACGCCAACCAAAATTGCCCGTATTCGTAATGCAGAATATTTGCGTGAGAAAGATAAATTATTCCAACCAGATGTGTTACCTATTGATCATATTATTTCACCTGAAAAATTAGTAACAGATGAAGTAACACGCTTAATTGATTATCCTGGTGCATTACAAGTCGCACATTTTGCTGATGGCAGAATTAGCCTTGTTGTTGTGAAAGCCTATTATGGAGGACCATTAGTAGGTTATGCACTATCTGCGTTGAAAGATCATATGCCACACATAGAGTGTCGTATTGTCTCTATTTTACGTCAAGATAAGGTGATTCGCCCGCAAGGCTCGACAATCATTGAAGCGGGTGATGAAGTGACTTTTATTTGTGAAACTATTCACATTAAAGCGGTAATGAATGAACTTCAACGATTAGAAAAACCTTATAAGCGGATAATGATCGTAGGTGGTGGTAATATCGGCATTGGTGTTGCTAAGCAATTGGAAGGGCAGTGTTCGGTTAAATTAATTGAACGCAATTCAGAGCGAGCAAGAGCATTAGCCGAAAAATTATCAAACACGATGATTTTTTGTGGTGATGCTTCAGATCAATCTTTCTTATTTGAAGAGCAGATTGAGAATATTGATGTGTTCTTGTCGCTGACTAGCGATGATGAGGCAAACATTATGTCTGCCTTATTAGCTAAGCGTTTGGGGGCTAAAAAGGCCATGGTGTTAATTCAACGTATGGCATATATTAATCTGATCCAAGGAGGAACAATTGATATCGCAGTATCACCGCAACAAGCAACAATTTCTGCTTTATTAAGTCATGTACGTAAAGGAGATGTTGCTAACGTTGCCTCATTGCGGCATGGTGTGGCAGAGGCATTGGAGATTATAGTGCATGGTCAGGGTAGCTCTTCGAATGTAATTGGGCGCAAGGTTTCTGAATTGAAATTGCCACAAGGTGCAATTATAGGTGCAGTATTGCGCCAAGATGAAGTGATTATGGCAAAGAAAAATTTGGTTATAGAAGATAATGATCATGTTATTGTGTATCTAAGTGATAAAAAATACGTTTCTGATATTGAAAAATTGTTCCAGCCAAGTACATTCTATTTGTAGAATTTTGAGAAAAAACTGTACAATTTGATGAAATTTTCTATAATAACTTTGATTTTTATCAAGTTATCATTTTTTTATTTAGTTTATTTAGGAGAATTTTATGAGTTTTGTTAAAGAATTTCGCGAATTTGCAATGCGTGGTAATGTTGTTGATATGGCAGTTGGTGTAATCATCGGTGGAGCATTCGGTAAGATTGTGAGTTCGCTTGTAGGTGATGTAGTAATGCCTGTGTTAGGTATCCTCACTGGTGGTGTAGATTTTAAAGACTTAAGCATTGTGTTAAAAGAAGCTGTAGGTGAAGCGCCAGCTGTAACATTAAATTATGGTGCATTCATCCAAACAGTATTTGACTTCACGATCATTGCATTTGCTATCTTCTTAATGATCAAAGGATTAAACAAATTAAAACGCGAAGAACCGAAAGTGGAAGAGCCAGAAGCACCAAAACTTTCAAATGAAGAAGTATTATTAACAGAAATTCGTGATTTATTGAAAAAATAGTTCTTTTCCCTAAGATAAAAAAATCTTCCCAAACAGGAGGATTTTTTTATGTCCAATAAAAATCCCTTCCTTGTTTAAGAGAAGTATATCCTTTACAATATTCGCTTAATTTTCTTTTCAAAAGGTAACCTAAATGACCGATTTCAAAGCTCTTCAAGTGACTACTCGCAGTATTATTGCTGATTTATTAGCAGACGGTAGTGATCCAGATGCACTTTATATCATTGAACATCATATTGTTCACAATGATTTTGATAAATTAGAGAAAATTGCTGTTGAGGCCTTCAAAGCAGGTTATGAAGTGTCAGAGGCAGAAGAATTTGAAGATGAAAAAGGCAAAGTGATTTTCTGTTTTGATATCATTAGTGAAGTTGAATTAAACGCAGAAATTATTGATGCACAACAGAAAGAGGTATTACCTTTAGTTGAAAAATTCGGTGGAATTTACGATGGTTGGGGTACTTACTTTGAGGACCCTAATTCTGAAGATGATGAATACGGCGAAGATGGTGAATTTTTCAACGATGAATTTGATGATGACTTTAATGATGAGCCTCATCGAAACTAATAAAAAATGACCGCACTTTTGGCAAGTTGTTGAAAGTGCGGTTTTGCTTTGAACTATTTTTATGAAAATCTGCCTAATTGATACTAGTTCAAAATAATAAAAGGATATTTTATGAAATTAAGACATATTGCATTAATGCTATTAGCACTTCCACTGACTTTTACTGTGCAAGCTCAGGCACAAAAAATAGAAAACCAAATTCAGTTTATTACCGAAGTTGTCAAAGAGGTTGAAAAAGATGAAATGCAAGTATCATTTTATGTGCAGGAAGAAGGCAAAGATGCAAAAGCATTAAATCAAATAATTGTTGAGCGTATTAATCGAGCATTAGATTTAGTGAAAAAACAAGAAACTGTTCAAATAGTGTCTCAACAACGTTATACCCAAGTACGTTATGATAAAGACGGTAAGCAAAATGGCTGGATTGACCGTGCAGAGTTGGTACTAAAAAGTAAAGATAATCAAACACTTTCACAGCTGACTAGTCAATTAAGTGAGAATTTAAAAATTAGCAGTATGTATGCGACAGTTTCACAAGAAAGTTTAGATAAAGTGGAAGAAGAAATGACTGCAGCAGTATTGAAGAAATTTGAACAAAAGGCACAGTCTATTCAATCTTTGATGAAAGCAAAAAGTTATCGTGTGATTGAGTTAAATCTAGCCACGAATGATGTAATGGGCTCGAGCAAACAATATGCTGTTGCAATGCGTTCATCTGATAAATTTTATAACTCATATAGTGATGATGAAATGGCTTTAGAAGGCGGAAAAACGCAATTAAAAGCATCTGTGCAAGCAAGAATCGAATTAGTCAATGATTAGCTTTCTAATGGTTGATATTTCTTATACAATAACGAAATTCATTTACGTAGATAAATTGGAGTAATAATGAAAGTAGCAAAAAACGTAGTAGTGAGCATTGCTTATCAAGTTCGCACGCAAGATGGCGTATTAGTGGATGAGGCACCAGTAAATCAACCACTAGATTATTTACAAGGTCATAATAACTTAGTTATTGGTTTAGAAAATGCGTTAGAAGGCAAAGCAGTTGGCGATAAATTTGAAGTACGTGTTAAACCTGAAGAAGGTTATGGTGAATATAACGAAAATATGGTTCAACGTGTACCAAAAGAGGTCTTCCAAGGTGTTGATGAGTTAGTTGTTGGTATGCGCTTTATCGCAGACACGGATATCGGTCCATTACCAGTGGTAATCACTGAAGTGGCTGAAAACGATGTTGTAGTTGATGGTAACCATATGCTTGCTGGTCAAGAATTGTTATTTAGTGTTGAAGTTGTTGCAACTCGTGAAGCAACTTTAGAAGAAATCGCACACGGTCATATTCATCAAGATGGTGGTTGCTGTGGCGGTCACGATAGTGATGAAGAGGGTCATGGTTGTGGTTGTGGTAGTCATCACGATCATCACCACCACGATCACGATTCTTGTTGTGGTCAAGGTGGCTGTAAACACTAATCTGAATAAAGAAGAAAGACCGCAAAAGTGCGGTCTTTTTTTATTGTTTTTTATCGCAAGCTATTAACTTAAATCCACATCTTTTGTAGCGAAGAAATAAGTTGTGATAAAGCCTACTGTATAGGCTACTACTGTTCCGGTGAGGTACACGGCAATCGCAGGGTAAACACCTTTATCTGAGGTCATTAATGGAGTTGCCAATAAACCTGATGGGCCAAATACGCTGTTTAATCCCATTGGGAAGCCAAGATAAGCGATTAATCCGATCGTAAAACCACCTGCTGCGCCACCAATACATGCGGTAATAAATGGTTTCACACGTGGCAAAGTCACGCCATAAATCAATGGTTCACCAATGCCTAAGAATCCAGGAATAATTGCCCCTTTAATTTGTGTACGTAATACAGCATCTTTATTGGCTTTAAAGTACAGTGCTAATGCTGCGCCCACTTGTCCTGCCCCAGCCATTGCTAGGACGGGAAATAAGGCATTAAAGCCCTGTGATTCTACTAGAGCAAAGTAAACTGGCACAAAGCCTTGGTGAATCCCCAGCATTACTGCAATTAAGAATAAGCCCGCCAATAATGCTGCACCAAATGGGTTGTTATTTAAGTTTGAGAATAACCAAGACATTCCGTCAAATAGATATACCCCGATAGGCATAATTAACAAGAATGTAAACACCCCCATAATCAGTAAGGTGAACATTGAGGTTAAGGCCATATCCAAGTTGTCTGGAATAAATTTGCGTACCCATTGCTCGACTTTTGCACCCAAAATCGCTGCAATTAACACCCCGATGATGTTACCGCGTGGGTCAATTTTTAAGCCAAAGAAATCATTTAAACCAGAATAAATACCTTTTGTGGCTTCAGGGTTATAACCCAAAATAAACAGTGATGCCAAGATTGCTCCGTTTACACCTGACCCTCCAAAGGCTTTTGCTGCATTATAGCCAATTAAAATACTTAAGAAGCTGAATAACCCCTTACTGAACACTTTCATATAGTTGATTAAGTCCACTAGGAAAGCATTTGGATTTTCAACACCTGCAACAAATGATTGTTGTAACACGGTGGCTAAACCGAGTAACAAACCTGCACCAATGAAACCCGGAATGAGCGGAGTAAAAATCGTAGCAAATTTAGCAAAAAACTGATGAATAGCCGTGGTTTGGGTAGATTTAATTTGTTGTTTTTGCGCACGAGCAATGTCTTTTAAAGAAGGTGTGCTAGCATCATTATCGATTGATTTTTTCATCAATTCGGCAGCTTTTATTGCTTTGCCCGGACCGAGAATAATCTGCAATTGCTCGTCTGCTTTTACAACGCCAAAAACGCCATCAATCTGTTTTAATGCATTTGTATCTACTTGAGTGAAATCCTGCAAGGTGATCCTTAAACGTGTCATACAATTACTAACGAGCAGGATATTTGATTTCCCGCCTAATAATGGAATTAGACGTTGGATCAGTTCATTATCGATAGTGGCCATCTTACCCTCCTTAATTTAACTTACGTTAATGCTCGATGAATAAAACCATTGGATTCTGCTAAACGTTCTGTTGCTTCTTGTGCTGAAATATTCAATAAAATCATCACAATGGCGATTTTACATTGCCCATTAGCTTGTAATAAGGCGTATTCTGCTTGTTGGCGATCGCATTGCGTCGCTTCCATCACAATACGTTTTTGACGCTCGACTAATTTGGCATTAGTTGCGACCACATCTACCATTAAATTCCCAAACACTTTACCTGTTTTTATCATTGCGCCCGTAGTGAGCATGTTGAGAATAAGTTTCTGTGCAGTGCCAGCTTTCATACGTGATGAACCTGTTATCACTTCAGCGCCTACGATTGGCGTGATCGCAATGTCAGATACAGTGGCAAGTTCAGATTGTGGATTGCAGCTAATCCCGATTGTTATGCAACCTAATTGTTTTGCAAATTCAAGTGCAGCCAATACATAAGGCGTGCGACCACTTGCCGCAATTCCAACCACAATATCTTTACGGCTTAACTGAATATTTTTGAGATCTTCAATACCCCCTTCGCGGCTGTCTTCGGCATTTTCGACTGCTTTCAAAATTGCTTGATGACCGCCAGCAATTAAACCAACCACTTGTTCGTGCGCTGTGCCAAATGTGGGTGGACATTCACTCGCATCTAAAATGCCTAATCGCCCTGATGTGCCTGCACCGATATAAATTAAACGTCCTTTTTGCATAAAGGTATCGGCAATTTTATCTACGGCTTGTGCAATTTCAGGTAACACTTTTTTCACAGCAAGAGGGACTTTTTGATCTTCTTGATTGATGACATGTAGCATTTCTAATGTGGACAGGCTGTCGATGTTAGCACTTGCGCTATTTCGACTTTCAGTGACGAGTTTACTTAATTCCAATTGCATTATAATTCCTAATATAATGTGATTTAGCCTTATTTTTATTTTAAGCCAGAATGCTGGTGGACTGGGAATTATTTGTCGATTATGTGAGAGCGCTCACTTTTTGTGCGAGCTTAAAAAGAAAAGTGCGGTCAAAATCTTGTTAATTTTCACCGCACTTTTGTCATCTATTCATTTTCTATAAAACTTAATGCTTGTTCAACAACTTCTAATCCTGCACCAGCTTTGTGCGCATTCTCACTTAAATAACGGCGCCATTGACGAGCACCTTTACAGCTTTGGAATGCGCCAAGCATGTGACGCACCATATGATTGAGATAAACACCTTGGGTAAGCTGTTGCTCAATATAAGGGAACATTTTTTCCACCGCTTCTCGTGGAGTCACGATAGGGCTTGTTGGATCAAATAATGCTTGGTCGATATAGCCTAACAAACTCGGGTTTTGATAAGCTTCACGCCCAACCATCACCCCATCCATATATTGCAAATGCTGTTGCATTTCCTCAATAGTTTTAATCCCGCCGTTGATACTCATGATTAACTGTGGGAAATCACGTTTGAGTTGATATACACGTTCATAATCTAACGGTGGAATTTCACGATTTTCTTTCGGACTTAAACCAGAAAGCCATGCTTTGCGTGCGTGGATAATAAATTCTTGGCAGCCGGCTTGATGGACTTTTTGCACAAAATCACACAGGAACTCGTAGCTATCTAAATCATCGATGCCAATACGTGTTTTGACCGTAACAGGAATATCAACCACCTCTTGCATTGCGTTGATACATTCTGCCACTAAATCAGCTTTCCCCATTAAACAAGCACCAAACATCCCATTTTGCACACGATCAGATGGACAGCCTACATTCAGGTTAATTTCAGCGTAACCACGTTGCTCTGCAATTTTTGCGCACTGTGCCAGTTGAGTTGGGTTACTGCCACCTAATTGTAGTGCCACAGGGTTTTCCTCTGGAGAAAACGCAAGGTGATCATATTTCGCATGAATAATCGCACCTGTAGTGACCATTTCCGTATAAAGCAACGCGTGTTGACTAAATTGACGATGAAAATAGCGACAATGACGCGTTGTCCAATCTAACATTGGTGCAACGGAAAAGTGGCCACGATAAAAGTGCGGTTGATTTTGGGTCATTTTTCTTGTTCTCTTGTGTCTTCTTGAATTCGTTGACGGAAACGTGCCGCCGCAAAATGATAAAATGGTTTTGGATGAAATTGGCGTGAAATAATGGACGAAACTAATGAACAAATCAATAACCAAAACAAAACAGGTTGACAACCTGTCATTTCCATCACAACAACACTTGCGGTTACTGGTGATTGTGTTGCTCCTGCAAGAAAACCAGCCATACACAATAAAACTAGTAGGCGTTGATCTACAATACCGCCTGTTATTGACCAAATTTGCGCACCAATCCCAGCACCAACGGTCAATGCTGGTGTAAAAATACCGCCAGCAATGCCAGTCCAATAAGTTGCCACGGTAGAAATTAATTTTAAGATACCAAATTCTGAGGATAAATCTTCACCATCTAATGCATTGGCGACCACATAATAGCCTGTACCGTAAGTTTTCCCTTGCGTATAAGTGCCAAGTGCGGCCAAAAATAAACCTAAAATTAATGCTATATAAATAGGATGACGGCGAATCCAACCACGAATTCTTGATGGCGAAATACCTGCTAAGCCTTTAACTAACAAGCGTGCAAAAATACCTCCAAAAACACCACAAATCACACCACATAATACCACCCATAAAAACATATATGGCATAGAGGTTTCACCGTGATATTGTGGAAAGTAAGGGTTATTTCCTTCAATCGCGACTAAAATAAAACCTGAAGCGAGTACACCTAATAGTACTCGACGTTCCCAGCGTAATAATACACCTCGTCCCAGCTCTTCAATAGCAAAAATTACCCCAGCTAAAGGTGCATTAAATGCAGCAGCTAAGCCGCCTGCGGCACCTGTTGCCATTAACTCATTGGCACTTAGTCCATTAAATGCGATGCCTTTCTTACGGCAAATATTACCCCAAGCGAGCATTACTGCGGCACCGACTTGTACAGAAGGACCTTCACGTCCGACGGAGGCACCAATCAACATTGCAAGAAAGGTAAGCGGGACTTTCCATAAGGTTTGCCAGAACGCAACAAGGCGACTTTTATTATTGCTGTGCGGTAAACTAATAGAGGCTATCACTTGTGGAATTCCACTACCTGCCACATAAGGTGTGTACTTCGCAGTAAACCAAGTTAATAAGCCTAAACCTAGGGGTAACACTATCCAAGCTGCTAAAGGATATTGTGAAGTCCAATGTGCATTCCACTCTAAGCCAAGATCTGCTAATTTAGCAAAACCAAGAGAAAACAACGCAACAAGCGCTGCGCCGATAAGTAGGGCAGCAAATTCTAAACTTTTACGAGAAATACGATGTGTTTGGCGTAATTTCTTATGTAAAACATACCGCACTTTAGTATTAAATTGAGTTAGCGATAACATAACTTTTTGAATTGATAAGGAAGAGAAAGTTGAATTATAGCGCAAAATCAAAATGAGCTAAATATTACTCAAATAAGTAAAGATAAGGATTTCTTCAATTTTATTGCGAAAAGCACTTGCAAAGTGCGGTCGATTTCAGTACAATTCGCAGGCTTTCTTAATGATAGCCGTTTAATGTAATCATTTATTAAACGAGTATTGCGATATGTAATACGTAAAATGTTTCCAACAGGGAAACTATAAACAGGTCAACTTGCACCCCTTTTCGATTTTTAGAAGTAAGAAAAGTGTTGGTGTTAGTTTTTTATTAGCTAAATTTTGATTGGAGCTCTGGTCTAATGCAGAACCAAAGAATCCGTATCCGCTTAAAAGCATTCGATCACCGTTTGATCGATCAATCTACTGCGGAGATCGTAGAAACAGCTAAACGTACTGGTGCACAAGTTCGTGGTCCAATTCCGTTACCAACTCGTAAAGAGCGTTTCACAGTGTTGATTTCTCCACACGTGAATAAAGATGCGCGTGATCAATACGAAATCCGTACTCACAAACGTTTGGTTGATATTGTTGAGCCAACAGAAAAAACTGTTGATGCATTAATGCGTTTAGATCTAGCTGCCGGCGTTGACGTGCAGATTAGCCTAGGTTAATTAAGAGGTTATTACAATGATTGGTTTAGTCGGTCGTAAAGTTGGTATGACTCGTATCTTCAATGAAGATGGCGTTTCAATTCCAGTTACCGTTATCGAAATCGAAGCCAACCGTGTGACTCAAGTTAAAACTGTAGAAACAGATGGCTATTCTGCAATTCAAGTTACTACTGGCTCTAAAAAAGCAAGTCGTGTAACTAAGCCAGAAGCTGGTCATTTCGTGAAAGCAGGTGTTGAAGCTGGTCGCGGTTTATGGGAATTTCGTACTACTGAAGGTGAAGAATTCACTTTAGGTCAAGAAATTAATGTTGACATCTTCGCTGATGTTAAAAAAGTTGATGTTACTGGTACTTCTAAAGGTAAAGGTTTTGCTGGCGGTGTTAAACGCTGGAACTTCCGTACCCAAGATGCTACTCACGGTAACTCTTTATCACATCGTGTACTTGGTTCTATTGGTCAAAACCAAACTCCAGGTCGTGTGTTTAAAGGTAAAAAAATGGCAGGACACTTAGGTGCTGAGCGTGTAACCGTTCAATCACTAGAAGTTGTTCGTGTTGATGCTGAACGTAAATTACTATTAGTTAAAGGTGCTGTTCCGGGTGCAACTAATGGTGATGTTATTGTTAAACCAGCAGTTAAAGCATAAGTCAGGAGATAGAGATGGAATTACAAGTTGTAGGTGCAAATGCACTAACTGTTTCTGAAACTACCTTCGGACGTGAGTTCAACGAAGCATTGATTCACCAAGTTGTTGTTGCTTATGCAGCAGGTGCTCGTCAAGGTTCTCGTGCACAAAAAACTCGTGCTGAAGTGTCTGGTTCAGGTAAAAAACCTTGGCGTCAAAAAGGTACAGGTCGTGCTCGTTCAGGTGATATCAAGTCACCAATCTGGCGTTCGGGTGGTGTAACTTTCGCAGCTAAACCACAAGATCACAGCCAAAAAGTGAACAAGAAAATGTACCGTGGTGCAATCAAAAGCATTCTTTCTGAACTTGTTCGTCAAGAGCGTTTAGTTGTTGTTGATAAGTTCGAAGTTGAAGCACCAAAAACTAAAGTTTTAGTACAAAAATTAAAAGAATTAGCACTCGAAGATGTGTTAATTATCACAGCAAGCTTAGATGAAAATCTATTCTTAGCAGCACGTAACCTTTACAAAGTAGATGTACGTGATGTTCAAGGTATCGATCCAGTGAGCTTAATCGCATTCGATAAAGTTGTTGTAACTGTAGATGCTGTGAAACAAATTGAGGAGATGTTAGCATGATTCAACAAGAACGTTTGCTAAAAGTGTTAAAAGCACCACATGTCTCTGAAAAAGCAACAAATAACGCTGAGAAGTCTAACACTATTGTTTTCAAAGTAGCTTTAGATGCAAATAAAGTTGAAATTGCTAACGCAGTTGAGCAATTATTTGAAGTGAAAGTGGATTCTGTTCGTACCGTTGTAGTGAAAGGTAAAACTAAACGTCACGGTGCAAGAATGGGACGTCGCAGTGACTGGAAAAAAGCTTATGTAACTCTTCAAGAAGGTCAATCACTTGACTTCGTTGAAGGTGCAGAGTAATTCGGAGGAGTAGAAGATAATGGCTATCGTTAAATGTAAGCCGACCTCCGCTGGTCGTCGTCACGTTGTTAAAATCGTGAACCCTGAATTACATAAGGGTAAACCTTACGCTCCACTTTTAGATACTAAATCTAAGACTGGTGGTCGTAACAATTTCGGACGTATTACTACTCGCCATATTGGTGGTGGTCATAAACAACATTACCGTTTAATCGATTTCAAACGTAACAAGTTAGATATTCCAGCGGTTGTTGAGCGTCTTGAATATGACCCTAACCGTTCTGCAAATATCGCTTTAGTGCTTTATAAAGATGGTGAACGTCGTTATATCTTAGCACCTAAAGGTTTATCTGCAGGCGATACAATCCAAGCTGGTGCAAATGCGCCTATTAAAGTTGGTAACTCATTACCAATGCGTAATATCCCAGTTGGTTCAACAGTACATAATGTTGAATTAAAGCCAGGTAAAGGCGGTCAAATCGCTCGTTCAGCTGGTGCTTATGTACAAATTATCGCTCGTGAAGGTAACTATGTAACTTTACGTCTTCGCTCAGGCGAAATGCGTAAAGTATTATCTGAGTGTACAGCGACCATCGGTGAAGTTGGTAACTCAGAACATATGCTTCGCGTATTGGGTAAAGCAGGTGCTAACCGCTGGAGAGGCGTTCGCCCAACAGTTCGTGGTACAGCAATGAACCCAGTAGATCACCCACACGGTGGTGGTGAAGGTCGTAACTTTGGTAAACACCCAGTAACACCTTGGGGCGTTCAGACTAAAGGTAAGAAAACTCGCCATAACAAACGTACTGATAAATTTATCGTACGTCGTCGTGGTAAATAATATTAATTAATAAAGAGGATTAGCCATGCCACGTTCTCTCAAGAAGGGTCCTTTCCTTGACCTACACTTGTTGAAGAAGGTAGAGAAGGCGGTGGAAAGCGGGGATAAAAAACCAATTAAAACTTGGTCCCGTCGTTCAATGATCATTCCATCAATGATCGGATTGACCATCGCAGTCCATAATGGTCGTCAGCACGTTCCTGTTTATGTATCTGATGAAATGATCGGTCATAAATTAGGTGAATTTGCACCGACTCGTACTTACCGCGGTCACGCTGCGGATAAGAAAGCTAAGAAGTAAGGGGTAAAAGATGGAAACTATTGCAAAACATCGTTACGCTCGCACTTCAGCGCAAAAAGCTCGCTTAGTTGCGGATTTAATCCGTGGTAAAAAAGTTGCTCAAGCATTAGAAATCTTAACTTTCACTAACAAAAAAGCAGCAGCTTTAGTGAAAAAAGTGCTTGAATCAGCAATTGCTAACGCAGAACACAATGACGGTGCAGATATCGATGATCTTAAAGTAGCGAAGATTTTCGTAGATGAAGGTCCAAGCATGAAACGTGTTATGCCACGTGCTAAAGGTCGTGCAGATCGTATTTTAAAACGTACTAGCCACATCACTGTGGTAGTGTCAGATCGTTAATAAGTAGAGGAATAGCAATGGGTCAAAAAGTACATCCACATGGTATTCGCTTAGGTATTGTTAAGCCTTGGAGCTCTACTTGGTTCGCGAATACACAAGATTTCGCTGATAACTTAGATGGCGATTTCAAAGTACGTAAATTCTTGAATAAAGAATTAGCGAATGCTTCAGTTTCACGCATCACTATTGAGCGTCCAGCGAAAAGCATCCGTGTAACTATTCACACAGCTCGTCCAGGTATCGTTATTGGTAAAAAAGGCGAAGATGTTGAAAAATTACGTAACGCAGTTGCGGCTATTGCAGGCGTTCCAGCGCAAATCAACATCGCTGAAGTGAAAAAACCTGAATTAGATGCAAAATTAGTTGCAGACAGCATCGCTTCTCAATTAGAGCGTCGTGTAATGTTCCGTCGCGCTATGAAACGTGCAGTACAAAACGCAATGCGTTTAGGTGCTAAAGGTATCAAAGTTGAAGTGAGTGGTCGTTTAGGTGGTGCAGAAATTGCACGTTCTGAATGGTATCGTGAAGGTCGTGTACCTCTACATACACTACGTGCGGACATCGACTATAACACTGCTGAAGCACATACTACATACGGTGTAATCGGTATTAAAGTATGGATCTTCAAAGGTGAAATACTCGGTGGAATGGCTGCAATTGCGCAACCAGAACAACAACCTGCTGAGAAGCCTAAGAAGGCTCCACGCGGCAAAGGTCGTAAGTAAGGAGAATCGCTAGATGTTGCAACCAAAACGTACAAAATTCCGCAAAGTCCACAAAGGTCGTAACCGTGGTATTGCAGCTGGTACAGAAGTAAGCTTCGGTACCTTTGGTTTGAAAGCAGTTGGTCGTGGTCGTTTAACAGCTCGCCAAATTGAGGCGGCACGTCGTGCAATGACTCGTGCAGTTAAACGTCAAGGTAAAATCTGGATCCGTGTATTCCCAGATAAACCAATTACTGAAAAACCATTAGAAGTCCGTATGGGTAAAGGTAAAGGTAACGTTGAGTACTGGGTAGCTTTAATCCAACCGGGTAAAGTACTATATGAAATGGATGGTGTGTCTGAAGAGATCGCAAGAAACGCATTTGCATTAGCAGCTGCTAAATTGCCAATTAAGACCACTTTCGTAACTAAGACGGTGATGTAATGAAAGCTCAAGAACTACGTAACAAAAATGTTGAAGAGCTGAATGCTGAGTTAGTGAACCTTTTAGGTGAACAATTCAAATTGCGTATGCAAGCAGCCACCGGTCAGCTTCAACAAACCCATCAGTTAAAACAAGTGCGTCGTAGTATTGCACAAGTAAAAACTGTATTAACCGAGAAGGCGGGTGAGTAATGACTGATAAAATTCGTAGCGTGCAAGGTAAAGTAGTTAGCGACAAAATGGACAAATCATTTGTTGTTGCTATTGAACGTAAGGTTAAACACCCACTTTATGGTAAGTTTATCCGTCGTACAACCAAATTACACGTGCATGACGAGAATAACGAAGCTAAATTAGGTGATGTAGTTGAAGTTAAAGAGTGTCGTCCACTCTCTAAAACTAAGTCATGGACTTTAGTTCGTGTAGTTGAAAAAGCAGTAATTGCTTAATATCAGCTTGACATAAAATGAAAAAGCCAATGGTGTTACTGTTGGCTTTTTTATTCAAAGAGATAGCTGATAAATAGCAAAAGTTTTTTATCAAAAGTACGCTTAAAATCTTTCTATTTTTTAACCGCACTTAATATTGCTTTTTTATTGTGCCTTGTGGTAAAATCCACGCCCTATCTGCCTTATTGCAGATAATTTCGTCCCGAAAGGGTTTTATTAATTTTAGCGGAGTACTAAGATGATCCAAGAACAGACTATGCTGGACGTTGCTGATAACTCAGGCGCTCGCAGTGTAATGTGTATCAAGGTTCTAGGTGGATCGCACCGTCGTTACGCTGCTATTGGTGATATCATCAAAATTACTGTGAAAGAAGCAATTCCACGCGGTAAAGTTAAAAAAGGTGATGTATTAAAAGCAGTTGTTGTGCGCACCAAGAAGGGTGTTCGTCGCCCAGATGGATCAGTCATTCGCTTCGATGGTAACGCTTGTGTAATTTTAAACAATAACACAGAGCAACCAATCGGTACTCGTATTTTTGGACCGGTGACTCGTGAACTTCGTTCTGAGAAGTTTATGAAAATCATCTCTTTGGCGCCAGAAGTACTGTAAGGAGAAGTGACAAATGGCTGCAAAAATTCGTCAAAATGATGAAGTAATCGTGCTTGCTGGTAAAGATAAAGGTAAGCGTGGTAAGGTAACTAAAGTGTTACCAAATGGTAAAGTGGTTGTTGAAGGTGTAAATATTATCACTAAACACGAAAAACCAGTTCCTGCATTAGGCAAAGAAGGTGGTTTAGTGAAGAAAGAGGCTGCAATTGATGCATCAAATGTTGCTATCTTTAACCCGAAAACAAATAAAGCTGACCGTGTAGGTTTTAGATTTGAAGATGGTAAAAAAGTACGTTTCTTCAAGTCTAATAATGAAATTATTTAATAAACTGGAGTAATGCGATGGCGAAACTGCATGATTACTACAGAGATCAAGTAGTTAATGAATTGAAAGAAAAATTCAACTACAAATCTGTCATGCAAGTCCCACGAATCGAAAAGATAACCCTAAATATGGGTGTGGGTGAAGCATTGACCGATAAGAAATTGCTAGATAACGCAGTTGCGGATTTAGCAGCGATTAGCGGTCAGAAACCTTTGATTACAAAAGCACGCAAATCTGTTGCAGGCTTTAAAATCCGTCAGGGATATCCAATCGGTTGTAAAGTAACACTACGTGGTGAACGTATGTGGGAGTTCTTTGAACGTTTAATTACAATTGCTGTTCCACGTATTCGTGACTTCCGCGGTTTAAGCGCAAAATCATTTGATGGTCGTGGCAATTACAGCATGGGTGTGCGTGAGCAAATCATCTTCCCTGAAATCGATTATGATAAAGTGGATCGTGTACGTGGTTTAGATATTACTATCACCACTACTGCGAAAAGTGATGAAGAAGGTCAAGCGCTACTTGCTGCCTTTAATTTCCCATTCCGTAAATAAGGCAGGTTACCATGGCTAAACAATCAATGAAAGCGCGTGATGTAAAACGCGTGAAACTAGCTGAAAAATTCTATACTAAACGTGTTGAATTAAAACAGATCATTTCAGATGTAAATGCCTCTGACGAAGACCGTTGGAATGCAGTGTTAAAGTTACAAACATTGCCTCGTGATTCTAGCCCAAGCCGTCAGCGTAACCGTTGTCGCCAAACTGGACGCCCACATGGTGTTCTTCGTAAGTTTGGTTTAAGTCGTATTAAGGTTCGTGAAGCTGCAATGCGTGGCGAAATCCCAGGCCTTAAGAAAGCTAGTTGGTAATTTACCACTTTATTTTGGAATCGGAGTAAAAATACAATGAGTATGCAAGATCCAATCGCAGATATGTTGACTCGCATTCGCAACGGTCAAGCTGCGAACAAAGTTGCGATCAGTATGCCTTCATCCAAGCTAAAAGTGGCAATTGCCAATGTATTAGCTGAAGAAGGTTATATCGAGAGCGTTAAAGTTTTAGATGGTGTTAAACCAGAGTTGGAAATTACTTTAAAATATTTCCAAGGTAAACCAGTTGTAGAAAGCATCCAACGTGTTAGCCGCCCAGGTCTACGTATTTATAAACGTAAAGATGAATTACCAAAAGTAATGGGTGGTTTAGGTGTTGCAGTAGTATCTACATCTAAAGGTGTGATGACTGACCGTGCAGCTCGCCAAGCGGGTTTAGGCGGTGAGATTATCTGTTATGTAGCTTAATAGAGAGGTAGGAAAATGTCTCGTGTTGCAAAAGCACCTGTTAGTATTCCTGCCGGCGTTGAGGTTAAACTTGACGGTCAGCTACTAACAGTTAAAGGTAAAAATGGTGAGTTATCTCGTACCATTCATAGCTCAGTTGAAGTTAAACAAGATAATAACGAATTAACTTTTTCTCCACGTGAAGGTATTGTTGGAGCAGATGCACAAGCAGGAACTGCACGTGCATTAGTTAACGCAATGGTTATCGGTGTTACTGAAGGCTTCACCAAGAAGTTACAATTGGTGGGTGTAGGTTATAGAGCACAAATCAAAGGCAATACAGTTGCTTTAAGTTTAGGCTTCTCTCACCCTGTCGAGCACGCTTTACCAGCAGGTATTACAGCTGAATGTCCATCTCAAACGGAAATCGTGTTGAAAGGTGCAGACAAACAGTTAATCGGTCAAGTTGCTGCAGATATTCGTGCTTATCGCCGTCCTGAGCCTTACAAAGGTAAAGGGGTACGTTACGCTGATGAAGTTGTACGTATCAAAGAGGCTAAGAAAAAATAATTAAGGTAACACTATGGATAAGAAATCAGCTCGTATCCGTCGTGCAGCTCGCGCACGTCATATGATGAAAGAGCAAGGTGTAACTCGTTTAGTTATTCACCGCACTCCACGTCATATTTATGCGCAAGTGATTGCACCAAACGGTTCAGAAGTTCTTGCCGCTGCTTCAACTGTTGAAAAAGTAATTAGTGAGCAAGTGAAATATACCGGAAATAAAGATGCAGCAGCAGTAGTTGGTAAAGTTGTTGCAGAAAGAGCATTAGCAAAAGGCGTTAAAGACGTTGCTTTTGATCGTTCTGGTTTTAAATATCATGGTCGTGTCCAAACTTTAGCGGACGCTGCCCGTGAAGCTGGTCTACAGTTCTAATAGAGGTAATTTTAGATGGCAAACATCGAAAAACAAGCTGGTGAACTGCAAGAGAAGCTAATCGCGGTAAACCGTGTATCAAAAACTGTAAAAGGTGGTCGTATTATGAGCTTTACTGCATTAACTGTAGTAGGTGATGGTAACGGTCGTGTAGGTTTTGGTTATGGTAAAGCGCGCGAAGTTCCAGCAGCGATCCAAAAAGCGATGGAAAAAGCACGTCGCAATATGATCAATGTAGCTTTAAATGAAGGTACATTACAACACCCTATTAAAGGTTCACACACTGGTTCTCGCGTATTTATGCAACCAGCTAGCGAAGGTACTGGTATCATCGCAGGCGGTGCTATGCGTGCAGTATTAGAAGTTGCAGGTGTTCGTAACGTTTTATCTAAAGCTTATGGTTCAACCAACCCAATTAACGTTGTTCGTGCAACTATCGATGCACTAGCAAATATGAAATCACCAGAAATGGTTGCTGCAAAACGTGGCAAAACCGTTGATGAAATCTTGGGGTAATTGATAATGGCTAAAACTATTAAAGTAACTCAAGTTCGTAGTTCTATTGCTCGTTTACCAAAGCATAAGGCTACATTGCGTGGTCTTGGTCTTCGCCATATGCATCATACTGTAGAGTTAATCGATACTCCTGCAGTACGTGGTATGATTAACCAAGTTTCATACATGGTTAAAGTGGAGGAGTAATCTGATGCGTTTAAATACTCTATCACCAGCTGAAGGTGCTAAACATAGTGCTAAACGCTTAGGTCGCGGTATTGGTTCTGGTTTAGGTAAAACAGGTGGTCGTGGTCACAAAGGTCAAAAATCTCGTACAGGTGGCGGTGTTCGTCGTGGTTTCGAGGGTGGTCAGATGCCTTTATACCGTCGTTTACCAAAATTTGGTTTTACTTCAATGAAATCAGCTGTTACAGCTGAAGTTCGCTTAAATGATTTGAACAAAGTTGAAGGCGGCGTAGTAACTTTAGAATCATTGAAAGCAGCTAACGTACTTTCTAAAGATATTCAATTTGCAAAAGTAATTTTAGCAGGTGAAATCAAAGGTGCTGTTGTTGTTCGTGGTTTACGCGTAACTAAAGGTGCTAAAACAGCAATCGAAGCTGTTGGCGGTTCAGTTGAGGAATAATAAATAAATGGCTAAGCAACCAGGTTATCAAAGTAGAAGTACTCAAAGCGGTACAGGCGAACTTAAAAACAGATTATTATTTGTATTAATCGCTCTGATTGTATTCCGTATTGGTTCTTTCATCCCGGTTCCTGGTATTGACGCAGCCGTATTAGCTCAGTTAATTGAACAACAGAAAGGCACCATCATTGATATGTTTAATATGTTCTCTGGTGGTGCATTGAGCCGTGCGTCTATTTTTGCGTTAGGTATCATGCCTTATATTTCGGCATCGATTATCATCCAATTATTAACAACGGTTCACCCAGCATTAGCAGAATTAAAGAAAGAGGGTGAAACTGGTCGTCGTAAAATTAGCAAATATACGCGTTATTCAACGTTAGTACTTGCGACTTTACAGGCGGTTGGTATTGCGACAGGATTACCAAATATGTTACCAGGTCTAGTACCTAATTTAGATATTTGGTTCTATATTACAGCTGTGGTTAGCTTAGTTACAGGAACAATGTTCCTAATGTGGTTAGGTGAGCAAATTACAGAGCGTGGCATTGGTAACGGTATTTCTTTAATAATCTTTGCAGGTATTGTTGCTGGTTTACCATCTGCTATTGGTCAAACTATTGAGCAAGCTCGTCAAGGGCAAATGCATCCATTAGTTCTCTTATTGATCGCAGTTATTGTTTTTGCAGTAACATATTTTGTTGTCTTCGTAGAAAGGGGACAAAGAAGAATTAAAGTTGAATATGCTAAACGTCAGCAAGGTCGTCAGATCTTAGGTGGACACTCTACACATTTACCATTAAAAGTTAATATGGCAGGTGTGATTCCAGCAATCTTTGCTTCAAGTATTATTTTATTCCCTGCGACATTAGCGCAATGGCTCGGTGAAGGTTCTAGTTTAGAGTGGTTAACTGATTTATCAATGTTATTACATCCAGGTCAGCCACTATATTTACTTGTTTATGCAGTAGCAATCATCTTCTTTAGTTTTTTCTATACCGCAATGCAATATAATCCTCGTGATACAGCGGATAATTTGAAAAAATCTGGTGCATTTATACCAGGAATTAGACCAGGTGAACAAACATCACGTTATATTGATAAAATTATGACTCGCTTAACATTAATAGGTGGGTTGTATATTACGTTTGTATGTTTGGTTCCTTACGTTATGACATCAGCTTGGAATGTACAATTTTACTTTGGTGGTACATCACTTCTGATTGTTGTAGTGGTAATTATGGATTTCATCGCTCAGGTTCAAAGTCATTTAATGTCTACAAAATATGAATCTGCGTTGAAAAAAGCAAACCTTAAAGGTTTCGGACAATAATTTGTCCATTAAATAAAAGGGATAAGCAATGAAAGTTCGTGCTTCCGTTAAGAAATTATGTCGTAACTGTAAAATTGTTAAACGTGAAGGGGTTGTCCGTGTACTTTGTAGTGACCCTAAGCATAAACAACGTCAAGGTTAATTAACATTTTTCTTGCAAAGAACCAGTTGAGCAGTTATACTGCTCAGCTCATTTATGTCCTTGTCACTTTGTTTGAGTATCCTGAAAACGGGCTTTTCAAGATCAAAGTGTCAAATTAGTTAAAATAATAGGAGTGCATAGTGGCCCGTATTGCAGGCATTAACATTCCTGATCATAAACACACTGTAATCGCTTTAACTGCAATTTATGGTATCGGTAAAACTCGCGCGCAAGCTATTTGTGCTGCAACTGGTATTGCCGAAGATGTTAAGATCAGCGAATTGTCTGAAGAGCAGATTGATAAACTGCGTGACGAAGTTGGTAAATTTACCGTTGAAGGTGACTTACGTCGTGAAGTAACACTAAACATCAAACGTCTATTAGACTTAGGTTGTTATCGTGGTTTACGTCATCGTCGTGGTTTACCAGTACGTGGTCAACGTACTAAAACTAATGCGCGTACCCGTAAGGGTCCTCGTAAGCCGATCAAGAAATAAGTCGGGGTAAGGTAAAATGGCTAAAACACCAGTTCGTGCACGTAAACGTGTAAAAAAACAAGTTGTAGATGGCGTAGCTCACATTCACGCATCTTTCAATAATACAATCGTTACTATTACTGACCGTCAAGGCAATGCTTTAGCTTGGGCAACTGCTGGTGGTTCAGGTTTCCGTGGTTCTCGTAAATCTACCCCGTTTGCTGCACAGGTTGCTGCTGAACGTTGTGCTGAAGTTGTAAAAGAATTCGGCTTAAAGAACTTGGAAGTTATGGTGAAAGGACCAGGTCCTGGTCGTGAGTCTACTATTCGTGCGTTAAACGCTGCGGGTTTCCGTATCACGAATATTACTGATGTGACTCCGATTCCTCATAACGGTTGTCGTCCACCGAAAAAACGTCGTGTTTAATGGCGTCATAGGATAGTTGGAGAAAGAAAATGGCAAGATATTTGGGTCCTAAGCTCAAGCTAAGCCGTCGTGAAGGCACTGACTTATTCCTTAAGTCAGGTGTGCGCGCGATTGAATCAAAATGTAAAATTGATACTGCCCCTGGTCAACATGGTGCTCGTAAGCCACGTTTATCAGATTATGGTAGTCAATTACGTGAAAAACAAAAAGTTCGTCGTATTTACGGTATCTTAGAACGTCAATTCCGTAATTATTATAAAGAAGCAAACCGCTTAAAAGGTAATACTGGTGAAAACTTGCTAGTATTATTGGAAGGTCGATTGGATAACGTTGTTTATCGCATGGGCTTTGCTGCAACTCGTTCTGAAGCTCGCCAATTGGTGAGTCACAAAGCGATTGTTGTAAATGGTCGTGTTGTTAATATCCCATCATTCCAAGTGTCAGTTAATGATGTTGTTGCTGTTCGTGAGAAATCTAAAAAACAAGCACGTATCAAAGCATCATTAGAATTAGCAGAGCAAAGAGAAAAACCAACTTGGTTAGAAGTCGATGCTGCTAAAATGGAAGGTGTGTTCAAACGTGTTCCTGAACGTTCTGATTTATCAGCAGACATTAACGAACATCTGATCGTTGAGCTTTATTCTAAATAATAGTTAAAGCTTAGAAGCAAAGAGAGGATAAAATGCAGGGTTCTGTTACAGAATTTTTAAAGCCACGCTTAGTAGATATTGAGCAAATTAGCTCAACTCATGCTAAAGTGATCTTAGAACCGTTAGAGCGTGGATTCGGCCACACTTTAGGTAATGCATTACGTCGTATTCTTCTATCTTCAATGCCAGGTTGTGCTGTAACTGAAGTGGAAATTGATGGCGTGTTGCACGAATACAGCAGTAAAGAAGGTGTTCAGGAAGATATTCTTGAAGTGCTTCTAAACTTAAAAGGCCTAGCGGTTAAAGTTCAGAATAAAGATGATGTATTTCTGACATTAAACAAATCTGGAATTGGCCCTGTTGTTGCAGCTGACATCACCCATGATGGAGATGTTGAGATAGTAAATCCTGAGCATGTTATTTGCCACTTGACAGATGAGAATGCATCAATCAATATGCGTATTCGTGTGCAACGTGGTAGAGGTTATGTACCAGCTTCTGCTCGCGTACACGCTCAGGATGAAGAAAGACCAATTGGTCGTCTATTAGTAGATGCCTGTTATAGCCCAGTAGATCGTATTGCTTACAATGTTGAAGCTGCACGTGTTGAACAGCGTACTGACTTAGATAAGCTTGTTATTGAGTTAGAAACTAATGGCACTATTGATCCAGAGGAAGCAATTCGTCGTGCAGCAACAATTTTAGCAGAGCAACTTGATGCATTCGTTGATTTGCGTGATGTTCGTCAACCAGAAGTTAAGGAAGAAAAACCAGAATTCGATCCGATTCTGTTGCGTCCTGTTGATGACTTAGAGTTGACAGTTCGTTCTGCTAACTGTTTGAAAGCAGAAACAATTCACTATATCGGTGATTTAGTACAGCGTACTGAAGTTGAGTTATTAAAAACACCTAACCTTGGTAAGAAATCTCTTACTGAAATTAAGGATGTTCTTGCTTCACGCGGCTTATCACTAGGTATGCGCCTTGAAAATTGGCCACCAGCAAGTATTGCTGAAGACTAGTTTGGTCATAGGTTAAAGATTTTTCTGAGAAGGATAAGGTCATGCGCCATCGTAAGAGTGGTCGTCAACTAAACCGTAATAGTAGCCATCGCCAAGCGATGTTCCGTAATATGGCAAGCTCTTTAGTTAGTCACGAAATTATCAAGACTACATTGCCAAAAGCTAAAGAATTACGTCGTGTAGTTGAACCGTTAATTACATTAGCAAAAGTAGATAGCGTTGCAAATCGTCGTTTAGCTTTTGCTCGTACACGCAACATTGAAACTGTTGCTAAATTATTCAATGAATTAGGTCCACGTTTTGCTCAACGTGCAGGTGGTTACACCCGTATATTAAAATGTGGTTTCCGTGCAGGTGATAATGCTCCAATGGCTTACATTGAGTTAGTTGATCGCCCAGAAGTAGCAACTGAAGAGGCTGCTGCGGAATAATATAGATAAGTTAACTTTTTTGACTTATATCGAGATAAAACCCACTAGTAATTGCTAGTGGGTTTTCTTTTATCTAAATTATTATAAATAGATAGTGATAGGTTCGTATTTAAAAAATAAGATAAAATTAACCGCACTTTTATTGTTGAGATAAAAAGTGCGGTTAGATTGAAATGAATTTTGTATTAGTTAGTGTATCTATTCTTCACGATCATCAATTCCCATTAATAAGTATTCTCCTTCGATATTGCAAAGGCTGCGGAAGCCTACATTTGTGATTTTGAAATTAGGTTGTTCTTTAATGCTCAGATAGTCAAAGTTTTCATGATGATGCCCATGGAAGATATGATTAACTTGCATTTTATCTGCCAGCTCATTAATCACTGCAAAACCAGAAGGGTGTGGTTTGGGGGCTTCGTGAGAAATAAGAATATCTGCAGTCAGTTGTTCTAATATCTCAATATCAGAAGGGAAAATAGATGTGCGATGGCGTAATGGCACACCGCCACGCCAAATTTTTTCTTGTGAACAATATTGGCAATAATGAATGGGATCGAAAAAAAGTGGTTTATTGGGAGGCATCCAGATTTGCCCTCTGAATACACCACCTAAACCAGCAATTTTCTTACCTTGAATTTCAGTTACTTTACCGTGTAAGTTGCGTGATTGCCATTCACTTTCCCAAATAGACTCAAATGCATTAACAGTTTTGCTGTCATGATTACCGTGGATAAACCAAAGATCACAATGTTTTGCAAGTTTTTCTAATTCTTCAGCAGTGCTTATCTGTAAGTCACCGAGAATAATTAATGCCACATCCTGTCGGTCTTTGATAAAAGGATAAAGATGATCAAAACTTCCATGTGGATCACCTGCAAATAAAATCATTCTTCTTCCTCAAAAATTGACATTGAATGTTGTTCATTATGTAAATTAGGGAGCTCTTCTTCGTTTAAGATTTTTTCAACAATTTGTTTTACTTGATTATAGCGTTCTAAATAGCTTGGTGACTCAATTTCAATGTAAGGAACATTGTATTTATCTAGCAATTTCTTCAATAACATCTGAAAACGTTGACGTTGTTTATGATTGCCTAGACTACGCAATCCGTCATCTACCCATTTTGTATTGTTGTTTAATAGAATAGTCACATCAAAAGGGTACTCTTTGATCATCGAATCAAGAAATGGGTGTGCCTTCCCTTCATATTGAATACAAAAAGCTTGTGTTGTGATGAAGTCAGTATCAATAATAGCGACTTTATGTGCGTGGCGCACAGCATAATCAATATAGCGTTGATGCCCCAATGCCATTTGCGGATAATCTGAATATTGCATTGCTTGCTCATTGCCACCTAATTTTTCAAATACAAATTCGCGTCCATATTCCCAAGCAGATGTGGTATTAAACACAGTTGCTAGTTTATTGACTAAGACCGTTTTACCACTGCTTTCCCCACCGAGAATTGCAATCGTTTTTGCAAAGAATGGGCGAACCTCCTTTGGAATAAATTTCCAATAGTGGAATGGGTTATTACGAATTTTTGTAGCAGATACATTGAAAAATTGCCTATCAGGATCGACTAATGCTACTTCTAGGCCTAAATATTTTTCGTATGGCGCTTTATCTTGAGTCTCGCTACTGAATACGATACTTGGATTTACATTTTTTTCTTTAAATAAGTTTCTCACTTGTTGTGCCCATGCTTCCCATCCGTTTGGATAGCTAGGAATACCGTCTTCTACAAGGTGATGAATAAAAATTTGATTTTTCTGATATTTAAAGATTTGTTGCATCCAACGTAAGCGATCTTGCACTGTTGGCATACGTTTCATTTTACTATCGTAGAAAAGTTTTAAATCACGTTCTGTATCGCTACACACTACCACGTGAATTTCATCCACCTTACTGAATGCTTCATAAATCATATTAATGTGGCCAGTGTGTACGGGATAAAATTTACCAAAAATCACACCAACTTTTTTGTTATTCGGCTCGGTAATTTGTAAGACTTTGTGTAATGCACTGAGTTTGCTTGCACTTGGATTCTTGATTTTTCCACTAACTAACTGGTTAAAATAGGCACGCGTAATATTAGCTTGTTCGCAAATATCATTGACTTTGAGATTCAATTGTTTACGCTTTTGTTGTAAGTAAGCAAAGGCGGACATAATATGTTCCTCATTTTGAAATAGTAAAAAATTTACCGCACTTGATTAAAAGTGCGGTGCTTTTTACGATTGTTTCTGTTGTTCAAGTAACGTATCAATACGCTTTTCTAACTCAGTCAATTTCTCACGAGTGCGCATTAATACTTGAGTTTGAACATCAAATTCTTCACGAGTAACTAAGTCCAATTTGGATAATTGGGCTTGTAATGTCTGTTTTAGTTTCGCTTCAGCATCTTGCCCTAAATCTTTTAGCCCTTGGGGTAATGAATCTTGAATTTGTTGTATAATTTGCTCTATTTTTTTAGGATTTAGCATACTGACCTCACATATTAATAAAATATGGTCTATTGTATGCAATCTAACTATAAATAAAAACATTTTTTCATGATTAAGTTTGCGCTATACTATGCGAGCATTCTCAGGGCCGGGTGAAATTCCCTACCGGTGGTAAGTGCATTTGCATAAGCCCACGAGCGTTTGTTCGACATTGAGCAAAGTCAGCAGATTTGGTGAGAATCCAAAGCCGACAGTATAGTCTGGATGAAAGAGAATAAGCAGGTTTTGAACAAAACCTGTATTTTTTGTTTGTTTAAGATTTTCTTAGCCACTTAATTTTCTCATCAGCCCTGATTCTGGTATCTAAAGATCATGATATTTCAAGGAATTTACTATGAATCAGTCAATTTTATCGCCTTTTGGCAACGCAGAAGAACGAGTTATCGCAGCGCTTAATGCTTTTAAACAAGGTAATGGTGTTTTAGTGCTAGATGATGAAGATCGTGAAAATGAAGGCGATCTTATTTTTCCTGCAGAAACGATTACTCCAGAACAAATGGCAATGTTAATCCGTTACGGTAGTGGTATTGTGTGTTTATGCTTAACAGATGCAATCTGCCAACAACTTGATTTGCCACCAATGGTACAGGAAAACACTAGTGTTAATAAAACTGCATTTACGGTAACGATTGAGGCTGCACAAGGCGTTTCAACCGGTGTATCTTCAAAAGACCGAGTGACAACAATCCGAGCTGCGATTGCAGATAATGCAAAACCGAGTGATTTAAGTCGTCCAGGACACATTTTCCCACTACGTGCAGAAGATGGCGGAGTGTTAAAACGACGTGGTCATACAGAAGCTTCTGTCGATTTAGCCCGTTTGGCAGGTTATAAAGAAGCAGGGGTGATTTGTGAAATTACTAATGATGACGGTTCAATGGCACGTGCGCCAGAGATTGTAATATTCGCACAGAAATTTGGTTTCCCAGTAGTGACTATCGAAGATCTAGTGGCGTATCGTCAGAAGTACAATTTATAATTTTTCTGAGTACCTATTATGAAAAAACACCTGTGCGTTGTCGCTCAGGTGTTTTTTTATGGGATAACGAATTAATAAATACCAAATAAACTAAATAATGTAATAACAATGATTGTTGCGACAATAGGTAGAATGAAAGAAGTCACTGCTATTTCTAAATAGGAATCACGGTGTGTCATCCCTGTATTACTGAGTAAAGTTAATACCGCACCATTATGTGGCATCGTATCTAAGCCGCCAGATGATAAGGATGCAATACGGTGGAATGGTTCAGGTGAGATTCCTGCTTGTTTGGCAATGGCAAGATATTTTTCACCCAATGCTTCAAGTGCAATTCCCATCCCTCCTGACGCAGATCCTGTTGCACCAGCTAAGATATTGACAGCAACAGATAAAGAAATAAGTGGGCTACCTGGTACATTTAAAATCATTGTTGTTAAATGTTCAAAACCCGGTGCCATTCTTACCACGCTACCAAATCCAACCGCTGCTGCTGTATTAATAATTGCGCCAACTGCACCATTTGCGCCCTTTCCGATAGCGGGAATAAAAGCAGACCTTTTATTCAAGTTTAAGATAATCACGAGGGCAATACCGGTTAATAATGCTAATACAATATTTTTAGGATCACCATTTTTTAGGCCGATTAATTCAGGGACAAAGTTAAGCACAATAATAACGCTGATTAATGGCAAGATAGCCAAAAGTGGAGAAGGTAAATTTGCATTGCTGTTATCTTCCGTATTTTCTATGGCAGGCTCGATGAAGTATTCCCCATTTGTTGCATATTTTTTGCGGCGCATTTCTAAATAAGCAACACCTCCAAAAAAGAGAATTGCAGAAGCAATTGTTCCCATAACCGGTGCTGCGAGTGCGTTAGTTCCAAAATAAGCGGTTGGGATTAAATTTTGAATTTGTGGTGAACCTGGTAGTGCTGTCATTGTGAAAGTGAATGCACCGCAAGCGATCGTGCCAGGAATTAAGCGACGAGTAATATTAGCTTCTTTAAATACTGCTAAAGCAAGTGGATAAACTGCGAATACAACTACGAATAGGCTTACACCACCATATGTGAGCAATGCACAGCCTAATACTATTGAAGCTATTGCACTTTTTGAACCTAACATTCGGGTTAACCAGATTGCAATTGATTTTGCACCACCTGTGACATCCATTAAGTTGCCGAAAATAGCACTGAGTAAGAATGCAGGGAACCAAGCTTTAACAAACCCAACTAAACCTGTCATATAACTGCCTAAATAGGCATCTAAAACATTTAAATCTCCTGTGAATGCTACGACAGTTGCACAAAGCGGTGCAATCCAAACAATAGAATATCCCCTGAAAGCTAAATACATAAGTAGCACAAGACCAACGAAAATACCTAATAAACTAAGCATAATTTTCCCCTCTTATAATAAAGCCACAATTGCATTAACAATTGTGGCTAAGGATTGTTGTTTATTAACCCGCAGTCCAACCGCCATCAACCGTTAGGCAGGAACCTGAAATAGATGCTGCAGTATCTGAACAGAGGAATTTGACAAATTCACCGATATCAGAAGGCTCAATTAAGCGTTTCACCGCAGCTTTTTGTAACATAATTTTGCTAATGACATCTTCTTCAGAAATATTATGGTGAGCAGCTTGATCGGCAATTTGTTTATCAACAAGCGGAGTCCTTACATAGGCTGGGCAAATAGAGTTGACTGTGATTCCATATTGGCCACCTTCAAGAGCGGTTGTTTTAGTTAAACCTGATAAGCCATGTTTTGCGGAAACATAAGCTGATTTGAATTCAGATGCAACAACGCCGTGAATTGAATTTAAGTTGATGATACGACCCCATTGATTTTTTTTCATATATGGCCAAGAGTATTTTGTTAATAAGAATGGCGCAGTCAACATGACATTGATCATAAAGTCCCATCTGTCTTCTGGGAAATCCTCAATCGGAGAAACGGTTTGAATACCTGCAACGTTGACTAAAATATCTACGCTCCCAAAGGTTTCAACAGCATGTTCTACAGCAGTTTTACAAGCTTGTCGTTTAGATAAGTCTGCAACGACATAAGTGGCTTTTAGTTTTTCTGCTTGTTCTTTTAATAAGGTTTCATTGATATCCACCATCACAACATTCGCCCCTTCCTGTGCGAGAGTTTGACTAACAGCAAGACCAATACCACTTGCTGCGCCGGTGACTAATGCAACTTTGTTTTTTAACATAGTGACTCCTGAATCCATATAAGAATGTGATGCCGCAAAAGTGCGGTGAGTTTTATGAGAATTTGCACCTTATCTGCCGAAGCGAATACATAAGGTGCAATTGGGTGGTAGGGTTATACGCGTTCGATAACCATTGCAATACCTTGGCCGCCACCAATGCATAATGTAGCTAAACCTAAGGTTTTATTTCTTGCGTGTAGTGCGTGAATAAGTGTGACAAGTATGCGAGCACCACTTGCACCAACAGGATGTCCTAAGGCAATTGCACCTCCATTTACATTGACTTTTTCTGGATCAAATCCTAGCTCTTTACCTACTGCAAGGAATTGTGCTGCAAAAGCTTCGTTGGCTTCAATAAGATCAATGTCATTTAACGTTAATCCTGCTTTAGCAAGTGCCTTTTGTGAGGCAGGCACTGGCCCCATCCCCATAATATCTGGAGCAACGCCGCCACTAGCATAACTTTTAATTCGAGCAAGAATTGTTAAGCCCAGTGCTTTTGCCGTTTCTTCTTCAACGATAACTAACGCTGCTGCACCATCATTGATACCAGATGCATTACCAGCAGTGACAGTTCCTTCTTTATCGAATGCTGGGCGTAGAGAAGAAAGTCCTTCTAATGTAGTATCTTTTTTCGGAAATTCATCGGTATCGAAGATGATTTCTTTTTTCTTCACTTTGATTGTGACAGGCACAATTTCATTTTTAAATGCACCAGACTCAATGGCTTGTACTGCTCTGCGTTGTGATTCTACAGCCATTTCATCTTGCTGCTCACGTGTAATGCTATATTTTTTAGCTACATTTTCTGCAGTAATGCCCATGTGGTAATGGTTTTCAGCACAGACTAAAGCATCTAATAAAATAACATCATTGAGCTGCCCATTTCCTAAGCGATGTCCCCAACGTGCTTTAGCATCTAAGAGGTAAGGTGCTTGGCTCATATTTTCCATACCACCGGCAACGATGATATTAGCATCCCCTGCACGAATTGCCTGAGCTGCTAGAGCAACAGTTTTTAAACCTGAACCACATACTTTATTGACGGTATAAGCTGTTACATCCTGTGAAATACCACTTCTTAGTAGGGCTTGACGAGCAGGGTTTTGTTTTTGACCTGCTTGTAATACTTGTCCCATAATCACTTCATCAATACTTGAAATCTCAATCCCTGATTTTTCAATAGCAGCTTTAATTGCAATTGTGCCTAATTCAACCGCACTTACGTTTGATAAGCTACCATTAAAGTTACCAATTGGAGTACGGATTGCACTTGCGATAACGACGTTTTTCATAAACTCTCCTTTGTTTTTAAAATACTGTTAATCCGATAATGAATATGGCACTTGAGAATATGAGTGCGGTCATACAATAGCCCATAATATCTCTCACACCTAAGCCTGCAATTGCGAGAGCTGGTAATGCCCAGAACGGTTGAGCCATATTCATCCATTGCTCACCATAAGCAATTGCCATCACTGATTTTCCTAAGTCTGCATCTAGTGCTTGTGCAGCTGCGAGAACATAAGGTCCTTGAATTACCCAGTGACCACCACCAGAAGGTACTGCAAAGTTAATGAATGCAGAGCTGAAGAAGGTCATTAAAGGGAAGGTTTCTTTTGTTGATACGTTGATAAAGAATTCAGTGATTAATCCGCCTAATCCAGAATGTTCCATCATTAATTGGATACCGGCATAGAATGGGAATTGGATTAAAATACCAGCAGTGCTTCCTGCAGCAGCTTTGACGGCACGCATATATGCCATAGGTGTTTTATGAAGTAATACGCCAGTGATAAGGAAAATAAGGTTTACTGTATTGATTGTAATGTTGAAGCCTTTATCCATAAAGTACATCACTAAATAACCAATACCGAATGCACCAATTACCCAACTTAATACTCTACTTTCTTCTAGTTTTTCAGATGGAGGTGCATCTTTAGAAAGTGTTTTTTGATAATTAGCTTCTTCTTTTAATAACTCTGGATCAATCATTACAACATCACTTGGCTTTGGAACCATCATTTTAGTTAAGAATGGTAGGAATACGACTAATCCAATTGTGATGAAAAGATTGAAGCCAGTGAGTAAGGTGTTTTGGATAGGGATTAATCCTGCAATATGCTCAACAGGGTTACCGGGAGTGGCTGCAAGTAGTGGCATTGAGCCAGATAAACCACCGCCCCAAGACATAAAACCAATATAAGCGCAAGCAATCAGTAATGGGTAGTCAGATCCTTTGACACGGCGAGCAACTTCACGAGCAAACATCGCACCTACAACTAAGCCAAATCCCCAGTTGATTACGCAAGCTAGAGCACTAAAGAAGGTCACTAACATTACACCTTGTGTTGGTGTTTTTGCTAAAGATGCAATGTTACGTAAAACATTTTTGACAGGAGGGGAACTTGCTAATGCGTGGCCTGTAACCACAATCAAAGCCATTTGCATACCAAAACCAAGTAGGTTCCAGAATCCATCACCCCAATATTTCACCATTTGTACAGGCGTTGAGTCTGTCAGACCCAACGCAACAAAAAAGGTGATTAGCGTAAGTAGTAAAGCAAAAATGAGAGGGTCCGGTAAATAACGGCTCACAAATTTTGTCATCCCTCTCGAAATGGTGCTAATCATATAATCTCCTTATTGTGCTAGAGGCATCACTTTGAGAGATGGGGATACAATAAACTCTGCTTCAGTTTTAGCTTTAATAGCTTCGACATCCTGTCCTTCAGCGACTTCAGTTAAGTGTAGTTTTCCATCAATAAATTCAAATACAGCTAATTCTGTTACTAGCATATGTACCGCATTGACTGCTGTAAGAGGCAATGTACAGCGTTTTAACACTTTTGAAGAGCCATCCTTGGCACAGTGTTCCATTGCTATAATTACTTTACGAGCACCTGTTACGAGGTCCATTGCACCTCCCATTCCTGGCACCATTTTCCCTGGCACCATCCAGTTGGCGAGGTTAGCTTCTTCGTCTACTTGCAATCCGCCTAGAACACAAGCATCAACGTGTCCACCGCGAATAAGTGCAAACGAAGTTGCGCTATCGAACATCGCAGCACCAGAAATCATCCCACAAGGCTGACCTCCAGCATTTACTAAGTTTGGATCTACTTCCGTGACAGGTCCTAAACCTAGAAATCCATTTTCAGATTGAAGGGTAATATCCATCCCTTCAGGCAAGTAGTTTACTACTTGTGTAGGCAATCCAATGCCTAAGTTAACGATATCACCATCTCTTAATTCTAAAGCTACTCGGCGAGCAATTCGTTCTTTAGCATTCATCTTAGCGCTCCTCTGGAAGAATAATGTAGTCAATAAGTGCAGCAGGGGTCACAACGTGATCTGGCTGGATATCACCAACTTCAACAATTTGCTCTGGCTCAACGAATGTTTTTTCTGCCGAGAAAGCAATGATTGGATTGAAATTTCGAGTAGTTAATTGATAGGTTAAATTACCTTTTTTATCTGCTAAATGAGCGCCAATAATTGCAATATCTGCTTTGATCGGTTTTTCAAGAAGGTATTTTTTACCTTCTAATTCAAGGGTTTGTTTTCCTTCTTCTACAACAGTACCAACACCTGTTGGAGTGAGTACACCACCTAATCCGGCACCACCAGCTCGAATACGTTCGATTAAAGTGCCTTGTGGCACTAGCTCAACTTCCAATTCACCAGAAATCATTTGGCGACCAGTTTCGGCGTTCGTTCCAATATGTGAGGCAATCACTTTCTTAACACGTTTATTTGCAATAAGTGGGCCAACACCGGTATCAACAAATGCAGTGTCATTGCCAATAATAGTGAGATCTTTTACACCTGAATCTAAGATCGCTTGTACTAAGCGATTTGGTGTACCAATCCCCATAAATCCCCCAAATAAGATGGTCATTCCATCTGACAAATGACTTTGTACATCCATAATAGGTATGACTTTAGACATAGTAGTCCTCCATGTATCTAATAAAATAAATTTATATAAAGTAAGGCAATCCTGATTAAAGGTATAAGTAATAATGTTTAATTACTTTAATGAATATAAATCTAATTATTTATAACCAATTGCTAATATATTCATTTTATTGTTAAAAAAGTTAAATTTTTGTAAATGGGTATAATTTATTTATCTAAAAGATAGCAAGAAATATTTTGTAGAGGAAATACTGTTTTTTGAATTATATATAAATTAATTTTATGGATTGTTTGACTAGGAGAGAAAATACTTTTATGCTGTGAGACAGAAAAACAGTCAGGAGGCTCTCATGGATATTAGACATCTACGCTATTTTATTTCGATTGTAGATAATGATTTCAACTTAAGTCGCACGTCACAAAATCTTTATATCTCGCAACCTGCTTTAAGTATGATGATTAGCGATTTTGAGCAACGAGAGGCGGTACAACTGTTTAAACGTTCGAAAGGAAAAATTATTGGCTTAACTTATGCTGGAGAGAATTATTATAACGATGCAAAAGAGTTGATTCAAAAATATAATGAGATGAATAAAAATTTGCATAAAGTCACAAAACAAATAACGGGTAATGTAACAATTGGAATTCCACCTTTAGTGTTATCTGTTGTATTTTCTGAAATAATGCCAAATCTTATTTTAAATAATCCTGATATTAATTTTACAATAAAAGAACAAGGTGCTTATGTACTAAGAAATGAATTATTATTAGGTAATATTGATTTTGCTGCATTATTATATCCAGAACATATTTCTAAAAATATTATCGACTCTGTTGAACTTGTACATTCAGAATTAGCTGTATTTCTTTCTCCAAATCACCACCTCACTCAAAAAGAAAAACTAGAATGGAAAGATTTACATAATGAAAAATTGGCTATTTTTGATAAAACCTTTTTTATTTACCACCAATTAACCTCTGCCTTTGAATTACATAATGTGTATCCTAATGTGATTTTAGAATCCAGTTCGTGGGATTTTTTATTAAACTCAGCAAAAATCAATAAAGATTTATTAACAATTTTACCTTTACCAATTGCAGAACAATATCCATCAAATGATTTTGTTTGTCGTCGAATTAAAGATCCTATTCCTTGGATTGTGACCTTATGCCGATTAAAGAAAAATACTTACTCAAGTACAGAGAGTTATATTTTTGACTCATTATTAAAGGGATTTAGTTAAATATTTCACTATAAAAAAAGTGCGGTCAAATTTCTTAAAATTTTGACCGCACTTATTCTTGATTCTGTTATCAACTAGTTAGTTTTTAGTTTGCTCCAATATTTTTCGTATATATCAATAGCTTTACCAACATCACCCTGCATTATCCCTTTTTCCACCTCTTCAGCAGGTGGAAATAATATTGGATTGCTGACAAGTTCGGGCGATAATAATTTCTTAACACCTTCATTTGGCATTGAGAAGCCCATTCTTTCGATAACTATTTTTGCATTTTCAGGGCGCAATAAGAAGTCGATAAATTTATAAGCACCTTCAATGTTTTTCGCACTTTTTGGGATGGCGTAGTTGTCCATCCAGAAAATTGCGCCTTCTTTTGGATAAATAAATTGAATACTTGGGTTTTCTTTTGTCGCTAAATAAGCAGAGCCATTCCAAATCATTCCAAGAGATACTTCTCCTTGTACATAAGGCACTTCAGGTGAGTCTGAGTTAAATACAAGTACATTTGGCATTAATTCAACCAATTTGTTGTACGCGTCTTTAATCTCGTTTTCTTGCGTGGTGTTTGGTGATTTTCCGTTAAGTAAAAGTGCTAAGTGGAACACTTCACGTGCGTCACTGGTAAGTAATACTTTGCCTTTATATTCTGGTTTCCATAAATCTGCCCAGCTGGTGACTTGTTTTGGATCGATGTCATCAGCGTTGATCCCGATACCTGTTAAACCATAGATATATGGCAATGAATATTGGTTATTTGGGTCAAATTCTTTATTGAGTAAATGGCGTGGAATTTGATGAAAATTGCTTAATTTACTATGATCTAATGGTGCGAGCATCCCTTCTTTTGCCATTTTATCGATGTAATAGCTTGATGGAAATACGAGGTCGTATCCATTGTTTTTAGAAAGTAGCTTTAATTTTGCATACATTTCTTCATTGCTTTCAAAGGTTGAATAAATCACTTCAATACCAGTTTCTTTGGTGAAATCTGCAATCACAGTTGAAGGAATATAATCTGTCCAGTTATACACATATAATTTTTTTGAAGCGAATGCAGATTGGGTTACGAAAAGGAGAGAAGTTAAGGCAAGAGATTTGAGCACATTAGTAAACAGTTTTTTCAATTCATAGTCCTCTGCGTCATAAAGACGATAAAGTGCGGTGAAAAATAAATGGATTTCATTAGCTAATCCACAATAACATTTGGTGTCTGAAAAGACGACATTGAGTATAGCAAACTTTAGAAACTGATTGAATTAAATTGACATATTTTCTGGTGAGAGTAAACTGCCCGAAGTTTTCAACAAAGAGCCATTTTATGCTGAAATTTTCTCATCAAGAGCATATTAAATCATATTATTCAGACACTCGTAATATTCATTTCACACTTCCACCTTTAGAACACCGCCAATCTGCGGATGTTTGCGTTGTTGGTGCCGGATTTTTTGGGCTATCCACAGCCTTAGAACTTGCAGAGCAAGGGAAAAAAGTGATTGTGTTAGAGGGCGCTAGAGTTGGCTTTGGTGCTTCCGGACGTAATGGTGGACAAGCGATTAACGGTTTCGAAGAAGATATTAGTGATTATATTGATGCAGTGGGTTTTGAAACTGCAAATAAATTATGGCAGATGTCTTTGGAAGCTCTGGATATTATTGATGAGCGTATTACTAAATATGGTATTCAATGCGATTGGAAAAAGGGTTATGCAACACTCGCATTAAACCACCGCCGTTTTGATGATTTAGTCACGATTGAACAATCCTGCCGTGAATATTTTGGTTATCAAAGTATGGAGCTGTGGGATAAAGCCAAGCTTGAAAAAACGTTGGGAAGCCAAATTTACCAAGGGGCATTATTTGATCCAAACTCTGGGCATTTACACCCACTGAATTATTGCTTAGGGCTAGCGAAAGCGTGCTTGGATTTAGGTGTTGAGATTTATGAACATTCACCGGTGATGGATTTACGCATTGGTAAATCTAAAGTGAAAGTGAAAACCGATAAAAGCTCAGTATTGGCAAAAAATGTGGTCTTGGCAACTAATGCCTATGTTCGTGCTTTACCGAAAACATTACATCATGGTATTGCACGCAAAATCTTACCTGTAGAAAGTTTTATTATTGCCACTGAACCACTTAGCGATGAAGTGGCAAACAGTTTGATCAGTAATCGTATGTCAGTATGCGATAACAATTATTTCTTGGATTATTATCGTTTAAGTGCAGATAATCGTTTGTTATTTGGTAGTGACTCTAGTCCTGAACTTAATATGAAAACAGTAATGCGCTGCAATATGTTACACGTTTTTCCTCAATTAGAAGATGTAAAAATTGAGTATGGTTGGGGGGGGCCGATTGATATGACATTAAATTCCAACCCACATTTTGGACGTATTGCACCGAATATTTATTTTGCACAAGGTTATTCAGGCCATGGCGTTGCATTAACGGGGTTAGCAGGGCGTATTGTTGCCGAAGCTATTTTAGGGAATGATGAGCGTTTGCGTGTGTTTGAAAAATTAAAAGTACCCACAGTCCATGGTGGTAAATTATTGCAAAAAGCAGCATTATTTATTGGTACTAATTATTATCGCTTTTTAGATAAATATCGTTAGTTTCAAAATAGATAGAAAATGGTGAGTTCATAATGGACTTACCATTTTTTTATGCCAGATTTTTGTGAGAAATACAAGAAAATACTAGTTATTCCAAAGTATTTGTTTTATGCTTTGAAAGTTATTTTCTATCACTCCACAGTACAGAAAATACAGAGTATGGCGTATTTTTCGCTTGAATTTTTGACCCGTTTTAAGAGGTAAACTAAGACATTGGAACAGGTTACTTTAGACTCTCAAGAGACGACTTCACCAATTTTCACAGAAAATACTGTGCGTGAAGTATGTAACATCAATTACTGGGGAATGCGTTATTACAACGTTGATGAAAATGGTGATATTTTCGTTTGTCCTAATCCAGAACAGCCGCAAAATCGTGTTTCTTTAGCAAAATTGGCTGAGAAAGCACAAAAAGAACAAGGTGCTCACCTGCCAACATTGTTCTGCTTCCCGCAAATTATTCAACATCGCTTATGCTCAATTAATCAAGCCTTTCAACAAGCTCGCGAAAACTTCGGTTATGAAGGCAATTACTTTTTGGTTTATCCAATCAAAGTAAACCAACATCGCCGTGTGATTGAGTCATTGATTAATTCTGGTCAAACACTTGGCTTAGAAGCTGGCTCAAAGGCTGAGTTGATGGCGGTGTTAGCTCACGCAGGCGTGACACAAACGGTGATCGTATGTAATGGTTATAAAGATCGTGAATACATCCGTTTTGCGTTAATGGGTGAGAAACTTGGCCACAAAGTCTATTTGGTGATTGAAAAGCTTTCTGAAATTCAGTTAGTGCTTGAAGAAGCAGCTAAATTGAATGTGAAACCACGTTTAGGTGTACGAGCACGTTTAGCTTCGCAAGGTTCAGGTAAATGGCAATCTTCAGGCGGGGAAAAGTCTAAATTTGGCTTATCAGCATCGCAAGTGTTATCCCTTGTAAATATGCTTAAAGAACATGATTGTTTAGATTGTTTGCAGCTTTTACATTTCCATTTAGGCTCACAGCTTGGCAACATTCGCGATGTGGCAACTGGAGTGCGTGAAAGTGCACGTTTTTATGTGGAATTACATAAATTAGGTGTCAACATTCAATGTTTTGACGTGGGTGGTGGACTTGGTGTGGATTACGAAGGTAATCGGACGCAATCAGATTGTTCAGTAAACTATGGTTTGAACGAATATGCTGACACTGTGGTATGGGGAATTGGGCAGGCGTGCCGTGAAAGTGGATTACCGCACCCAACCATTATTACTGAATCGGGACGTGGCGTAACCGCACATCACGCAGTATTAGTGTCTAATGTGATTGGTATTGAGCGTTATAAACCTGAGCCATTAAGTGCACCTGAAAAAGATGCTCCAAGCGTGTTACACAGTATGTGGGAAACCTGGGCGGATATTCAATCTTCACGTGAAAAACGTTCATTACGTAGCTGGATCCATGAAAGCCAGTTTGATCTATCCGATGTGCATAATCAGTACAATGTGGGCATTTTAAATCTAGAGCAACGAGCTTGGGCAGAGCAACTTTATCTCAATATTTGCCACGAAGTGGGGCAGTTATTTAATGAAAAACATCGTTCACATCGCACTATTATTGATGAGCTACAAGAACGCTTTGCCGATAAATTGTATGTAAACTTTTCATTGTTCCAATCATTACCTGATGCGTGGGGCATCGATCAATTATTCCCAGTTTGTCCGATTTCAAATTTAAATCAGCCAGTCAGTCGTCGTGCTGTCTTGCTTGATATTACGTGCGACTCTGATGGCACGATTGATCACTACATTGACGGTGATGGTATTACAACAACGATGCCAATGCCATATTATGAAGAAGATAACCCGCCACTTTTAGGTTTCTTTATGGTAGGGGCTTATCAAGAAATTCTTGGCAATATGCATAACTTATTTGGTGACACTAGTACGGTGGATGTTCTAGTGGAAGGCAAAGATAAAGTGCGTATTGTTGATTATGATGAGGGCAACACAGTGGCAGATATGTTGGAGTATGTTTATCTTGATCCCAAAAAACTGTTAGACGGTTATCGTGAACAAATTGAACATTCCAATTTACCTGCCTCGGAAGCGATTCATTTCTTGAAAGAGCTCGAGATTGGTTTAAACGGTTATACTTACTTGGAAGAAGAGTAGTCGAGAAAAAGTGCGGTCTAAATTTTGGAAAAAATGACCGCACTTGTATGTAATAGGAATAACTATGTACAACACTTTAAATAACAAAGAAGATATTTCTTTAGTGTCGAACAATTTTGGTTTTTTACGTTTGCCTGTTAATTTCAACCCAACGGAAAGTGATGCAGAATGGGTGATCACAGGCGTGCCCTTTGATGCTTCAGTATCAGGACGTTCAGGTACCCGTTTTGGTGCAGAGGCGATTCGCCGTGCCTCTGTTAATCTTGCATGGGAACATTGCCGTTTCCCTTGGGATTTCGATGTGCGTGAGCGTTTAAATATTGTTGATTGTGGCGATTTAGTCTATTCATTTGGTGATAATCAAAACTTTGTTGAAGAACTTGAAGCGCACACTACTGCTCTTTTAAAAGCCGGTAAACGTTGCTTAACATTCGGCGGTGATCACTTCATTACCTTGCCATTATTGCGTGCACATGCAAAACATTTCGGTAAGTTAGCGATGATTCACTTTGATGCACACACTGATACCTATGAAAATGGTAGCAACTTTGACCACGGCACAATGTTCTACCACGCACCAAAAGAAGGTTTAATTGATGCTGCACATTCAGTTCAAATTGGTATTCGTACTGAATTTGACCGCACTTTACCTTTCACAGTGCTTTCAGCGCCACAAGTCAACGATGACAGCGTAGAACAAATCACTGCTAAAATTAAAGAGGTGGTGGGTGATCTACCTGTTTATTTAACTTTCGATATTGATTGCTTAGACCCAGCTTACGCACCTGGTACAGGTACACCTGTGTGTGGTGGTTTAACAACTGACAAAGCGCTTAAAATTTTACGCTCATTAAAAGATGTAAATATTGTGGGTATGGACCTAGTGGAAGTTTCTCCAGCGTATGATCAATCAGACATCACTGCATTAGCTGGTGCTACTATTGCGTTAGAAATGCTTTATATGCAAGGTTGGAAAAAAGGCTAATTGTTTTTCCATATATTAAAAAATCCATCTCTTTGAGGTGGATTTTTTTGATGAGTTTTACAATGAACGCAATTTTCGTTGCAATTCAACTTGTTTAAACGGTTTAATTAATATAGGGAATTGTTCTGCTTTTTCAACTTGTTCTGTATGCCCTGTCATCAACAAGATTTTTACTTGTGGTAACTGGCTTTCTACCCATTTTGCAACATCAACTCCGGTCAATTTACCTGCTAGCATAATGTCAGATAAGAGATAATCAACTTCTAATCCGTGCGAGAGTAATCCAATCGCTTGTTCTCCAGATTCTGTCAAAATAGGTTGGAAGCCCATTTTGAGCAATTGTTCCGCTAAAGTTTCACGTAAACTTGCTTTATCTTCAACAACAAGGATTTGATATTGGATTTCATTAAGCTTGTTATCTTGTAGAATCTCAGTATCTTCTGGCGCTATCAATTTGGCGATTGGAAGTTGTAAATGAATGGCAGTGCCTTGATTTAGTTGTGAATCAATTTTAACTCGCCCTTTAGATTGTCGGATAAACCCATAGACCATCGACAAACCTAACCCACTACCACGACCATTTTGTTTAGTGGTAAAAAATGGCTCAAAGACACGTTTTTGTGTTTGTTCATCCATGCCACAACCGTCATCAATAATTGATAATTGCACCATATGTTCTTGGTAGTGTGTCCGTTGCACATTAAGTTGGGTCGTTTGAATAATGATATGACCTTCATTATTGAGAGCATCTTTCGCATTAACAATTAAATTGACTAAAGCCGTTTCGAGCTGGTTTCTATCAATATATACAGGAGGTAAATTTTCGTCTAAATCTAGCTGTACGTTGATCGTTGGTGGAATGGTATGTTTGATTAAATCATTGAATTCCAAAACTAATTGATTGATATCTATAGCTGTTGGGTGAAGAGGTTGTTTTCTTGCATAGGCTAATAAACGTTGAGTTAGGGTTGCACTATTCTCTGCTGCTTTGAGTGCACGCTGTAAGCGTTTGGCTTGGCGATCATCTAAAGCTGTTTGATCAATTAAATCCAAATTACCAATAATGACGGCTAAAAAGTTATTAAAATCGTGTGCAATCCCACCCGTTAAATGACCAATCGCACGCATCTTTTGACTATGTACAATTTCATTTTCTAGTTTTTTGCGTTGTGTACGGTCGATTAAAAATGTGACTAATCCATCTTTCAATGGACTAACACGCCATTCTAGAATTTGATGCTTGTATTCAATTTCAAGGAAATCTTGCGTTTGGCGAATTTTTTTTAGTAAAGCTAAATCAATGGGTTGTTCACTTCCAACAATAGTTGCATGTTGTGCATTGAAATGTTCCACAAGGGAATGGATAGTCGGTTTTTTCTGTTCAGCAAAGAAATCTTGTAACAGCGTGATAAATTGTGTGTTATATGATACTAAATTAAGTTTGTTATCAAATATCGCTAGACCGTCACGCATTGCTAAAAAAGTTTGTTCCAGCAACTCACTTTTTTCTTTCAATAATGAGTCTGTTTGCTCCAGAGTAATCACATTTTGATGGAATATATCAAATGTCCTTGCTAAATCACCAATTTCATCTTGAGTTTGTTGCTGTGGCACTGTGACATTTTTATCGCCTTGTGATAGTCGTTTTAATGCGTCTGTAATGGAATAAAGTCGCTTACCAATCAAAGAATAAATATATTTCCCTAAAACAATAATTAATAAGATTGTAAATAATGAAAACAACAAAATAGATAAAGAAAGTGTAGATAAATGTTGTTGAATTTGCTTAGAGTCGACATCAACACTATCTACTTTTTCTTTAGCAAGTTGGGTATATTGCTGAGTAATTTGTTGGACTAGTGCATCAATTTGAAAAGTTAAAAATTGAATACGTAGGTTTATTTTAGAAAGCGATTCGACATGTTGGAGTATTTCGGGGAATAATTCTTTCAATTTAGTAAATTCGGTATCGATATCATTGAATGTATCAATTGCAGGGAAAAAAAGAAAATTTGATTGAATACTCAAAAATACGCTAGTGGAAAAGCTGTTTTTGGTGGCATCTTCCATCAATTTTTCTACTCGTGCTAGTTGCAACATAAATTCACTCGGAAAAGAATCAGAAGGTGTGGTGCGTTTTTCCAATCTTTTGATATGCTGAATATAAAGCAATCCTTGATTTAGCTCGCTAATAATATTGGTTTGTAGTAGGTGACGTTGATGTGTTTGCAATAATAATTCTTGTACGCTTTTTCCTAATGAATCAATGTGGTAGATAATTTTTGTAAAGGCTTGATCTTGTTTTGAAGTAGATTGTTTAGCTTGTACTAAAAGTGTTTGGAGCTGTTCTGCGTGTAGTGCAAGCGTCTTAGATTCCTCTTGATATTCTAAGGCTCGTGTCGTTTGTGTCAGGCGCTTAGCGTATGTTGAGATCTGTGCTGTTTTTACACCTAATGTCATAGATGAAAACATTTGGTTAAGCGAACTATCGCGTAAGTTAGAAAGGGAATGATAGGTGCTATTTAAACCAATAATTGCGGTCATACTGATTACAATAATCAAAAAAATAGCGGTGATCAAAAATAGCATTAATCGAAAACGTACGCTATAAGGCTTGGTAAAAAAAGATGTTTTCCAATTTTTCATTTTTTAGACCGCACTTGAATTAGGTTGCTATTATTTTAAGCATAAATGACAGAAAAAAAATGATAAATATGAATTGAATAGTGTTTTTTTGTATTAAGAAAAGACAAAGATAAGATTAAAGCAGAGTGATGTCTATTTTAGGCGCTAAGAATATTTATTTTATAATCCAATGCGAATAGCATTTTATACCAATCGGGAGTTGATAATACTTCCGTATGATGTCAAAGCCTAAGGAGGAATTACGTTATAGAATAAAAAAACCTGAGGCAGTGCTCAGGTTTTTTCATATATTTGCGAGATTATACTTCCATTGGTACTTCCATGAGTAACACTTCTGCATCACTTGAAGCAATAATGTCTAGATTATCAGTATCCCAGATACCTAAGCCATCTCTTTCATTGAGAGCAACACCTGCGACATTCGCTTGTCCTTTGATAACAAAAGCATATACGCCATTACCTGCTTTATTTAGTGCATAATTTTTAGATATACCTTGATCAAATTTTGCTAGTGAGAACCAAGCATCTTGATGAATCCAAACACCATCATCATCTGGATTTGGTGATAGAATTTGTTGGAAATCATTTGGTTTTGCGTTATCAGCAATTGTAATTTGTTGATAGCGAGGTTCAACATTACGCTTATTCGGGATAACCCAAATTTGTAAAAATTTTACTGGGATATCTGCATTAGGGTTCATTTCACTGTGTGTAATCCCTGTTCCCGCAGACATTACTTGAATGTCACCATTACGAATAATACTACCATTTCCCATGCTATCTTTATGTGCTAAATCACCACTTAATGGAATTGAAATAATTTCCATATTATTATGTGGGTGAGTGCCAAATCCCATACCCCCTTCAACGAAGTCATCATTGATAACTCTTAATGCACCGAAATTAATACGGCTAGGATCATAATAGTGACCAAAGCTAAAAGTATGTTTGCTTTTTAACCAACCATGATTTGCGTCACCACGACTATTTGCTGAATGATAGATAGTTTTCATTTTCTTTCCTTAAAATTAATTTTTTACCAAAAACGTTGTGTATTATATATTTTCATTCTAGAGAATAAATATATTTATTATTGATTATCTTTAAACTAATAGTAAATAATATTGATATACCTGATATCAGGTAAAGCACATCGATTTATCTATGGAAAAGCATACCATTATTAATGATATTTCGTGATCTCTTTCTCAAAATTGGAAAAAACAAAGAATTATGACAATTATGAATGAGATTAAACATTTTCTATTCATATTCCTATGATTAAATGGAAATATGTTTAATTTAATAGGGATCTATGATAATGGCACAAGTAAATAACAGCTCGCCAGTTCATCCTTTATTAGAAATGAAAGGTATCGCGAAGAGATTTGGGACTTTTTATGCCTTACAAGATGTGGATTTATCTATTTATCGTGGCGAAATTCATGCACTCATGGGGGAGAATGGGGCTGGTAAAAGTACTTTAATGAAAATTCTCGCGGGTGCTTATACTGCCTCAGCAGGTGAAATTCTGATTGATGGCGAGAGTTTTTCCATTTCCTCACCTACAGATGCCATTAAAGCAGGCATTACTCTAATTTATCAAGAAATTCATCTTTCCCCCAATTTGACTGTTGCTGAAAATATTTTTCTTGGCCGTGAAATCAAAAATCTGTTTGGTTTAGATCGCAAAACCATGGCAGAAGAGTCACAAAAAGTTTTAGATCGTTTAGGTGCCCAGTTTTTAGCTACTCAAAAAGTCTCATCTTTAACCATCGCTGAACAACAGCAAGTGGAAATCGCGCGTGCATTGCATCGTAATAGTCGTATTTTAGTGATGGATGAGCCAACTGCGGCACTTTCTTCACGTGAAACAGAACGTTTATTTGAGTTAGTTAAAAAGTTACGTGATGAAGGCATGGCGATTATTTATATCAGTCATCGCATGGCAGAAATTTATGAACTTGCTGATCGTGTGAGTGTACTACGTGATGGTAAGTATGTAGGCTCATTAACACGTGAGAATTTAGACTCTGCTACTTTAGTGCAAATGATGGTAGGTCGCCCACTGACAGATTTATTTAATAAAGAAAAAGTGCCTGTTGGTGAAGAGGTGCTACGTGTAGAAAACTTATCAGATGGCAATAAAGTGCAAGATGCTTCGTTAGTCGTCAGAGCGGGTGAAATTATTGGCTTGTCTGGTTTAGTTGGGGCAGGGCGTTCTGAATTAGCGCATTTGTTATTTGGGGTGAAGCAGGCAACTAAAGGAAAAATATATTTAAGTGGTGGTGAGATTAGTTTTAATTCTCCACGTGATGCGATAGCACATCATGTTGCACTATTACCAGAGAACCGTAAAGAAGAGGGATTATTCCTTGATTTAAATATTCTAAAAAATGTCACGATGGCAACTATTGAGCGTGATGCGACTATGCTAGTGATTGATCAAGCAAAAGGTAAACAAGCTACGCAAGAGGCGATTGAAGGCTTAAAAATGCGTGTGCCAAGTGCAAATGTGAATGTCAGTGGTTTATCTGGTGGTAATCAACAAAAAGTGTTGCTTTCTCGCTGGGCAGCTATTCAACCGAAACTGTTTATTATGGATGAGCCGACACGTGGCGTAGATGTTGGTGCAAAAAGTGAGATTTATCGCATGATGATTGAAATGGCTAAGAAAGGTGTTGCTATTTTAATGATCTCCAGTGAATTACCTGAAATCGTAGGTATGAGTGATCGAGTCTATGTGATGCGAGAGGGTTATACTGTTGGTGAATTGAGCGGTGATGAGATTAATCAAGAGCAAATCATGGCATTTGCTTGTGGTGCTGCTTAACTGAATGAAATAACGAATAAAATTAAATATATTGAGGAGATGTAAATATGGGAACTGCACAACCAGCCAAAGCAGGTTTTAAAAAACTCGCAATTGCTGATGCCATGCAAGCAATGGGGATTTTACCGATTTTAATTTTAATTGTGATTGTGTTTTCTTTTGTCGCACCAAACTTTATGACCGAAGCGAACATGATGAATATCACGCGTCAAGCATCAATTAATATTGTATTAGCAGCAGGGATGACTTTTGTGATTTTAACCGGAGGGATCGATCTTTCTGTTGGCTCGATTCTTGGAGTAACTGCAGTGATTGGTCTTGTGAGTTCACTTAACCCCGCTTTAGCCGAATTTGCTGTGCCATTAGCTCTGTTAGCAGGCTTAGGCATGGGGGTCTTCAATGGTTTATTAGTTGCTTATGCCGGTTTACCACCATTCATTGTAACATTGGGAACTTACACAGCATTGCGTGGAGCAGCTTATTTAGTTGCAGATGGTACAACAGTAATCAATTCAAAAATCTCATTCAGTTGGATTGGAAATGGTTATCTTGGTTCGGTGCCTTGGTTAGTCATCATCGCTTTTGCCGTGATTGCTGTATGTTGGTTCATTTTACGTCGTACTACACTTGGTACACATATTTATGCAGTAGGGGGCAACTTACAAGCAGCCCGTTTAACAGGCATCAAAGTCTCTTTAGTTTTAATCTTTGTTTACGCTGCTAGCGGTTTATTATCCGGTCTCGGTGGCGTAATGAGCGCATCTCGTTTATATAGTGCTAACGGTAATCTTGGCGTTGGTTATGAACTTGATGCGATTGCTGCTGTTATTTTGGGTGGCACAAGTTTCGTGGGAGGTATTGGTACCATTACTGGTACACTCATTGGAGCCTTGATTATTGCTACTTTAAATAACGGTATGACGTTAATGGGCGTGTCTTATTTCTGGCAACTCGTTATTAAAGGTGGGGTAATCATCGTTGCAGTATTAATCGATAAGTACCGTACTCGTTCAGCTTAATTATCCACTTCATAGGAGAAATTGTAATGAAATTAAAAACTTTAGCAGTATCTTTAATGTTAGCTATTGCACCTTTCGCTCAAGCGAAAGAACTGAAGTCAATTGGTGTAACAGTTGGTGATCTAGCTAACCCATTCTTCGTACAGATTGCGAAAGGGGCAGAGTTAAAAGCGAAAGAATTAGCAGGCGATAAAGTTAATGTGGTTTCGGTATCAAGTGGTTATGACTTAGGTCAGCAAGTTGCCCAAATTGATAACTTCATTGCGGCTAAAACAGATATGATTATTCTCAATGCAGCGGACTCTAAAGGAATCGGACCTGCGGTAGAACGTGCACGTAAAGCGGGGATTGTTGTTGTTGCGGTGGATGTGGCTGCAGATGGTGCAGATGCCACTGTGACCTCAAATAACTACCAAGCAGGTGAAATTGCGTGTCAAACTATTGTCGAAAAATTAAATGGCAAAGGTAACGTTGTGATCATCAATGGACCACCAGTATCAGCAGTACAAGACCGTGTTCAAGGCTGTCAAGATGTGTTTGCGAAACATAGTGATATCAAAGTGTTATCACACAACCAAAATGCAAAAGGTAGCCGTGAGGGGGGATTAGAAGTGATGACATCATTATTAATTGCCCATCCGAAAATTGATGCTGTCTTTGCAATCAATGATCCAACAGCAATCGGCGCTGATTTAGCGGCAAAACAAGCACAACGTAGTGAATTTTTCATTATGGGTGTGGATGGATCGCCAGATGGTGAAGAAGCATTGAAATTATCAGATAGCTTATTCCGTGGTACACCAGCACAGGATCCTCAAGTAATGGCTGCTGAAGCAGTGAAAATTGGTTATGACATTTTACAAGGCAAACCAGCGCCAAAAGATCCAGTGTTGATTCCTGTACACCTTATTACACGTGATAACATCAAAGATTATAAAGGTTGGACAGTGAAGTAATTAAGTAGTCATTTTATCCCTCTCCCAAAAGGAGGGGGATAATCTAAGAACAGCGTTCAACTGCGACAGAAAATAAATACCCCATACCTCGCACTGTTTGAATATATGTAGGGGCTTTGGGATTAGGTTCAATTTTTTTACGCAACCGCATAATTAATACATCAATAGTGCGGTCAAAAATTTCTAAACTTTCACTATGGGTTAATTCCAATAGTTTTTCTCGAGAAAGTACTTTTTGAGCATGTGAAACTAACGCATGCAATAAAGTATATTCACCTTGTGTCAGGTCTATTTCCTGTTTTTGTGGTGAAAATAATTTGTGATTTTCTGTATCAAGTACCCAGTGATTAAATGTAAATCCTTGCTGAATGTTTGGGTTTGTAAAAAGTTGGGGATGGTGACGACGCAGTGCGACTTTGGCTCTGGCAACTACAACACGAGGATAAAAGGGTTTAGCAATATAATCATCAGCACCCATTTCTAAACCCACTACGATATCAGATTCAGAATCTAGACCACTTAGCATAATAACAGGTGCTGAACTAATACTTTTTAAACGTTGGAGTAAAACAAGCCCATTAACATCAGGCAGTATTAAATCAAGAAAAATAAGTGAAAAATGTGTTGTCTGCAATAAAGAGAGTGCTTGTGTGCCCGTTTGCGCTGTAACAACAGTATAACCATGTTCTTCAAAAATATCAGTTAAGAGTTCACAAATTTGAACATCATCATCAATAACAAGAATATGGGTATTTTGTTGCATCGTATGATCCATTTGATTGAATAAAGAATAGTGAAAGTATATAAAATTTCCTAAAAAAATCATATTTATTGAGTAAATAAAATGCAAAGTAAAAAGTAATGAGGTGGTTATGCGTATTGGAATTGATTTAGGTGGTACAAAAATTGAAGTGATCGCACTGTCTGATGATGGTACAGAATTATTTAGAAAGCGAGTGCCTACACCCAGAGGTTCCTATGAAGAGACGCTTTCAGCGATTAAAGGATTAGTAGATGATGCAGAGCGAGAAACCGGGCAAACAGGTACAGTCGGTCTTGGTATTCCAGGCACAATTTCTCCTTTTAGTCATAAAGTGAAAAATGCGAATTCTGTTTGGTTGAATGGTCAGCCACTAGACAAAGATCTTTGCTTATTATTGGGGCGTGAAGTGCGTATTGCTAATGATGCAAACTGTATGACTGTCTCTGAGGCAACAGACGGTGCAGGAGAAGGAAGTGCGGTTGTTTTAGCCTTAATTTTAGGCACGGGCTGTGGTTCTGGCATTGTGATTAATGGCAAACCCCATAACGGCGGTAATGGAATTGGTGGTGAATGGGGACATAATGAATTGCCTTGGATGGATGAAGAAGAAAAAGAAGTGGCTCGAACAAAACAATGTTATTGCGGCCGTTATGGCTGCATAGAGCAGTTTATTTCAGGGACAGGATTGTGTGATGATTATGAACGCCGTTCAGGTAACCGGTTAAAAGGTGATGAGATTGTTGCTCTTTCTGAACAGGGCGATGAAATCGCTGAACAATCTCTTCAAGCGTATGAGCGTCGTTTAGCGAAAGCATTATCTGCCTATGTCAATGTGCTTGATCCTGATGTGATTGTGTTTGCTGGTGGGGTTTGTAATATTGATCGCCTCTACACTAATGTCCCGAAATTAATGCCGAATTATATTTTTGGTCGAGAATTTCATACCCCTATTCGTAAGGCATTGCATGGTGATTCCAGTGGCGTTCGTGGCGCTGCTTGGTTATGGCCATTAGCGCAAGAAAAGTAAAAATTCTCAAAAATTGACCGCACTTTTTACCATAAAAAGAGGGCAAGCGAATGAAACGTTCTGAAATTAATCAAGTGATTCGTGAAGCAAAAGCGTTAATGCAACAACATTGCTTCCATTTGCCTGAATTTGCAAAGTTCAGTTTAGTAGACTGGGAAACCCAAGATTTACTTGCACAACAAGAAGTGTTAGATGCACGTTTAGGATGGGATGTAACAGATTTTAATTTACATGATTTTGCCAAATTTGGTTTAACTTTGTTTACGATTCGCAATCAGTCTTCCACGAACAATAAGCCCTATGCAGAAAAGATTATGATGGTGAAAGAAGGGCAAATTACACCGATGCATTACCATTGGAAAAAAATGGAAGACATCATAAATCGTGGTGGTGGAACTTTAGTGATTCGTCTATATCAACGCGATGAACAAACAGATTTATTAGATGAAAAATCGGATATTCAAGTGGCGGTTGACGGTAAGCAAATTAAGGTGAAAGCAGGGGGGATCGTCAAATTAAAACCTGGGCAAAGTATTTGTTTAACACCTTTGTTGTATCATAGTTTTTGGGCAGAAGGTGGTACGGTGTTGGCTGGTGAGGTATCAATGGCTAATGATGACTTAACCGATAATCGCTTTTTAGAGCCGTTAGGGCGTTTTTCACAGATTGAAGAAGATGAGAAACCAATTCATTTATTATGTAGCGATTATCAGCATTATTTAATGGGAGTATAAAATGGCATTATTGAACTTAAAGTCGATTCTAGCAGTTGCAAATCAACATAAATTTGCTGTAGGTGCATTTAATGCGATTGATTCTAATTTTATTGATGCAGTCTTTGCTGCGGCACAACAACAGCAATCACCTGTTATTATTAATGTGGCAGAGGTGCATTTAAAATATATTGATCTAGAGCCGACCGTAGAATACATCAAGAAAAAAGCCGCGCTAGCAGGGGTGCCAGTATGTTTAAACTTAGACCATGGTTTAACGTTTCCAACCATTGAGCGCGCAATTAAGTGCGGTTTTTCTTCTATTATGTTTGATGGCTCACAACTCTCTTATGCAGAAAATATTGCACAAACACGTAAAGTAGTTGAGCTTTGCCAAAATTATGGGATCTCTGTTGAGGGAGAATTAGGTGCTGTTGGTGGTGATGAAGGTGGTGCACTAGAAAGTCATGCTGATGTTGCGTTGTATACCAAAGTTGAACAAGCGGTGGAATTTGTCCATGAAACGGGAATTGATGCACTTGCGGTTGCGATTGGAAATACGCATGGTAAGTATAAAGGTATACCTAAACTTGATTTTGAGCGCCTTGAGCAAATTCATCAAGCGGTTTCTGTACCATTAGTATTACATGGTGGATCGGGGTTAAGTGTAGAAGATTTCCAAAAAACGATTCAACGCGGAATTTGTAAAATTAATTTCTTTACAGGGATGTCACAAGCGGCATTACAGAGTGTAGAACAAGATATTAATAATACGGAATTAGATACAAAATATAATTATTACCTTATGATGATGAATAATATGCAACAGGCAATTAACAGAACTGTTGCTGAACAAATGCAGATTTTTAATAGCATTAATAAGGCACAGTTATATGCAGGATCGTAACGGTATTTTAGCCATTGGTAACTTATTAGTGGATAGGACGTTAGTGATTTCGGACTATCCACAAGAATCCATGTTAGCCACTATTTCAAAAATGGAATTACATTGTGGTGGTGGCTGTACTAATGTATCGTTTAATCTTGATAAACTTGATCCTAACTTACCTCGTTTTCTCGCTGGGGCAATTGGCAAAGATAGTGAAGGGCAGTTTATTTTACAGCAAGCCCATCAGCATCGTGTTAATGTTGAAAATGTGATAACTGTCGATCTCCCAACATCATTCACTGATGTGATGATCAATTCAAAAACAGGTGACCGCACTTTTTTTCATTATGTAGGTGCGATGGCAGAGTATCGGATAGAACATCTTTTTCAACTCAATCATTCTGCGAAAATTGCACATATCGCCTATTTACCACTATTACCGCAGTTTCTTGATGTAGAAAAGTTGAAAGCAGTGCTTACTGAATTGCATCAACGTGGTTTTTTGGTTTCGATTGATTTAGTGTCTGTTTCGGATAAACTGATTTTCATACAACAAATTCAACCGATTTTAGCTTTTGTCGATTATGTCATTATTAATGACGTTGAAGCAAAATTGCTTACGGATTCTGTTCACTTAGATTCGACTCAAGATGTTTTACAGTACATGGCAGAAAAAATTATGTCACAAGGTGTGCGTGAAGCTGTGATTGTTCATGATCCCAAATGGGCTGCCGCAATCAATAAACAAGGTGAACAAATTGCTGTTCCATCTTATTGGGTAGAAAAAAATAATATTGTCAGTACATTAGGTGCAGGTGATGCGTTTTGTACAGGTGTACTTTATGGCTTACATCATGATTTACCTTTACATGAGGTATTGCAATTAGGCCATGGTTTAGCCTATTTCAATTTATTTTCCATTTCGGCAACAGATGGTGCAGTGAGTTATCAGGAACTGAAGCGTTTTATTGCACTGAATAAGTCCTAACTTGAGGAGTGAATTATGTATATCGGTATTGACTGTGGCACGCAAGGAACAAAAGCAATCGTAGTAGATAGCCAGCAGAAAAAAGTGATTGCTGTTGGTTATGCTGCACATGAAATCATCGAAAATAGCGAAGGACGTCGAGAACAGCAACCACAATGGTGGACTGCGGCCTTAGTGAGCGCATTTCATGAGGCAGTAAAATTAGCCAAAATCGAACCGCACTTAATTAGAGGGATTGGTGTATCGGGGCAACAGCACGGGTTAGTGATGTTAGATGAGAATGATCAGCCTCTATATAATGCAAAACTTTGGTGTGATACTGAAACTGCAGCTGAAAATGCGGAATTTATCCAATTATTAGGTGGAAATGAACAGGCATTTGCTCAATTAGGTATCATGCCACAAACAGGTTATACTGCCTCAAAAATTGCATGGTTTAGAAAACATTATCCTGAACAATATCAACGTATAGCTAAAATCATGTTGCCGCATGATTACCTGAACTATTGGTTGACAGGGCACTTTTGTATGGAGTATGGCGATGCATCTGGGACAGGGTATTTTGATGTAGCTAATCGCCAATGGGATCTTGATGCTTTCCGTTTACTCGCCCCTGAACTTGATCCACAAAAAGTATTAGCCCCTTTGGTTTCAGCAGAACAGAAAATTGGCACTATACGCCCTGAAATTGCTAAGTTATTAGGCTTATCTCCTCAGGTAATAGTTTCTACTGGTGGGGGTGATAACATGATGGGGGCAATTGGTACGGGCAATATTAAACAAGGTATTGCCACGATGAGTTTAGGCACCTCTGGTACATTGTATGCTTATACGGATACACCTCTCAGCGATTTACCAATGGAAATTGCCAATTTCTGTTCAAGCACTGGTGGATGGCTACCTTTAGTGTGTGTCATGAACATGACGTCAGCGAATAAAAAAGTAATGGATTTACTGCAAATTGATGTGAAAAAATTTAATGAATTTATTCAACAAAGCCCTATTGGCGCAGAAGGTATTACTATTCTGCCTTTCTTCAATGGTGAGCGTGTGCCTCCGCTACCCCAAGCCAAAGCCAGTATTTTAGGGTTAGATGCGGCTAATTTCACCCAAGCGAATTTATGCCGAGCCATGATGGAAGCTGCCAGCTTTACTTTACGTTATGGTTTAGATTTATTCCGCCAAGCAGGCTTATCTACTTCACAAATTCGTTTAATTGGCGGTGGAGCAAAAAGTGCAGTTTGGCGGCAAATGATCGCGGATATCATGAACACCGAAGTAGTGTGTTTGAAAGAGGAAGAAGCAGCTGCCCTAGGAGGTGCAATCCAAGCTATGTGGGCAAATGGCGAAGGAGAGTTAACAGAGTTATGCCAAGACTTTGTGCATCTTGATGAGGAATCTGTTGTTCAACCAAAACCACAGAGTTTTGTTGAATATGAACGAATTTATCAACGATATTTAACATTATTACAGCAATATTATGCATAATTAATGAAATATACCTTAGGTTAAATAATAAAAGTTATTTAACCTATTTTTTGTTCGAGACTAATAGATTACTACTGAAATGAAATGGAAGAAGTTTATTTACAGTTCTTTTTGTTTTATGAGTAAATTTGTTTATAACTCTTTGTCCCACGCCCACACAGTGATAAACTAACCAACAATTTTTTTCGATTTATAAACCGTTTTTAGAACTTAACAGGTATATCAATGCGTACAAGTCAATATTTATTCTCAACCTTAAAAGAAACGCCTGCGGAGGCAAGTATTGTTAGCCATCAATTAATGTTGCGTGCGGGGATGATTCGTCCGTTAGCGTCAGGGCTTTATACTTGGTTACCGACAGGTTTACGTGTGTTAAACAAAGTAGAAAATATTATCCGTGAAGAAATGGATAAAAGTGGTGCGTTGGAAGTTAAAATGGCCGTCACACAGCCCGCAGAATTATGGCAAGAGTCTGGACGTTGGGAAGAATATGGACCTGAATTATTACGTTTTAAAGATCGTGGGGATCGTGATTTTGTGATTGGACCGACGAATGAAGAAGTGATTACTGATTTGATCCGTCGTGAATGTGCGTCATATAAACAATTACCGTTGAATTTATATCATATCCAAACTAAATTCCGTGATGAAGTACGCCCCCGTTTTGGTGTGATGCGTTCGCGTGAGTTTGTGATGAAAGATGCATATTCTTTCCATACTACCCACGAGTGTTTGCAAAAAACCTATGATGTGATGTATGAGACTTACTCAAATATTTTCAATCGTTTAGGTTTAGATTTTCGTGCAGTACAAGCAGATACAGGCTCGATTGGTGGGAGTGCTTCACACGAATTCCAAGTGTTAGCCCAAAGTGGTGAAGATGATGTCGTGTTTTCAACTGAGTCAGATTTTGCCGCCAATATTGAGCTTGCTGAAGCCGTGGCATTAGGAGAACGTGGTGCACCAACAGAAGCATTGCGTTTAGTCGATACGCCAAATGCGAAAACGATTGCTGAATTAGTTGAACAATTTAATCAACCGATTGAGAAAACTGTGAAAACGTTAGTGGTACACGCAACGGAAGAAAGCGGTCATAAGTTAGTGGCATTATTAGTGCGTGGTGATCACGAGTTAAATGAAATCAAAGCTGAAAAAGTCGATATCGTTGCAAGCCCGTTACAATTCGCAACGGATGAAGAAATTCGTGCGGTAGTTGGTGCGGGTACAGGTTCTTTAGGTCCAATTAACTTACCAATGCCAGCGATTGCAGATCGCACTGTTGCGAATATGGATAACTTCTCTGCCGGCGCTAACCAAGACGGTAAACACTACTTTGGTATTAACTGGGAACGTGATTTGCCTTTACCACAAATTGCTGATTTACGTAACGTAGTTGAAGGCGATCCAAGTCCAGATGGTAAAGGTGTGTTACAGATCAAACGTGGTATTGAAGTGGGTCATATTTTCCAATTAGGAACGAAATATTCAGCAGCAATGAATGCCACAGTACAAGGCGAAGATGGGCGTCCACAAACTATGATCATGGGTTGCTATGGTATCGGTGTAACACGTGTCATTGCCGCAGCGATTGAACAACATCATGATGAACGTGGGATTATTTGGCCAGAAAATATTGCGCCGTTTAAAGTAGCTATTGTACCAATGAATATGCATAAATCTGAAAGCGTGCAACAATTTGCTGAAGAATTATACCGCACTTTAATGGCACAAGGTGTGGAGGTGATTTTCGATGATCGTAAAGAGCGTCCAGGTGTGATGTTTGCGGATATGGAATTGATCGGCGTACCACATATGATTGTGATTGGTGAGAAAAATCTTGAGAAAGGCGAAATTGAATATAAAAATCGTCGTTCTGGCGAAAAAGAAATGATCGCTAAAGAACAATTACTTGATGTGTTAAAAGCAAAATTTAATCAATAAGTTGAATCACAGATAACAAAAAATGCGAGTTTACTACTCGCATTTTTTTATGTTGTAAATTTAAGACTGAATTATTTTCTTGCCAAAGGTGGTACAAAAGTTAAACCTAAATCCCAAGGTTGTTCGATCCAAGTGTTTTGTGGAATATCAATGACATAATCATCCACTAATGGCGCACCTGCAGGTTTTGCGAATACAGTGACAAATCTTGCTTTTGGATACATTTCACGAATTGCACGTGCAGTGTTGCCAGTGTCTACTAAATCATCAACCACGATAAAGCCTTCTCCATCACCTTCTGCACGGTGTAATACTTTTAATTCACCTTGCTCAACGTGATCGTGGTAGCTTGCGATACATACAGTTTCTACGTGACGAATACCTAATTCACGTGCTAAAACGGCTGCTGGAAATAAACCGCCACGGCTAACTGCAATAATGCCTTTCCATTGTGTTGCTGGAAGTAAACGCTCTGATAATTTGCGTGCGTGCATTTGGAACATATCCCACGTCACTACATATTTTTCACTCATAAACACACCTTTCTAAAAATGAGGGGCAAATTTCTACCCATAAATTAAAAAATTGCGTTAGGATAACCTGAAATAGGGTTTTATGCTATAATTTTGCTAATTTTTTCTCATGAAATGGCTGAAAATTGATTATTTTTCAGGCTGCATATAACTAATACCAAAAGGAGGAATTATGTCAGAAATTCAAACGTTACAACCTGCCAGATTATGGAAATGGTTTGACCAGATTTGTGCAATACCGCATCCGTCTTATAAAGAAGAACAAATCGCACAATTTATTTTAGCTTGGGCGAAAGATAAAGGCTTTTATGCGGAGCGTGATGAGGTTGGTAACATTCTGATTCGTAAACCGGCAACAGCTGGAATGGAAAAGCACACCGCAGTGGCATTACAAGCACATTTGGATATGGTACCACAAGCAAATGAAGGTACAGTTCACGATTTCGCCAAAGATCCAATCCAACCTTATATTGATGGTGAATGGGTAAAAGCAAAAGGCACAACATTAGGTGCAGACAATGGTATCGGTATGGCATCTGCACTTGCGGTATTAGATAGTGATGATTTAGCACATCCACCGCTTGAAGTGTTATTAACAATGACCGAAGAAGCGGGAATGGAAGGTGCGGTTGGTTTACGCCCAAATTGGTTGCAAAGTGAAGTGATGATTAATACCGATACCGAAGAAAACGGCGAAATTTATATTGGCTGTGCTGGTGGTGAGAATGCAAATATCTCATTGGAAATTGAACGTGAAGCAAACACGTTCAGCCAAAGTTATCAAATCGTATTAAAAGGCTTATGTGGTGGTCACTCTGGTGGAGATATTCACACTGGTCGTGCAAATGCAATCAAAGTGTTAGCCCGTTTCCTTGCGACATTAACTCAAGATCAACCAGAATTTCAGTTTGCACTAAGTGAAATCCGTGGTGGTTCAATCCGTAACGCCATCCCACGTGAAGCTTTTGCAACGTTGGTATTTAATGGCAATGCGGATGTTCTCAAAAGTGCGGTGAAAAATTTCGAAGAAATTTTGAAAGCAGAATTAGCGAAAGTTGAGCCAAACTTAACCTTTACTGTACAAGAAACGGAAAAAGCAGAAACGGTATTTACTGCAACCACAACATACAAAGCTATTCACTTATTCAATGCATTGCCAAATGGTGTGATTCGCAATAGCGATGTGGTGGAAAATGTGGTTGAAAGCTCATTAAGCGTGGGTGTGTTGCGTACAGAAGAAACGCACATTAAAGCAATTATTTTGATTCGTTCATTGATTCACACGGGTAACCGTTATGTGGGAAGTTTGTTGAAATCATTGACTTCACTAGTCGGTGCTAAAGTAGAATTTTCAGGTTACTACCCGGGTTGGGAACCGCACGATGATGCACCAATCGTGAAATTAACTGAGAAAGTTTACGCAGAAGTGCTTGGTTATGAGCCAATTGTGAAAGTGATACACGCAGGTTTGGAATGTGGTCTATTGAAGAAAATTTATCCAAATATAGATATGGTATCGATTGGTCCAACTATCCGGAATGCACATTCGCCAGATGAAAAAGTACATATTCCCGCAGTACAAATCTACTGGGAATTACTCACTAAAGTGCTTGCAGAAATGCCACAAAAATAATTCCATCGGTTCTTGCTAAGACTACAAAAAAGCAACCTGTTTAGGTTGCTTTTTTGTAGTCTTAAAAAATTTTGTGAAAAATGACCGCACTTCTAGGCATCAAAAACATCACCATCTCGCAAAAGATGTAAATTGCCTTTACGACGCAGAAAGCCACTGCGGTCGTAATATTCAATTAGCTGAACTACTAATTTTCGTCCAAATTGCAATTCATCACGTAGTTGATTCACTGAAATAGCGCCTTCTTGGGTAATAAAGGCTTTGATTAGTTTTGCATAGGCATAAATGCTTTCGGTGAGGAAAAAACGATCTTTTACAATTGGCGTGAGATAACCCAATTTGCCGGCTTTATACAAAAAGTTACGCATTGTAGTTTCTTCTACGGATAAAATTGTGGCAAGATCGCGTACCCAAAATGCTTGTCCTTTTTGCTTTTCAAATTCTGCTAATACGGCTTGCCACAAGGCTTGTTCCTCACTAGAGAACGCAATTTTATGCTCTGGTAAATGTAACCAACCACGAGTTTGTTGTAACTTACCTGTTGATAATAGTTCATCAATAAAATGATTAATCAATTTTTCAGGCTGATTGACACTAGCAATGCGGTATAAACGCGCTTTGCTAATACCTAACTGATCATTATGTTGCTCGTGATATTGAGCAAGTGATGTTAATAATTTTTCGGTTTGTTGCTGCCGATAATCTGTATTAAAGCACCACTCTTGGAAACGAATATGCTGATTCTTCGTAAGAACTTCATCGAGTTTAGCTGCCGTTAATTGTTCTATCCACGCTAAGTTTTTGGCTTCAACCGCTTTATTTTGCAGATAGAGTGCGGTGCGTTCTTCCTCAGTTTCAGCTTGTAACAGTTGTTGTAAAAAAGATAAGCGACTTTCAGTGCGTTTATAGCGTCTCGGAGAGTGAATTTCTAACACGCTTGCTCCTGCGACTAGACGTTTTGCATCACCACTGCGCAAAATCAGTTTATCGCCATAAGCTAAAAAGAGCGGCTTTTCTAAAATAATTTCTGCTAAACCTGCTTGATTTGGGGTGAGGCTTTTGTTGTCTAATAAGCTCAATTTCCCAGTGGTACGTGCGGTTGCGTGGTAAATATGAATGGGCTGGGTTTCATTTAACGCCATTTCAGCACAGAGTTTTACAGTGATGCGATCTGTGGCTTTTAATGGGGATTGTGCCAATAGCCAATCACCGCGTTCAATTAAAGTGCGGTCTAAATCAGTATGAATATTTAAAGCTAAGCGTTCGCCACCAACTCCTTGTGTAGCAGGTTGGTTTTGGCTATGGATATTTTTTACACGAACTTTATGTCCGCTAGATAAATAAAGATCATCTTCAATCTTAACCGTGCCGGCAAAAGCTGTCCCAGTCACTACAGTACCCGCTCCTTTTACGCTAAACACTCGGTCGATAGCATAGCGGAATGGTTTTGCAGGATCAGCAAAGGAGGGCAATTTAGTTAAATATTGGCGTAATTCAATAATACCATCACCATTTTTAGCCGATGTTACAAAAAAAGATGAATTAGCTAAAATCGTGTAGTTGGTTCTTAACTGTTGTGTAAGTTGTTCTATTTGTGTTTGCGTTGCACGATCGGATTTTGTGATGACGACTAAAATTTCTTTGAATTGTAGGAGACGTAAAATCGCTAGATGTTCTTCCGTTTGTGCTTGAATGCCTTCATCTGCCGCAACAATTAACATTGCATAATCAATGCCGCCTAAGCCAGCTAACATATTAGTTAAGAATTTTTCGTGACCTGGCACATCAATGAAACCTAAAGTGCGGTCAATTTTGCCGTTTTTTTCTAAAGGTAAATAGGCATAGCCTAAATCAATGGTCATTCCACGTTTTTTTTCTTCGGGTAAATGTGCAGTATTTTTTCCAGTTAATGCTTGTAATAAGGCGCTTTTCCCGTGATCTACATGACCAGATGTCACAATAATCATCTACTTTTCCTCAACGTCTTTTTGCCTGAATTCTAACATTTAAGGCGCAAATAAGTAGTTTTTTCTTCATTTCTGATAAAACAAAAAAACACACATTGATGATGTTGTGATCTCGTTCACAGTTCCTCATTGAAAAGATTGTGATAAGATGGAATTATCTCTACTCTGAGTAATTGAAATTTCAAAAAGAAACAAACTCTTATCTTCCACAGAGGTAGCCAATGAAAAAGATTATTTTAGACTGTGACCCCGGCCATGATGATGCGATTGCGATTTTACTTGCCCATGGAAACCCTGAAATTGATTTATTAGCGATTACTACTGTTGTTGGTAACCAAACTTTAGAAAAAGTTAGTCGTAATGCGTTAGCCGTTGCTGAAATCGCCAATATCATTGGTGTGCCTATTGCGAAAGGCTGTGTACGTCCTTTAGTACGTGAAGTGGAAGTCGCTCCTAACATTCATGGTGAATCGGGTATGGATGGTCCTGTTTTGCCAGAGCCAACTTTAACGTTAGATCCTCGCCATGCAGTAGATTTGATTATTGAATTAGTGATGAGTCATCCAGCAAAAACTATTACATTAGTACCTACAGGTGGGTTGACGAATATAGCCATGGCAGTGCGTAAAGAACCACGAATTGTAGAGCGAGTGAAAGAGGTGGTATTAATGGGTGGCGGCTATCATACAGGGAACTGGAGCGCAGTAGCCGAATTTAATATTAAAATTGATCCTGAAGCGGCACATATTGTGTTTAATGAAAAATGGAAAGTCACAATGGTTGGTTTAGACTTAACACACCAAGCACTTGCTACTCCAGATGTTGTTGAGAAAATTGCGCAAATTCCAACCAAACCAGCGAAGTTTGTGCTCGAACTGCTCGAGTTTTTCGGCAAAATGTATAAACAAGCACAAGGTTTTGATTATCCGCCAGTGCATGATCCTTGTGCGGTAGCTTATGTGATCGATCCAAGTGTTTGCACAACAAAAGCTGTGCCAGTCAATATTGAACTGACAGGTACACATACATTAGGTATGACAGTAGCCGATTTCCGTTACCCTATTCCTGAAAATTGCCATACACAAGTGGCAATGAAATTAGACAAAGATAAATTCTGGGGGCTGATTTACGATGCACTAAAACGCATTGGTTAATGCTAAGAGAATAAAAAAGAAGGGGCAATGTAAAAATGCCCTTTTGTTATTTAAATGTATTTTAAAGCTGTTTAACGGTTTCTAATAAGAGCGCTAAACTGGCAAGACTGCGTAAATCGAGCCAGATTTTTTCTTTTTCTACTCGGCAAATAATTGGCTGGGGTAAACGTTTAAAACGTTGTAAAAGTGCGGTCAGTTTCCCCGGAATTTCTGTCGAAATCGTGACAGCAACAGAGGGAATTATCGCTAACGGTTGCGAACCGCTGCCAATTTGTGCCGAACTGTCTTCAATTTGCAGTAAATAATCAGTGCCTAATTTTTCTTGTAACGCAGTTTTTAGCTGTTCTGCTTTGGCGAGTAACTCATTGACAGGTTGGGTCAGCAAATAAAGTGCGGTCAGTTTTTCACTTAATTTTTCAGGCTGTAAATATAAACGCAGTGTCGCTTCCAAGCCTGCTAAAATCACTTTATCGCAACGCAATGCTCTTTTTAGTGGATGGGATTGCAGGCGATCAATCCATGCTTTTTTCCCGACAATAATGCCAGCTTGCGGACCACCTAATAATTTATCCCCTGAGAAAGAAATTAAATCCACCCCTTGCGCCCATTTTTCTTGTACAGTCGGCTCTGAAGGTAGTCCATATTGGCTTAAGTCCACTAAAGCACCGCTACCAAGATCCGTTATTACTGGCAGATTAAATTCATTCGCTAACTTAACTAATTCTTGTTCAGATACAGATTTTGTAAAACCACAAATTTGATAATTACTGCTATGCACTTTCATTAAAAATGCCGTATTTTCGTTAATTGCGTTGCGATAATCACTTAAATGGGTACGATTGGTCGTGCCGACTTCAACTAATTTACAACCCGCCTGTTGCATAATATCAGGAATACGAAATGCACCACCAATTTCGATCAATTCTCCTCGCGAAATAATCACTTCTTTGCCTTGCGCAAAGGTGGCTAACATTAATAAAACTGCTGCAGCATTATTATTGACCACACAAGCCGCTTCTGCACCAGTTAACTGACCGAGTAATTCACTAATATAATGATCTCGATGGCTACGTTTGCCCGTATCCAAATCATATTCCAATGCCACATTTTGTTGCATCGCAGTCAAGGCCGCTTGTTGTGCTACTTCTGACCACAACGCACGCCCCAAATTGGTATGTAATACGGTGCCTGTTAAATTATATACAGATTGAATATTGACTTGCTGTTGTTGCTGTAATTTGTTGCGAATAGTTTCAATTGTGTATTTAAAATCGGTAAAAAAGTGCGGTAATTTATTTTCATTTTTTATACTTTCACGCCCTTGCTCGATTAATTGACGGCAAATATTGACTACCGCTGAATGCCCAAATTCAGTAATTAGTGTCACACCATCAGCTGTTTTTAAGATTTTATCGACAGAAGGAAGGCTTTGATAAAGAGACATTCTTATTCCTATTTTGTAGATCAAATTAGCTAAATCATACTCGTTTTCTACTGAAAATTCAGTATTCATAAACAAGAAAACCGAATTTTGTGATGTGGTTAAAAAAGTGCGGTAAGTTTTATGAAAATTTTAGCTTATGGCTTGAATCAAATAGTTATTTGCGTTAAAGTTCAAACACTTTCCTATTTGGAAGATCGTCGTTTCCGGTGAAGCGGCAGGACTTCAAATCCTGTTGAGGTTGCCAGCAATCTCGGGTGGGTTCGACTCCCATGATCTTCCGCCAATCCATAAATCAATCTTCATCAAACCTCACCAAAATAATTAATAAAACCCAGTAAAATCAAGGTTTATCGCATTTTATATAGTGCAAAATTAATCAAACTTATTCATTCTAACCCACATTTTTAGTACTATAAATAGTACTATAATTTTAGAAAGAACCCATTTTAGTACTATTTACTCCCAAAATAAGAAAATAAAACTTTCAAATTATAGTACTAAAAAACGCATAAAGCCTTTTATAACAAGGTTTGAAATGGTTTAGTACTATAATTCTCCCATTCAAAAAATAGTACTATCTTGAGTATGTTTTCTAAAAATAACTCTTTCTACATGGAGTTTTTTTATGGCTAGATTAGTGAAGAAACTAACAGACAGCGAGATTAAAAACGCAAAAGCGAGCAGCAAACCACTATATGATGGTGAAGGGCTATTTTTAGAAGTATCACGTAAAGGGGCTAAGTTGTGGCGTTTTAGATACGCCCAACCCTACACCAAAAAACGCACTACAATTAGCTTAGGTACTTATCCTGATTTATCCCTATCACAAGCCAGAGCCAAGCGTGATGAATATAACGCCTTGCTGGCTAATAATATCGACCCACAAACCTACCGTAAGCAACAAGAACAAGCACAGGCGGATAAACTAAATCGCACCTTTGAGAAGATAGCTAAAGCGTGGTTTGAAGATAGAAAGATAAAGGCTAATTTTTCAGAACGCACAGCTAAAGATACGTGGGCTTTATTTGAGCGCCATTTGCTCCCACGCTTTGCCAGTTATCCAATATCAGAAATCACGCCACTTATCGCCATTAATGCGCTTAAACCACTTGAGAAAGAGGGCAAGTTAGAAACCGTTAAAAAGATTATTGGCAACATTAACAATGTAATGCGGTTCGCACTTCATAGGGGATTGATTGCGCATAATCCGTTAGCAGAAATAGGCAAGGAATTTGATAAGCCAGTATCTAAGGGAATGAATACTATCACCCCTGAAGAATTAAGCGAGTTTTTACAAGGCTTTTACAAAGCAAGAGATGAAAGGCGTTTTAATCCGTTTTCATTTTATGCGGTTATGCTGGTGGTATTGACTGGTGGACGACCGTCTGAAATAGCCAAAGCGAAATGGGCGGATATTCATTACAAAGAGAAAACGTGGATCTACCGAGTCCAAAAAGGCAATAAGAATCTACCAGAGGGGAGAGAACACGTAGTAACACTATCACGCCAAGCAATTGGGATATTTAATAAAATGCAGCAGTTACACACCGCACTTGGCATTGAGAGTGAATTTGTGTTTGCCAGTTTAACAGCGAAAAGCGGTCATTTAAGCATTGAGGCAATGCGAAAAGCCATTATCAAGGGGATAGGGGAAAAACGCCTTACTACGCACGGCATACGCCATTTATTCAGCACGTCATTAAACGAGAAAGACTACAAAGCAGACTGGATAGAAAGAGCCTTATCACACAAGCAAAATAAAGATAAAAACCAAATTAGACGTACCTATGATAAATCCTTGTATCTCTCACAAAGGGCGGTGATGTTACAAGAATGGGCGGATTATGTAGAAAGTCAGGCACCAGAACCAATTATTCCACCACCAAAACACCTGAAAATTGTTGCTTAAATAGTCAGATTATACAGTATTGAACTGTATATTTTGGTGCGGTATTATTCACCATATATAACCAAATATGCGCAACTAGGAGCGGACTAATTACCCGAGCCGAAAGAGAACAACCCTATTTGTTCTTTGTTGCGCACCAACTAAATAGGGCAACGTATAGGGACGTAATGTGTTATTTCTTAAAAGTACATATTCAGTAAATGAAACCGTTCAATTATTAAATGAGTATTTTTCAGTAGAAACATTTAAAACAAAAGATATTCTTGATTTGTTTTTTGAAGGAAGTCTTAACTTTTCTTTAAGGTGTTCATTTTTTAGAGCCGAAGATGAAGAATGCTTCCTTTCAATCAATGGAGAAAGTAAAGAAATATTTTGTAATATCTCAATCTATGGAATCCCAAGCAAAAAAGAATCAATAAGTGTGAGTGATAGTTACGCAGAAATCTTTGTGAATAGCGTAGACTGTTTTGTAGGGGAAGGATTATTTAATATTCTCCCAGAAGGTTCTAAATATATAAAGGATGAAGGGGGAGAACCATTTTCCATTTACATAAAGCAGTTAGGGTTTATCGAATATGCTAATACGGATGTATATCCTAATAAATACAGGAATAGAGTAGGAATAGTGAATGTGTTATTTGAAGAAGGTGGAGTGGTTGCAAATATTTCATCTGTTGTTATTGAGAGTAAGAGCCTTTTAGACTGTATAGAAATATTGCAACACAGAAATAAGTCAATTAATTATAGACTGGGTTCTTCATCTGATAAGTCCCTAGTGGATAAATTACAGACTGAAAATGTAGAGCTTAAATCTGAAAATAAGAATTTACAAGAATACATTACAGTGCTTGAAAATGAAAATCAGAGCCTTAGAGATAGCAACCAAATATTATCTGCTGTGGAATATGCTGGAGATATTCCAATACGAACAGATAAAGATAAATTAGCCTACACTTTCAAACTTATCATTCAAAAGAGCGATTTTATAACAAAGAATGATGGAAAGTATCCGACATATAGTGAACTACACACAATGTTAAAGACTACTTACAGAAATCAGCATATTCCATCCAAAAACACTCTGAGGAAATACCTTGAACCATAATTAATACCGCCTACTTAGGCGGTATTTTGTATTTTAATCCTATCCAAAACAGTTCATTTGTTCATTGAACTTGTTCAATTGTTCATTTTCCCCCTGAACTAATCCCATATCGCCAAAATACTCCCAAGCAAAATGAAATACTTTGCTTAATTTTAATTAACCAAATTAAAAGGGGGTATTTATGAGTACTACTCAAACCAATCAAACACCAATCAAAAAATACTATTCCATTAATGAGCTAACCGCACTTGGTATTGGCTCACGTACCAAAATTGACCGCTTAGCAAAACAGGGCTTACTCAAAAAAATCAAAATCGGTGGTTCTGTGCGTTTTAGTGCTGATGAGGTCAATGCCTTTATTCAATCCACTAACGCATAAGGGGGAATTATGGAAGGTGATCAATATCTAGCGAGTTTTAACTTTCCAGCAATGGAACGTAAGCCAAAAGTAGCTGGCTTAGCTGTGCTATTGGGTGAGGTTAGTGAACTTGAATTACAAAAAATCTGTTTTAACCGTTCTTTGCGTAATGAGATTAATCAACTCGAGGAGCAAAACGATATTTCATTTGTGCGAGTGGAACGCAAGGGGGTATACGGTGGCGTTTATCTCTCTTACCGAGTAGCAAGTGCGAAAGATTGCGAGAAGTTAGCCAAGTATTACAACCTGAAAGCAAGCCAGCGAGGTTATAAGCCACTCTCACAGGCAGATATTAACGAAGCAATGAATCGTTTTCATTATGTCGATCCTTTGGCGGTGGTGGACGGTGAAAGAGTTGTACAAAAGCCATCACGTACAAAAGCCAATATTTAGCGCATAGCGAGGATTTAATGATGATCAATACAAACATTCAAGTAAACCAAGCAAACGAGCTACAAAGCGCAGAAAGTGCGGTAAATAACGCAGTATTTCCTAAAGTCTTTCACAAAGAAACGGTAGCAATGACAGATAGCCTAAAAGTAGCGCATTACTTTGGTAAACGGCACGATAACTTACTAAACACCATTAAAAATCTAGGTTGTTCTGATGAATTTAGACTCCTTAATTTTAAGGAGTCCTATTACCTGAATGAACAAAATAAAAAACAACCAATGTTCTATATGACCCAAGACGGCTTTACGTTGTTAGTGATGGGCTTTACTGGCAAGAAAGCAATGCAATTTAAAGAGCAGTACATCAAAGAGTTTAACGAGATGAAAAAACGCCTTGCGACCCGAGCAAATATGAAGGCTGATCAAATACGAATGAATGAGGCGATTAAGTACCGCTTAGAACAAGTAGGCAAAGAAGACCCTCACGCATACAGCCGAGAGAATAACCTTGTTTATGTGGTAGCACTAGGGAATAGCCGTAAATCGTGGTTACAGGTAAATGGCTATCCTGATGATATGGAAATAAGACAATGCTTAACTGCAGAACAATTGCAATTAGTTGATCAGTTGCTTTCTGAAAATGCCGTAATGATTAAGTTAGGTATGGACTACTATCAGCGAAAAGCACAATTACAGGAAACCACATTACACCACTTGAGAAAGGGGGCATTAAATGCTTGATACCAATCCACCAGCAGAAAACCAATATAACCCAACATACGCAGATATTGCAGCGCAATTAAACGATATTCAAGAGAGTTTGGAAATCGCCATTGATAAAGGTTATCCAACGATAAAAGCAGAGGGAGTGCCTGATGTGAGAATGAGCGATAAAGACTATCTGGAGTGGATGTTAGAGCGTATTAATTGCGTGATTTATGACGTGGAGAATATCCAAGAAAAATTAGCACAATTACTGCAGATAAATTGCGACACAAACTGCGAATTGTGAAAACCGTTAAACCCTTGCTGGTGGTGGATTGTGAGTGATCAGATAACGCCAAAAGTGCGAAATAAAACGCCTATTTGCGAAACGGGTAACAAATATCGCCATAGCCGATTTAACGCATTAAAGCACGGTGGATATGCCACACACTTTCACGCCCTCACAGAAGAAGAAAAGCGAGTTTATTGGGAAAAGAAATGGAAATAAAGAACAAGATAGCCAAGCGTTTTCTCTTACCTAATGCTGTTCAACATTACTTGGTGAGAGCGACTACCTACTCTTTCCTTAGTCTTGATGACGATAACGAACCCTATCCATTAAGTGAGGTCATCCTGCTGCAGAAAGAAAAGGTGCTAGAAATTGAACGGGAATATAAACAATGCCCTACGGAGTTTTTATTAGGGCAATTACTCAAGGCTAAACAAACGCTGAATAAGTTAGAGAAAAGGCTAAGCGAGGTTGGGAAGACGTGAACCCTCCTGAATTTTTGAGGTAGTCAATCCAATTTTGGTTCAGTTGAACTGTTGCGATAACACAACACTTAGCTATGTACATAATCCAACTGTGGTCATATGACCACTACTGAACTAACACAAGTTGGCGGCAATCTCCTCAAATTTTAGGAGATGAAAACCAGCTCAATTTTGAGCCCGTCCACCAATGATGGTTTTAGGAATTTTTGGAGTCCATAAAAAAGCAGTAAGCGCACGAGGAGATATGGCTTCACCTCAATTTGAGGGAATTATAAATTGTTGATTTTCTTGCAAAACTCAATTTTGAGGTTTGTTTTAAAAACAATGAATTACAGGAGGGCAAATTTTTAACCATAAATTAACGCTGAAACAAGAAAATTTTTGCTTACAGTATATCGAGACAGGCAACGCCAGCGAGGCTTATAGACAGGCTTACCATGCTGAGAATATGAAACCTGACACCATAAATCGAAAAGCAAGTGAATTACTATCAGACGGTCCTATTACGGTCCGATTAGATGAGCTAAAACAATCTCACCAACAACGCCATGAAATCACTGTAGATGATTTGATTAGGAAACTCGAGGACATTTACCAAAAGGCAATTAGCGGAAACGGTAGTTTAAATACAGCAGTTAACGCAGTAATGGGGCAAGCTAAGTTATTAGGTTTAGATAAACAAACAGTTAAGTTGGAAACGATAGATTATCCAACTGTGATTGAATTAGTTGCGCCTGATTTTAATTCAGTCAGCTCCAAAGAAAATGATTAAAAAATCCAGAAAACAAAAAACCTCACCGAGTTTAGCTCAATGAGGTTAGATACAAATTACAGACATATGCTAATAAAATTAGACGGATTTATTATATGGCAGACTACGCAAAAGTGAAAGGGCGGCAAGGAAAAAAGCGAAAACAATTAGAGCAAGCTGTCAACGGTAACACATGGACTGCACTACGCCATGATGTTGTAAAAAGTCCAGAATTTATTAATCTCAGCTTATCAGCTAAATGGGTGTTCATACGTTTAGTTGCAGATTATGATCGTAAAAATAATGGAGATCTTTCAGCCCCTCAAAATAAAGCGAAGGAAATCTTTAATCTTTCTTCAAGAGGGTTAAAAGTGGCATTAGATGAATTAATTAGTGCTGGCTTTCTTGAGGTAACGAGGATAGGAGGTAAAAATCATTGTTCCCTGTATGCTTTGACATGTTACCCAATAAATAACATTCAAAAAACAGGACTCGCTTTAATAGAAAAGCATAAGCCTACAGACAATTGGAAAACTACAAATAGCTAATTTTTCTTCTAACCAACATTCGTTTTTTTTGTGAGTGCTTTTCTTAGAAATTAGAAATGAGAATGTTTAAATAATAAATATAGTATATGGCATAATATATAAAGGTAGTTACTCAGTAACTATCAGAAATGCCTAAAAACACTCTGACACCCCTACTCAGTAACTATCAGATTGTCAAATTAGCTCAAAAAATAATCTAATTGCACTACTCAGTAACTATCATTGCACTACTCAGTAACTATCATTGCACTACTGAGTAACTATCAGAAAAAATAAATTATCTATTGATTTTGTGTTATTGATAGTTTTTACCTTTATATTAAGGGTTGGCTTTATATAAATTTGTGTGCTAACTCCCAAAAATAAAGAAAATATCGCCAATTAATTTTATACAGTATTTTCTTGTAAATATGTTTTATGACACAATATTGTTCTAATGAACGTTAATTAATAGCTATCTAAGGAGGTTAAATATGGCTTATTCAGCAATGCAAGTTGCAAATTCTTTTATTCAGAGAGCGAAAGATGGAGCTGTTACTGATTTAACTCCAATGAAGTTACAAAAGTTAATGTTTTTTGCTCAATCGTGGAGTTTAAAAGAAACAGGGTATCCTTTGTTTGATGATTTCTTCTCACGTTGGCAGTATGGACCTGTAATTCCATCTATTTATCACGAATTTAAGAGTTTTCGAGATCAACCTATTACCTCATATGGTATAGATGTTTTTGGCAATACAGTCATGGTTAGTGAAGATGATCCACAGTCGTGGGAGCTTATTGATGACATTATCAAAGAGTATGGTGAATATTCAGCATCCCAATTATCATGGATGACTCATCAACCTAAAACAGCTTGGAGTATGAATGATATTTTAGGAACGGTGATTACTAATCTTGAGTTGTATAAAGGGAAAGTTTAATGGCTATTCGTTCCCAATTTAGAAACTCTGAAATAGGACATGATCCGAATATCGATATACAATATCAAAATCAGGGGCTAAAAGCCCCTAGTTCCAATATTAATAGCTCTATAAAACAAGAAAGATTAAAAGATAGTAAGGCAAATCGTAATTTACGTATTTGTTATGCCGTGATTGCTGTATGTTTTGCAATTGCTAGTATTATTTTTTGGATGAGATTTATTCAGTTCTACTACGATCCAAAAAAACATTCAGATACAGTATTTATTACTATAACAAGTGCTTGTACTGTCAATATTTTGGCGGCATTTATTTCTATAATCAAAGGACTATTTCCATCTAAGCGTAAATAGCCTACTTGTTTTAAGTTTATTCTAATCAATTTCTAAAAACGTGATCTAAATCACTTTACAACCTACGGTAAAGTCCGTTATCTTAATAGCGTTCTAGCAAAATCTAGAACCGAGCGTGGAAACTCGAATAATAAATCAACGGCGAACAGTAGCACGCCATTTAACCGTGCTTTTTTTGTTCGTGAAGTTCGCACACCTAAAATCCGATATGCAAATTCGCACAACGGAATTTTCTCAATAAATTCAATACTATCCATTTTTGGATTGACTGGATTTATCTCAATGGTAGCGTGCGATTGGCAACGTCTAATCGTTGGCTGTGTACCGTATGTCGCAGTTTTCCACCCAGTCGCACGTTACCGCCCTAAAGCGTGGAAACTTTTAGCGGTAACTCTCAATAATTTTACATACGGAGTTACGCAAATGATTTATCAATTCATTGGCATATCACGCCAACACTACGACCAAACCAAAGCAGAACAAATCCGCATCCAAGCCGACAACGAGCAACAAGCCCGAGCATACCTTGCCCACCATTATGTGCTGATTTTGTTAGGTCGCTTACCAAACACCGCCAAAAATGACCGCACTTTAGAGGTTAAAGGGGGAGTTTATGCGTAAATACAGCGTAATCACTTATCGAGAAGATGAAACCGTAGAAGGTCAACCATTCATTATTGCCACGGGGAAAACATACCAAGAGGCAGCACAAATCGCACGTGAGGCAATGGATAACGATCCGCTTGTTTATGGTTCAACATTAAGAGTAGAGCGTCCCCCTTATGAAATAACCGTTTTTGATAAACAAGGCGAGATTGCTTTTGTGGGTGAATATCCTACCTATGCTCAAGCTTGTGAAGTATCCGACTATTTAAAAACCACTGGCTTGTATGCTGAAATCAGAATTAGTCATCCCGATGGTTTAGGAGGTGATCAATGATGAACCCTATCACTCAAATGAAAGTAGCGAAATCCACCACCGAACCAAATAAGCTATTTAAAGCGAAATTAGAGGGCTGTTTGAACGATGGAAAGCCAACCCTCACCTTAGGCAAGGGAAATGGCTTATATGTGCTATATACGCAAATTAACCGCCAATTTCAGCTAATAAAAGACAGTAACCAACGCTGTTTTAATGAGTTTCCAGATTGCTATCACCATAAGATTAAATTAGCCAAAGAATGTGATGATTTAGCCGAACGGTTATCAAAAGGCTTGTTGATGGTGGAAGAATTAGCAGAAGGAAAAACGTTAAGTAAAGAGCAAAAGGGGCAGATTAAAGCCTTTATGCGTGGTGCTAAATATTTAATTAGCAAACTGCAGGGTGTTAGTTTCAATGTAGATGAAATACAAGGTGGTGGAAATGAGTAAAAAAATGATTCAGGCACCACACTTTAAAGGACAACCTAATGAGCCGTTGAGTGATTTAATTGTGTTAGCAGGCAATCAAGCGTGGGAATGGTGGGGTAAAGGTAAGGGCGAGGGATGGCTCTTACTTTGCCAAGCATTACAGCATGATTCAAAGCAAAAGCCGATTATCCTTGATGTAGAGCAGTTGAATAAATTAGAGCGGTTAGCAATTGTTCCACCAGCACAGAAAGCAGTAAGGGTGCTCCAATGTGGTGAGCTTTTACAAGCAGAAGTTACCGCACTTTGTCTTAACCTTGCCAAACATTCTAAGGTTGAGCAATTGGCATTATGTAATTGTATTGGCGAAGTAACCGAGAATCTAAGCGATTATATTAAACGAGTAAGAAAGGGTGATAGTGTGGCTGAAATCGTGAGCGAGAGCATCACAGAGGCACACAAAGAGAATAATCAAGCCAACACCTTACCTTTTATCGAAGAACGCACAGAACGAGGGAAAAGGGGCTTATATCGAATTACATTAAAGACCAATAGCTCAACGGGTGAAATCTACGAGGACAAAATAGAGTGGCTTTGTGATGCGGTTGAGGTTGTTGGAATGGGGCAAAGTGAAGATGAGTTTTACACAATGTTACGCTTTACGCCTAATCGCAGTGAGCAAAGTAAGGTTATCGCTTTGCCATTAAAAGACGTTGGCGAGCGTACAGGCTGGCAATTATTGCGTAAAAATGGCTTGAATATCACGAATAATCAACGCTTACGCCCTTATTTAGCCGATTATTTACAAGACTATTATCAAAAGGGATTTTATCGTGTAGTAAATGCGACAGGGTGGCAATCAGGCGCATATATTTTGCCTAATGGTGAGGTTATTGGAGAACCTAAAACACCAGTATTTTTTGTAGGGCAGTCTGCTAATAATAAAGGCTATGGCGTAAGCGGTAGCATTGAAAGTTGGCAGCAGGAAATCGCTAACAACGTGGCTGGTAATCCGTTTATGATGCTAGGTGTAGCCGTTGCGTTAAGTGCGCCTATTATTCATTTGATCAATGCCGAGAGCTTTGGTGTACATATCTTTGGCGGTAGTTCAACAGGGAAAACAACAATCACCAATATTGCGAGTTCTATCTATGGTCACCCTGATGAAATCCGTTTAAGTTGGCTAACTACACCGCTAGGGATTAGCAACGAGGCGCAAGCCAGAAATGATGGCTTTATGCCGTTGGATGAGATAGGGCAAAGCACCAACCGCAAGCACGTGGGCGACATTGCTTACAGTTTATTTAATGGTGTAGGCAAGATACAAGGTGCAAAAGAGGGAGGCAACCGAGATTTAGCACGGTGGCGCACTGTAGCTTTTTCTACGGGGGAGATGGATTTAGAAACCTACTTAACTAACGTGGGGATAAAAACGAATGTGGGGCAATTAGTCCGATTGTTGAATATTCCACTACAAAGGGCTACTTAATTCCACCACCACAAAGACGGAAAGGCGCACGCTGACCATTTAAACCAATCCTCAAAATTGCATTATGGCGTTGTAGGGCGAGAATGGATTAAGCACCTTATTAATTTACACCACAATAACGCCATAGAGCCGTTATATCGAGCTATTTTGGATAACAGATTAAATACCTTGCCGAATGATTGCCATTCACAAGTTAAGCGTGTAATGAGTCGTTTTGCGATATTAGAAACAACATTAAAACTTTCCCTAGACTTCACAAAATGGGATGTGGTCGAATGTGAAAATGCGATCACGAAAGCCTTTAATGAGTGGGTAAATATCTTTGGTTATCATAGCCGAGAGGAATTACAGATTATTGAACAAGTGAATGGCTGGCTTTTAGCAAATGCGGAGGGGCGTTTTATTAGATACCCAATAGATCCAACGCAAAGAGAAGTAAACAATATCGCTGGTTATCGTGTAATACCTGATAGCAAGAGCGATGAACAAGAGTATTTTTATTTGTACCCAATGGCATTTGACGAGGCAATAAAAGGACATCCTAAAAAGCAGGCTTGCCAAATCCTAACCGAGAAAGGAATGTTAAAGCGAGGAAAGGAAAAGGGGTATGAATTTACAATCAAACTCCCACGCCAAATAAAAGGCGAGCGCACAAGATGCTATTTACTCTATACGCTGGTAGAGAGCGAGGACGAGGAAGAAAATACATAACCTATCCAGTATAAACAAGAGGGCAAACGCCCTCTTTTTTTATTGTCTGGCATGTGGCATATAAATTAGTTAAATATTCACATTTGTCAAAATATGTAGCATTTAATTTACATCATAAAATGGGCACAGAATTAAAAAATTAGATAAAAAGTTTTTTTCGTGTAGATAACTGTTTTTTTATAGGACCAATAGGACCAGAAAATAATATATATAAAAAAACAATGATTTATGTAAAAAATAAATAAAATTTGGTCCTATTTTTAGTGATTTTGGTCCTATTTTTGCCTGTTTTGGTCCTATTTTTGTCTATTTTGGTCCTATTTTTTAAAGCTCAAAAAACAACCATTTTTAAAACTGGTCCTATTTTGGTCCTACTGGTCCTATTTTTAAAAATGGAATAGGACCAAAAAACAGGCTTTCAACCCGCGCCAATACTGAATTGGTCCTATGGTCCTATTGGTCCTATAGTTTTTTGCTTATATATACACATTGCTTTTTTTCTTGATAAAAATCGTGGTAGTGGATTTATGAAAAATGAGGGAGATTATGCTACATAATACTATTGAGGATATTTACATCTACCAATGGTGGATGTAGGGTGTAGGTTGAATGTATTGACTTAGGTCTGTTTCGGTTTTAATATTGCGAGCAATGGAGCTATTCTCTGATAACGGTGATCGCAATTGAAGCGTAAGGTTATCTAAGAATTTAGCTCCTTTTTCTTTATTCCAATACAACACCCTAGCCATTAAATCATTAAACTCCTCTCCGCCAAACCGTTTGATTTGGCTGTTAGTTTGCTCCAGTTCTGCATTTTGTTGTTGCAGAATTTGTAATAGGCTTTTATCATTGACATCAGATAAAGGCGACGAGCTAGAAATCTCCGCAGTTGATACGCGAGAGGTCATTTCTAACAAGTTGCCTTTTTCTATTTTAGTCAACTTATGATCGTAGTATTTATCCCCAGTCGTTGATACGCCAACAACAGCACCATTAACTCAGTTTTTACAACCGCAGAATTAAAATTTTCAGATATGGGGGAGGGTAGGTAAAGAGTTCAGAAGAAAGGCTTGGGCTACCGCCCCGTCAACTCTATTTTATCGCTATTCCAGTTTTTTGACCTTTTTTACTCTTTGAGGCATTTCTGAAACGGCAGCTTTTTATTGTGTAAATATCTTATCTTAACCACTTGACTATCTGATATTGAAAGCTGAATTATAGAACTGTTTTGAGCTATTTTAGATTGTTTTGCACTGTTTTGGATTATCAAAATGTGATCTATATCCTTGCTTTTGATCTCATTTAGTGTAGAATATACCCCCAATCGTGGGGTAGCCTAAACGATAAAACTGACCTCAATCCGAAATGTTGAGTGTAAAAGCTACCTCCTTACCCTTCTTTTTTCTTCTTTATTATCCTATGCTTTTAACAAAACCTCATAAGGAATATGCTGAGTTAGTTGATATTTTGCTTACTAGAAAGATGGTAGTTGAAGATATTTCATATGCGAAAAGAAAACTTTCTCAGGTTGGTTATTATCGTCTTTCTGGATTTTGGTTTACTAGTAGAAGGACAGCTATAGTTACTGAAAATGGCATAAGACAAAGTCAATTTATTGATGAGTTTTTACCAAATACATCTTTTAATGAAGTTTATAAGCTTTATTTATTCGATAAAAAACTGAGATTATTACTGTTAGATATTATCGAAAGATTAGAGGTTAACATACGTTCGGTTATGGCGCATGAATTAGGTCGCATAGATCCATTAGCGTATAAAAGTGAGAAGTTTATTAAGAAAGATCATTCAAAAATAAGAAAAAACTATGATGATGTTTGGTTACCTAAGTTACAAGGCGAAATTAAAAGAAATAAAGCTGAGTTTATTATTTATCATAGGGAAAATGATAAAGAAATACCTTTTTGGGTGATTGTAGAAATATGGGATTTTGGGACTTTATCAAAATATTACTCATTCTTAAAAGGAAATAATCAGAAAAAAATCTCCAAGAAATTTGGCATAGATCACGTCACTTTTGAAAAATGGTTACGTGAAATCAATATCTTGAGAAACTTGTGCGCACATCATTCTAGAGTGTGGAATAAAGATTTTAATGCCATTACTTTACCTAACACTAGAGTAGAAACGAACGAAAGGACATCGCAACGTGTTTTTAGTCGCATATTAATATTATGGTATTTAATTCAGCAGACTGACAGCAAAAACTATAAATGGTTAGAAAAACTAAAGGATTTAATTGATACTGATTTTCCTAATGTTCCAAATGCTAAATTAGAGTTTATGGGACTGGGTAATTATAAAACATTACCCATAGAGTTAATGAAACAGAACTATAATGAAAGCACCTAAATGGTGCTTTTTTATTGCCTAAAGATGTCGATAGAAAGGGAACAGATATTGATTGCGTTATTTACCAGTGATTGTGGCATAAATAAAGACTGATATAACAAGTAATTAAATTAAAAGGTACTCCTGACGGGGGTGGGCTTTCCACGGGGCTGGACGCGCGCGGTTTTTGACAGTTTTTTGATATTTTAGGCGATCCACCACAGTAATGTAATTTATTGTTTTTAATATATTTTTATTTTTTTGTTGTGGATTTTATTATGAAGGATATGCGCAATGATTGATTTTCACAACCGCAGAATTAAAATTTTCAGATATGGGGGAGGGTAGGTAAAGAGTTCAGAAGAAAGGCTTGGGCTACCGCCCCGTCAACTCTATTTTATCGCTATTCCAGTTTTTTGACCTTTTTTACTCTTTGAGGCGGATCACAAAACGCATAATGGATGTTTGTTTATATAACGTTATTGTCTTAATATTAAAAAATCAACTTTTTATAGAGGTGATTTTGTTGCATTTAGTGTGAGAGTTGATAAACAAAGTCTTCTGGTGGTCTGTGCTTTGTGATTAGTGGATTTAACATAAGGAAAAAAATATGGATAACTTAAAAGTTGTACTCTTCTCCGATGTCAATTTAGACGATCCATTCTTTGATAGCTTAAAGAAAGATTATAAAGAGTTTTCTAACTGGTTTCGAACAAAGTCAAACGAGCGGGCTTATGTTTTATATAACGATAATAACCTGATAGAAGGCTTTTTATATTATAAATTTGAGAGTGATGTAGAAGATGTAAACCCACCTATTCGCGGTAAATCTGTGATGAAAGTGGGGACGTTTAAGTTTAATCCTGCAGGAACATTAAGAGGACAAAGGTTTATAAAGAAAATATTAGATATTGCCGTAACAAACCATGTTGATATAGTTTATCTTACTGTTTTTGAAAAACATGAGCCATTAATCAAGTTGTTTAAATTCTATGGTTTTGAGAAGAATGGAGAAAAAGTTAGCCAAAACGGGACTGAACTTGTTTACCTAAGAGATCTCCATGTGTTCAAGAACCATATTTATCAGGACTATCCTTTCATTCATCAACAAAACGCTAATAAATATCTACTTGCCATAAAACCTGAATACCACACAAGAATGTTTCCAGAATCAAAATTATTTGGAGAATCTCCAGATATTATTAAAGATGTGTCACATTCAAATAGCATACACAAGATTTATATATCAGCAGCTTATGGTGCGAATAATCTAAGGAGGGGTGATATTCTTGTGATGTATAGAACTAAAGATGAGGTAGGTTCTGCATATTATCGTTCGGTAGTGTCGTCTGTTTGTGTAGTTGAAGATGTTCGCCATATATCAGAGTTTCAAACTGAAGACTCTTATATTCGATATTGTAGTCGATTTAGCGTGTTTAACGCTGATGAACTTTCTCGTTTTTACAAAGAAAAACGCTATCCATATATCATTCGATTTACTTATAACATGGCTCTGCCAAAGCGTATCAATCGAAAACAATTACTTGACAATGGCATAATAGGGGATCAAACTAGAACCGTGTTAAAACAAATATCTAATGAACAATTTAGTAAAATTCTGAGATTATCGCAAGCCAATGAAAGTTTTATTATCGATTAAACCTGAGTTTGTAGAAAAAATCATTTCAGGTGAAAAAAAATTTGAGTTTAGAAAATCGCTACCAAAACGCGAAGGAATAACAACAATTGTCGTTTACTCCACAATGCCTGTTGGAAAAGTGGTCGGTGAATTTAAGATTAAAGATGTGATATCCCATACACCAGAATCACTCTGGGAAAAAACAAAAGAATTTTCTGGTATTACCAAAAATTTCTTTGATGAGTATTTTTCCACAAGAGCTTTAGCGCATGCTTTTGAAATTGACTCATTCAAATTATACGATGAACCATTAGCGATTTCAGATGTTATAGCTTCTGGCACACCTCCACAGTCTTATTGCTACATTAATTAATCAACAAACCGCCACACTGGCGGTTTTTCTTTACCCTAAATTCATTTAAAGATAATCCGTATTGTTATTGTCCGATATGTAAATTTGCACAACGCTTATTAGTAAATAGATAAGAGTGAGGCACTTCACCGTTAGGAAAATTATCCTAACGTATATATGATAAGTATCCGCCAATGGCTGACACTCTTTGAACAAGTTTTAATTAGTCCTTTTTTATAATGTAAAGAAACTCATTTTTATAGAGGGATATTAGGCAGAAATAAAGTATAAAAAACAATCAAAAATAGGGGTAGCCAACAAAAATAGTACTAGGAATAGTACTATATTTTAAGGTGTGAAAATTTAGTCTTTTAAAAATCAATGTGTTATATGGTAAATTGGACTCCCATGATCTCCGCCAATCCATAAATCAATCTTCATCAAATCCCACTGAAGCGTTAATTTTGTATTTTGCTAATATATTTTTATTAAAAATAAATATAAATTATCATGTCAAGTATTTTGTTTAAAATGTGATCAATATCAATAATTGAAACGATTAAGCATTGTAATATAACAGTAAGGTCAAACAACAATGGAGGAAAAAATGAAAAAGTCCTTATTAGTTGTATTAATGAGTGTGCTGTTAGGTGCTTGTGGTAGTGGAACAAGTGGGACAAATTTAGATTTAGTGGACAATGGAGGCTCAATTAATCCACCTGTAGAAGAGCCTAAACCAGAGGAGCCAATATTAATTGATATGGTTCCTAACCCTGATATTCTAGCTGTTGATTACATTGAGGATAAGGGGTTGAAAGATAAAGTGCTTAATACAAAGAATAGGTTTCTTTCGAGAATTTTTGGTGCTGAGTTTGATGCGATTACTTTACCTGAAGGTGTGATGACTAAAGAGGTGAATGGGAATGTCGTAAGAATGCTGAATTTGCCATATTCTGTGCTTGCTTGGCGCCAACCTAGTGCCTACACAGAAGGTGAGGAGTTTTATGACAGTAAAGAATTGCTTTCTGGGATAGGAGAATTCACTATTAAAGACAATTACCCTGCAAGTAAAGTGACTTATCGTGGTTATTCTGCAAATCCAAATGCTGTTGGAATGATGCGCTTAGATATGGACTTTGCTAGCACCACAGTATCGGGTAAGCTTTATGAGCGGAAAAATAAGGAGGGTGAAGAGCTGCCTGAGATTATCTTAAAAGAAACTAGTAACTATGCGGAAGATGCTGGGGTTGGTGCCTTATTAGGTGAAACTGATTATAAACCTATGGGAGTCGACAATAATTTAAAATACGTGGTTACTTTTGCGGGGCCTTCAGCAGATGAAGCTATCGGTTTTGTCATGGATATAGGAGAGATGTCTAATCCGCCGCTAATCTATGAGGTATTTGGTGGAAAACGAGATCTACCTAGTCCGCCACTAGATCCATAGTTAAATTTTCTCACCCCCAAGTAGCATTACTTGGGGGTTTTAGATTTAAAACTAATCAATGCTATGAAATCAGTATCTATGATGTAGAAATAGCATTATTTTTTATAAAAATATATGAATAAAATTGTCATACGGGATACGATTAGAAGGAACGGCGGTAAAGCCTCTTAGATATTTAATTGATCTTATTCTGTGGTTATCTGGGAATTGTCAGGTCAGGCTGATATAACGATATAAGACCCATATTATAAATGGGGACTAATTAAAGATAATATGACAACATAAAGTCATATTTACCTTGTGAATCAAAATGTGATGGGAAGAATGTATTTTTTCTTATATAACACCAAGCAACTCGCTTGGTTTTTTGTTTATAAGTGCGGTCGTTATTAGACGTAGATTATTGGTTTAGTGTTATCTTGTTATTTTTAAAGGCAATTAAATAAAAAAATGCTTTTTTATGTTTTCTTCTTACATCATTTATGTGGATAATATGCTGTCTTTTTGTCAACTTAGAGAGGAATGATATGAAACTATCAAAAATTGCAGCAGCGACCTTATTAAGTGTTGGGCTTTCAACCGCCTATGCGGCGGAACTACCAAATATTACAATTCTTGCAACGGGTGGTACCATTGCGGGAAGTGGTCAAACTGCAGTAAGTGGCGCTTATAAAGCAGGTCAGCTGAATGTAGATGTATTGATTGATGCAGTCCCTGAAATTAAAACTTTAGCCAATATTCGTGGTGAGCAATTAGTCAAAATTGGTTCGCAGGATATGAGTGATGAAGTGTGGCTAAAATTAGTGAAACGCATTAATCAGCAGTGTAAAGAAACCGACGGTTTTGTGATTATGCATGGCACTGACACGATGGAGGAAACAGCGTATTTCCTTGATTTAACCGTAAAATGTGAAAAACCAGTGGTGCTTGTGGGAGCAATGCGCCCAAGTACCAAGAAAAGTGCTGATGGCCCTTTAAATTTATATAATGCAATCGTAGTGGCAACTGATGAAAAATCAGCAGGCCGTGGTGTGTTAGTTGCAATGAATGGAGAAGTGCTTGGTGCGCGTGATGTAACAAAAACAAGCACAACAGCAGTACAAACTTTTGCTTCTCCAAACTTCGGTACTTTAGGTTATATTCAAGAAAATCGAGTGGACTATGAGCGTTCACCTGAAAGTAAACACACTGTGAATACACCATTTAATGTGGATAAATTAGATGAATTACCAAAAGTTGGGATTGTGTATGCTTATGCGAATATGCCAACAGAGCCGTTACAAGCTTTACTTGATGCTAAATATAAAGGCATTGTTGTGGCGGGTGTGGGTAACGGTAATATGAACCAAGCTAACTTAGAGTTGTTAGCGAAAGCGGCGAAAGAGGGCGTTGCAGTTGTACGTTCTTCTCGTGTACCAACGGGTTACACAACACGCGATGCGGAAGTGGATGATACCAGTTATGGTTTTAGTGCTTCAGGTACATTGAACCCACAAAAAGCGAGAGTCTTATTACAATTAGGCTTAACGCAAACGACTGATCCAAAAGTGATTCAACAGCATTTTGAAGACTTCTAATGTTGTGAAGTAGATAATAAAAAGCCATCTAATAAGATGGCTTTTTATCTTTAACGTTTGCTGGCATGTTGTAAGTTTTCACCGTCTGTTCGTTTTAAATATGTGAGTACCCAAATCAAAATTATACCGAATAAGGAAACTGATAAAAAAGTATAGCTAAAAGATTGCTGTAATTGTATGCCAACTTCGCCAATATTGTCTCGATAGATGCCTAAAATCACCGAACATACAGCGATACCTATACCAATTCCCATTTGCTGTGCTACGCTTAATACGGTAGAACCTGAACTTGCGTGATGATCTGGCAATTCACTCACTGCTAGAGTGTTAGTTGCGGTGAAAATTACAGACATACAAGCACCATAGAAAGACAGCAAACTGATTAATAGCCAAATTGGTGTTTCCACTGTCACAAAGCCCATCATTGCAATGCACAAACTGAGTAAAAGTGCGGTCAAAAGTATCGTACTTTTGTAGCCAAGATGTCTTAAAATTGGACTCACTAATGGTTTCATTAGTACAGAGCTAATAGCAATTGGTGCCAGCAACCAACCTGATAGTTCCGCACTGTAATTAAACACCAGTTGCATCATTAGTGGTAATAGGAATGGAATGCCAGAACCACATAAGCGAATAAATAAGTTCGCTAGAATCCCAATGCTGAAGGTACGTGTTTCAAATAAGGATAATGGCAATAGCGTGTTTTCACTGCGGCAAGCATAAAAATAATAAGATATTAATAGCACAAGCCCGAGTGTTAATACCGCAAATGAAATAAAGTGATGACCGTTTCGTTCAGAAATTAAATCTAAGCCAAGGGTAATACCGACTAATCCACCTGCAAATAAAATAAAGCCTACCCAATCTAGCTTGTTTGTAGCGACAGTATTATTTGGCATATAGTTGCCCGCAATCAGGATACCGATAATGCCAATGGGAATATTGATTAAGAAAATCCAATGCCAAGTGGCGTAAGTCACTAGCCAACCACCTAAGATTGGTCCGAGAATAGGACCGAGTAATCCTGCCATTGCCATTAAATTCCACACCGATAACAAATGCTGTTTAGGCACACTACGGATAATCGCTAAGCGTGCCACAGGCATCATTAATGCACCACCGAAGCCTTGCAAGACGCGAGAAAATACAAGGGTATTTAATGTATTGGACACCGCACAGGCGATAGAGCCAATAACAAACACACCAATGGCAAGTTGGAACATTTTGAGAGTGCCATATTTATCTGCAAGCCAACCACTCAGTGGGATAAATAAGGCAACAGAAAGTGCATAGCTAATAATCGCTAATTGCATTTCTAAAGGTGATTCATTTAAACTACGCGAAATGGCAGGCAATGCTGTATTTAAAATCGTTGCATCTAAAGTTTGCATAAATAATGCAATAGCTGCAATCCAGGCAAGGCCTCGATAACTTTCGCGTTCCGTCATAAAAAATTTCCTATTTTGTACCGCACTTTTGCTGGTACCAACATACAATAAATGCGGTGATTTCTGCGGTATTATTAATATCTAATTGAGTGTGAGTTGAAGGCACAGGATAGTCTGTCGCTAAGGCAATAATGTGCTCATCTTCTGTATTTAAAGGTTTATCCATCGTTTGGCGATGCAATAAAATTTTTTCAATGGGTTCGTGTTTAAAGCCTTCAACTAGAATAAGATCTGTTAGATTTGAGTCAAATTGTTGGGATAAATAAGCTAAATCCATTGTTTTTTTGGGGGTCTCTGTCATCAACGCCCAACGATTATCACACGCCATTAGCACTTGTGCTGCACCGGCTTCTTTCATTCGCCAACTGTCTTTGCCTTCCTTGTCCACTTGTGCATTGTGATGGCTGTGTTTAATCACAGAAATGCGTAAACCTTCAGCAATTAAAGCGGGTACGAGCTTTTCCAATAAAGTGGTTTTGCCACTGCCGCTATAACCCGTAATACCTAACATTGGGATCATAACATTGTCCTTTTTAAATTACTCTGTGCATTATAAAGGCAAGCGAACAGATCACAAAGTTCTTAATAGAATTGGTTTGTAAGCGGCTTTTCGAGCGAGTTTTTTGGAATAAGTGCGAATAGCAATGAATGAAAGTGCGGTGCAAAAAAAGATAAAAATTGCACTGATTAATTCGTGTGAAAATAGTTTTTCAGCGATAAACGTACTAAGCAAAATTGTCAATAATGGCACGATATAGAGCAATAATGCAGATAAAATTAGGGATCTTTCTTCTAAGCCAATTTCAACATGTTGACCCACTTTTAACGGCATTATAGTTTCAATTGTGAAAATATGTTCACCTACTTCACCTGTGAGTTCAGAAAGTGCTGAGGCACCACAAGCATTTTTGGCCGCACAGGTACCACAAGCACTTTGTGATTGACATTTGACTTTGGCAATCCCTGCTTCGTAGGCAATAACAACCGCATTTTCTTTTAACATTTTGAGAACCTAATTATTTAAACTTAATATCTTGAACGATACGTTTTGCAGTGGACAGTGGTAATTGCCCGATAAAAGTGATTTCTTTATTTTGGATTGTTTCACTGTAAATAGTGTAGGCACCTTGCTTCCACGCATTGTCTAATTCTGTTTTGTTAATAGGATCGGCAATATAAATTGTGAAAGAAAACAAGCCATCACTATATAGTTGGCTTTCAATATTACTATTATTTTCCACACCAATTTGCTGTTTGATTACTTCAAAGCCTTGTGGCAACCAACTAGCTTTCCAATTTAGCTCTACCGATTTTTCCTCTTTTTTATCGAGAAGCAATGGTGGGTAAGTGATGTCTTCCAAATAGTCAGCTAAGCCATTCAATCCTTCGCCAATATATAAATGTACAACACGGAATTGATCTAGCAAATTACCATCACGATCGAGCAAATCGCTTTGTAATAATAAGTGGTTTTCTTCATCAATAAAGGCAACGTACTGATAGCGGAAATCGTCTTTTGGTAAAATACGGATCGTCTGCACTAAGCGATCCGCCACTCGATTTCGCCCAATTTTGATAAAGTCGTAATATTTTTCGAGTCTATCAAAATTGCTATTCATCAGCACTGGCAAGCTATCAACAATATGTTGGCTGTTGATAGTAAAAGGCTGGAAATTGGTCTGGAAATAGCTGACTAAGTTATCACGTAAAATAATTTCTTGTTGCACACCGTCTAAAGACACAAGTTGGGCATAATTTTTGCCATCACGCATTAAATGGCGGTAACGTAAGGATTCAATATTGAGCGGAGTTGCTTTGAAAAATGCTATCTCATAATTTAACTGTTTGTTGGCGACAGGCATTTTTTGTAGAAGTTGTTTTGCAGATAATGTTTGTTCTGCAAAGACTGAAACTGAAAGTCCTAGTGTGACAAAAAGTGCGGTCAATTTTTGAAAAGTTTTTAACATAATTCGCTACCATAAAACAAATTCACCACCAATAAGGTGGTGAATTTAAATTCGAGAACGTTATTTTTGCGAGCTTTGCTGTGGATTCAAAATCATTGAATCAGAATAAAGCCTACGCTGTACTTCATAGTTTTGTAACATCGCACCAATGCGTTTATTTTTTTGCTCGAGTTGCTCTGGCGTAATCACATCTTTCACTGGCGCATTGTAGCTGACTTCTTGCACTAAGTTATTAAATGGCAAAGTCTGCAGCACTGGTGTATCTACATTGGTAGGTACATCGTTTTTTGCTGTCATCAAGGATTGTGTTCCAAGTACTGCAACTAAACACACACTCGCGGCCACTGCAACCTGTGCCAATGGGGCAAAGAGCGATTTGAATTTTTGCATAAATGGCAGTTTTTCAACCTCTTCTGGTGATGGTTGCGATACCACAGGGCTTGCCACTTTGATTTCTTCTGCTTCAATGAGTTTTTCCATTTTAGCAGTGAAGTCAGCACCTAATAGCACTTCAGTTTCTTGACGCATCACAGCCCGAATTGTGTGAAAACTTGCCCAAGATTGTTGTAATTCTGCATCTTGGCATAATTTTTCTGTCAATTCAGCACTGACTTGTTCACCATCAATGTAGGCTGAAAGTAACTCTTTTTGCATTGGGAACTCCAACTTTCGTTTGGTTTTTTATTGATTAATATGAATTATGTTTAACGTTGCAACATCGGTTGCACTTTGCTCTCGATAATTTCGCGAGCGCGGAAAATTCGAGAGCGAACCGTACCGACTGGACAATCCATAATTTCAGCAATTTCTTCATAGCTTAATCCTTCGATTTCTCGTAAAGTAATTGCTGTTCTTAAGTCTTCTTGTAAGCCGTTGATGGTATCAAACACAATTTTCTTTAATTCGCTGGATAACATTTCATTTTCGGGGGTATCCACATCCCGTAAATTACTGCCCATTTCATAGCTTTCAGCATCTTCTGCCAAAATATCTTCAGTTGGAGGGCGACGCCCTTGGGCAGTTAAATAATTTTTTGCCGTATTAACGGCGATTCGGTATAGCCAAGTGTAGAAAGCACTGTCACCACGAAAAGAATCAATAGAGCGATATGCTTTTATAAATGATTCTTGTACAACATCAGGGATATCGTTTTGCGACACATAACGAGTCAGCAAACCAGCCACTTTATTTTGATAACGAGAAACCAATAAATTAAAGGCTTTTTTATCTCCTTGCTGTACTCTTTCTACCAAAGCCTGATCTGTTAGCTGTTCAGCCATATAACCTCTTATATCACCTCTAACAAGCTCTAATATGCAAAGACAGCAAGCTCTTGTAAACGGTTAGACGGTGTAGAATAAAAAAAGTTCAATCTTTTTGCGAAGACAAAATATTGTGATTAATCAGCTAATTTCAAGGTCGCTTGAATGTAATTGATCATTTGTTGCAGCTCAGGATCTGAGGCTTGCCCACGATTGAAAAACCAAGAAAATAATTGTAAGTCAGTGCAAGCTAATAAACGAATAAAGACATCTTTCTGTGCATCAGGTAATTGGTCAAAATGCTGTTGATAAAAGGGCATTATCACTTTATCAAGTTCTAACATTCCACGGCGACAATCCCATTCGATCCGTAATTTATTATATTTTGTCATTTTATGTCCTTGGAAAACGTAAACGTGCTAAATATAGCAAGGAAAGTGTAGGAAATAAACTCTCTCACTTATTTTGTATCATATAGTTTATCTTGTACATTTTTGCAGATTGTAGAATTTTCTGATATATTACCTGCGTATTCTACGAAGTTAGTCTCAAATTCCCGCGTATTTAAAACTAATTAATGTTTAGTTTTTTCCTTGTAAAACTGTTATATGACAGTCATTTTTATTGATAATACGTTATTACAAAATACACTCACTAAGGAGGCGTTTTGTCGTTTTTAAAGCAATTACGTGCTAATAGCACGCTAAAAGCACCAATTTTTTTACCAAGTCTGTTTTTAATTACTTTTATTACGCTTTACTGCATATTTTTCCCTCAATATGCACAAACCACGTTGAATTTTGCTAAACAGCAAATCTTCACTCACTTTAGTTGGTTCTATGTTTTAGCTGCGTCTATTTTCATTTTATTTTTAGTGTTACTTTGTTCGAGCCGTTTAGGTGATGTGCGTTTAGGTGCAGATAATGAAGAGCCGGAGTATCCATTCCTCTCTTGGGTAGCGATGTTATTCGCGGCAGGAATGGGTATTGGTTTAATGTATTTTGGTGTAGCAGAGCCAATGTTGCATTATGTCAGCCCACTTTCGCAAGGCTTAACAAATACTGAAAAAGCTAAAGAAGCGATGCTGATGACGTTTTATCATTGGGGCATTCACGCTTGGGCAATTTATGCGGTGATTGGTTTAACGTTGGCGTATTTTGGTTTTCGTTATAAGCTGCCGCTGACAATCAGGTCGGGATTTTATCCGTTACTTAAGCATCATATTTCGGGTTTTTGGGGACACGTGATTGACGTTTGCGCATTATGTAGCACGATTTTTGGTATTACAACTACATTAGGTTATGGCGCAATGCAATTAGATGCGGGTTTAAATAGCCTTGGCTGGATTGATTCTCGCAGTTTTTCTACCTTATCAATTTTAATTATTGTGGTGATGTGTTTAGCTACCATTTCTGCGATTACAGGTGTGGCGAAAGGCGTACGCCGTTTAAGTGAAATTAATTTATTTTTAGCTTTATCTCTGCTGATTTTTGTGATGGTTATGGGCCCAACGTTGCTATTGTTGACTAGCTTTACTGAAAATCTTGGCTATTACTTAAGTAAGTTAGTGTCGCTGAGTTTCCGTACCTTTGCTTATGAGCCTCAAAATCAAGGCTGGTTCAGTGGTTGGACGGTACTTTATTGGGCTTGGTGGGTGTCTTGGGCACCGTTTGTCGGCTTATTCATCGCTAAAATTTCCAAAGGTCGTACAATTCGTGAATTTATTTTAGGCGTGTTATTTATTCCATCTTTATTCAATGCGTTATGGATGACAGTTTTCGGCAATTCTGCTATTTGGTTAGACGGTGAAACTGCAGGAAATTTGACCGCACTTTCTGTTAACACGGAAGCCTTATTGTTTGGCTTTTTTGAACAGTTGCCATTAGGTAACGTCGCCTCTTTTATTGCGATTGTGATTATTGCATTGTTCTTTGTAACATCTGCGGATTCTGGCATTTACGTGATTAATAGCATTGCCTCGCAAGGGGAAGAAAAAAGCGTGAAATGGCAAAGTGTATTTTGGGCGGTGTTATTGGCTGTTCTTGCGATTTCCTTATTGCGTTCTGATGGCTTATCAGCGTTACAAACTATGACATTAGTTATCGCTTTACCGTTTACATTGATTATGTTGTTGCTGTGCTTTGGATTATGGAAAGGTTTAATGGTGGATAACCAATATTTCAGTAAAACATTCTCTCAAGGCAGTGGTAATTGGAGTGGTAAACATTGGAAAAGTCGATTGGAGAAAATTCTTTCTCAGTCAAAACGTGCCGATGTGCGTGGTTTTCTTGATGATATTGCTCAGCCTGCATTTAATGAATTAGTCATCGAATTTGAAAAATACGGTTTAACGGCGAAAGTGGAAATGATTGCGGGCAAAAATCCGAAAGTGGAATTTATTGTGATGAAAGAAAATCTTCGCAATTTCCTGTATGGTATTGAATGTAAATCAAGAGAACTATCAGCTTTGGTGGTGGAAGATGATTCAATGCCAAATATTGATTCCGAGCGCATTTATGAGCCAATCACGTATTTTATTGATGGGCGTGAGGGCTACGATGTGCAATATATGACCAAAGATGAATTGATTGCTGATGTGCTAAAACAATATGAACGTTACATTAATTTGGCAATGGATAATACCAATGCTTTGATGACTTTCGATGTAGCGTAATCATAGTCAAAACATTAAAAATGGGACACTTTGTCGTGTTCCATTTTTTATTATATCGATTAAAAATGTTTAAAAATCAAACCGCACTTTATTGTATAAGTAATTATATTCCGCTTATTTTTATAGCATAAACATACCATTTTACCTCTTTAAAGGTAGTTTCGTTGATCCTACTCAACATTCACTTCTTTTTCTTCTGTATAATCTGCGCCTTCTATAATCAAGTGGAAACATTTAATGAAACAACGAACAAATTCTCTTTTTAAAGAGATTGTTAAAACTTTTTTCTTCGCAGGCATTATTTTGCCTATTTTAATGATGGGAAGCATAGGCGCTTATGGATTGATTGTTTGGTTATTGCAAATATTCGCCATTGGCTTAGCTAGCGCATAACGGAGTGGATATGAAACTTTTTACTTCAATTAAACGATTTTTTACTCAACCTTCCGCCAAAATTGGTTTAGGGGTTTTAGTAACTATCGGCTTTATTGCGGGGGCAATTAGCTGGGAGAAATTTAATGATGTAATGGATCACACTAGCACAGAAGAATTTTGTATTAGTTGCCATTCCATGCAACAACCTTTAGAAGAATTAAAACAAACTGCGCACTGGTCTAATCGTACTGGTGTTACTGCAACTTGTTCAAGTTGCCATTTACCGCACGATAAAACAGAAAAATATGCACGCAAAGTGCAGGCTATTCGTGAAGTGTTTGCCGAGTTTAGCGGCAAATATGACGAAGAAGGGTCGTTTGAGAAACATCGTCAAGAAATGGCAGAAAGAGAGTGGGCTCGCTTTGAGGCTAACGGCTCTAAAGAATGTAAAACCTGCCACAGTTATGATCGTATGAACTTTGACAAAATGTCAGAGGCAGCGAAAAAAGCTATGATCCCAGCGGCTAAAAAAGATCAAAGTTGTATGGACTGCCATAAAGGCGTGGCACATCACTTACCAAAAATGGAAGTGGCAGAAGGCAGCGCATCTAAATTTGATAATTTGGTGAGCAAAGCACCGCAAGCGGACAAAACTTATTACAGCAAAGCCAATGTGAACTTGTTCAAAGATGAAGCAATGAAAGAGCAAATTGGCCAGCTTGAAACTGCAGTGCCCGTGCGTTTTGTGAAAGCGGGGCAAAGTGCTGATTTGGTGGAAATGACAATGTGGCGTAAAGACAAAGGCTTTGGACGCATTTGGTATCATCAATTTGGTAAAAACATTACTGATGCCGTGTTAAGCAAAGAATTTATGCAAAATGCACCGCACTTTGATGTGTTGGATAAGAAAGAAGATCCTCTAACAGGTTTAACTTGGCAACAAGTGAAAATGCAAGTGTGGATTCCAAAATCACAATTAATTGAAGACGTTAAACCGGTGTGGGCTGCAGCAGAAAGTGTGTACAAAACTCAATGTAGTACCTGTCATAAACAACCTGATGTAGCGCATTTTGATTCAAATACGTGGATCGGTTTATTCAACGGAATGGTGGGATTCACCAACATTGATAAACAAACTAGCAAAGAAGTATTGCGTTATTTACAACTACATTCATCTGATTTCGAAGCACATTCTGAGAGCCAGTAGGAGATAAAAAATGAAACAATCACGTCGTCAATTTTTGAAAAATATGTCAGCGATGGCTGCCACATTTGCGATGCCTAATTTCCTTGTTTCTCAGAACGCATTTGCGCAGTCTGCTGAGAATTTAACAGAATGGAAAATTACAGGTTCACACTGGGGTGCAATTCGTGCCAAAGTGCAAAATGGTAAAGTCGTTGATGTAAAACCTTTTGAATATGACCAATACCCAACAGAAATGATCAACGGGATCAAAGGGTTAATTTATAGTGATGCTCGTATTCGTTACCCAATGGTGCGTTTAGACTGGTTGAAAAATCGCCATAACAGCAATACTGCACAACGTGGTGATAATCGTTTCGTGCGTGTGACTTGGGACGAAGCGTTGGATCTTTTCTATGAAGAATTAGAACGTATCCAAAAAGATTACGGTCCTTGGGCATTGCATACTGGTAACGTCGGCTGGCGTGCTACTGGGCAATTCCATAGTTGCGGTAACCATATGATCCGCGCAGTGGGGATGCACGGTAATAGTGTGAGTACCAGTGGAGACTATTCAACAGGTGCAGGACAAGTGATTCTACCTTATGTATTAGGTTCAACAGAGGTTTATTCACAAGGTACTTCTTGGGAAGTGATCTTAAAAGAAAGTGAAAACATCATTTTCTGGGCAAGTGATCCCGTGAAAAACTTACAAGTGGGCTGGAACTGTGAAACTCACGAAGCTTATAAATATTTAGAGCAATTAAAAGCGAAAGTGGCAGCGAAAGGTGTGAATGTGATATGCGTTGACCCTGTGAAAAGCAAAACCCAAAACTATTTAGGCTGCGATTTCCAATACATCAACCCACAAACTGACGTGGCGTTTATGTTAGCGTTGGCTCACACTTTATATATTGAGAATTTATACGATAAAAAATTCATTGATATGTACACCGTTGGTTTTGAAAAATTCCTACCGTATTTATTAGGTGAAACCGAAGATAAAGTGGTAAAAGACGCAGAATGGGCAGCCAAAATTTGTGGCATCAGTGCAGATAGAATTCGTCAATTTGCGAGAATGTTAGCAGGTAAACGCACACAATTAATTTTTGGTTGGGCAATTCAACGTCAACAACACGGTGAACAGCCCTATTGGATGGGTGCAGTGCTTGCAGCAATGCTGGGTCAAATTGGTTTAGCGGGTGGTGGAATCAGCTATGCTCACCATTATAGCTCGATCGGTATTCCAAGTTCAGGTGCAGCAATGCCGGGTTCTTTCCCACTGAACTTAGACGAAGGTCAGAAACCAAAATACGATAATTCAAACTACAATGGTTATAGTGCGGTCATTCCTTGTGCAAGAATCACAGACTCGTTATTACAACCGGGTGAGACAATTAATCATAACGGACAAAAAGTTATTTACGCACCGTATAAAATGGCGATTTTTACTGGTTGTAACCAATGGCACCGTCATTCTGAACGTAACAAGATGAAACAGGCTTTCCAACGTTTAGAAACCATCGTATCGATCAATTATAGCTGGACTGCAACTTGCCGTTTCTCGGATATCGTGTTGCCGGCTTGTACCCCATTTGAGCGTAATGATATCGACGCTTATGGTTCATACAGTAACCGCGGGGTGATTGCAATGCAAAAATTAGTGGATCCATTGTATGACTCTCGTTCTGACTTTGAGATTTTCAAAGATCTTTGCCGTCGTTTTGGTAAAGAAAAAGAATATTGCCGCAATATGGACGAAATGGAATGGGTAACTCAGCTATATGAAGATTGCCGTAAAGAAAACCAAGGCAAATTTGAAATGCCACCGTTTGCGGAGTTCTGGAAAAAAGGCTATGTGTTATTCCCAGAGGGCGAGCCTTGGGTACGCCACGCTGATTTCCGTGAAGATCCTGAATTACACGCATTAGGTACACCATCAGGCTTTATTGAAATTTTCAGTAACAAAATTGCGAGCTATGGCTATGAAGACTGTAAAGGTCACCCAATGTGGTTTGAAAAAGCAGAGCGTTCACACGGCGGACCAAAATCGGAACAATATCCATTTTGGTTGCAATCAGTTCACCCAGATAAACGCTTACACTCTCAGTTATGTGAATCTAAAGAATTACGTGATACCTATGCTATTCAAGATCGCGAACCGTTGTTTATCAACCCTGAAGATGCAAAACGCTTAGGCATTGCGCACGGCGATTTAGTACGAGTGTACAACGATCGTGGTCAAGCCATTGTTGGGGCGCACGTATCCGATAACTTCCCACAAGGTGTTGTTCGCTTACAAGAAGGGGCGTGGTATTCACCATTAGATGAGAAAGTGGGTTCAATTGATACCTATGGTGACCCGAACACAATGACTTTAGACATTGGTAGCTCAAGTTTGGCACAAGCAGTTTCTGCGAATACTTGTTTAGTGAATATTGAGAAATTTGTTGGTGAAGCTCCCGCAGTCAATGGTTTCAAAGGCCCACAAGAGATCACATTATGATGCAATTTGAGCGTGAAGAACGACAATTTGTGTATACCTGGCTAAGCAATCTGCTTGGCAAGGAGTTATCAGAGAGTCAGTTAGTGCAATATCAACAAGGGGCATTTGATGATTTCTTTGCTTTCTTGTCAGAACAAGGATTTCAAAGCCAAGTTGCAGTGATTCAACAGGAATTACAGCGTTTAAAAACTCTTGATTTTGCTCATTTAGAGCTAGCAGCAGATTATACTCAATTATTTTTATTAGATGGCGCGGTGAGTGCTTTGCCTTATGCTTCAGTCTATTTGCCAGAAGCTGATTTGGAAAGCCATTTTGCTTTCCTAGAAGCGTTATTAGTACGTTTTCAGCTTCAAATTAATCGAGATAAGCCAGAGCCAAGTGATCATTTATGTGTTTATTTGGAATTATTAGCTCAATTAGCAGAGGCAGAAGATTGGGCAACGTATCAGCATTTTATCCAAGATTATTTTTTACCTTGGCTACTAATGTTTAATGATAAAGTACAAAGAGTAAAAATTTCGACCGCACTTTATCAACAAGTGATTGTGTTGTTGATTTTACTGTTGCAAGCAGAGATGAAATCCAGCTTATAAAATGTAAGGGCGAACCGCAATGTTCGCCCTTATTTTTATCTGATGAATTAGGAATCTAATAATGTGATTTTGATTTGTTCGATCACAGGCGGAATTAGAGCAGGATCTGGCACGCCAACATTACTTTGTGAAACAGCTAAAAAAGAGACCGCACTTGCAAAGGTAAGCGTGTCTTTTTGAGGTAAATGGTGAATCAGTCCGTAAATTAAACCAGCCACCATTGAGTCACCTGCACCGACTGTGCTGACGACATTTTGACATTTTGGCGGTTGTGCTTGTATAACAGCCTTTTCACTTAACCAAATTGCGCCCTCTTCACCCATTGAAATCACAACATTCGGAATGCCTTGCGCTTGTAATTTTTTCGCCGCATTGATAATTTCAGGCAAGCTATTTAATTTTTGCCCCGCCCAAGCCTCTAGCTCTCGATGGTTAGGCTTCACTAACCAAGGTTTTGCACTTAGCCCTGCTCGCAATGCTTGATTGCTGCTGTCTAACACGACTTTTACACCTTGTTCACTTAATGTTTGAATCCATTGCCCAAACTGTTCTGCTGAAATGCCTCGCGGCAAACTGCCACAGATCGCCACAATATCAAATTCTTTGCTGTACTCTAGCGAGTCTTTCACAAAGGCTTGCCAGTCGGCTTGCGTAATTTGGTAACCTTGGAAATTAAAATCTGTCACATTGGATTCGGTTTCCGTAATCTTCACATTAATGCGTGTTGCCCCATCTATGCGGTGAAAATAATCAGGGAATTGGCGTTCTGCTAACATTTTGCTGAAGCTACTTTGATTATCCTTACCAAGAAAACCGCCCAAGCTTACATCAACATCTAAATCTTTGAGAACCTTCGCCACATTGACCCCTTTGCCAGCAGGGTGTAGGCCTAAATATTCCACTGAGTTAACTTCGCCCAATTCAATACGTGGTAAACGCCCAATTAAATCATATGCAGTGTTTAATGTAATTGTTAATACTTTTGCCATCATTCTTCACCTAAGTCTGTTTGTAAATTTTGCTTATTTTTGACCGCACTTTGTGGCTGAAAGATAGGAGAGAGGTTTCCATTTAAGGCATTGAGAATGTCGTGCATATCGCCAAAAAGTAAGGCGTTTTGTACTTCAGGTGTTAATAAGCGGGATAAGAGGGAGTTGATTTGATCGTCAATGGCAGAAATGGTGAGTACACCAAGTACGGCTTTGCCATTGTTATGAAAGACGTTTTTTGCCCGGCTAAATGCGAGGGCGTTTTTTTGATTACCTACAAGCGCGTCAGTCAACCAAATCCCGTCAACTAAAGGCAATGCGGGCGAGGTGATGACTTCTTCAATAAAGGTTTCATCGACAGCGTGCTGTTGGGCTAAGTTGTTGGCGTTGAGTTGGGTGAGTGTGAGTAGGCTGGTGGTATCTACATTAAGAAGAATGGCTTCAGGTTTCACTGCCATATCATCTGTGATTTCAGATGAGTAAGTGTCGTTTTCAACTGACTGAAACATTGTCGCCTCTTGAATGTATCATCAAGCAAAATGGCTGTAACTCTTAGAAAAATAAAGCTAAACCATTCAGCTTTGGGAAAAATAAAAAACTATTGATGTAGTTATACACCAATAGTTTTTTGATCTAATTAATTTGTACAAAGTTTTAAGATTTGCTCTGAGCCTTGTACGATATAAGGGTCATTTTGCTCACGTACGCTATCTTTTTGTAAGTCTTTCATTGCATCATAAATAGCTTGTGTCAAACTTGGCGTATTTAAGTGCGACCAACAACCTGCTTTTAAGTTATTAAAGTTAGTTTGTAATGCCGATGCAAACAGCACACCGCTGTAATAAGCGTGTACGTTAGCATCGTGTCCACCTTGATATAAGTTCTTACGAATTTGTTCAATTGGCACAAGAATACGGTTTAAATACCAGTCATTCACTCCACTTGTAAATGAGTTCACATCAAAATCATCGTTCACACGACCTTTATAGGTTTCGATAGTGGCTTCATAGGCAGTTGCATAAGATTTTTGATCGATTTGATCTTCATCGAGCTGAATAACCGCTTTATCACCTGTGAATGGGACGTAAGAAGAAAGAGAGCAAGCAGAAAGCATTGCAATCAGGGCTACCATAGAGAGTTTTTTCAACATAGAAAGATCCTTTCAGTCAAATAAAGTTATCACAGTATTATACTGTGAAGCGAGTTTTAAGGCGAATTTGTTTATCTTCAATCAGTTTATACTGTGCGATCTGATTGTTTTTGTAAATCATCTAGTGTATTAATATTTTGAAACGCCGCTTTATCTTCAGAAAAATCCACCGCTACGGCGTGCTGTTGTCGCATAAAAAATAGCATTTTGCGTTCGCCTTGCGCTAAATAACGAGCTAATTCAGGTGCTACTTTTTTGGATACTAAACAGAAAGTTGGGTGATCACGCTCCCCATCATGTGCATAAGCAATAGAAACTTGCGAAAAATCGACCGCACTTTTGAGCTTAGCTAAGAGATTTTTTGGCAGAAAAGGGCAGTCGCAAGGCACGAACAACACAAAATCGGTACTGGCACGCTTTAAGGCTGTGAGTATGCCACTTAATGGACCTTGAAAGTCTTCAAGTTCATCATTAAAAACGGGTAAGCCACTTTCAGCATAAATGGCTTGATTACGGTTTGCGTTAATTGCAATATCTTCGACCTGTGGCTTCAAGCGTTGATAAATGTGCATAAACAGCGGTTTTTGATTTAATAACTGCAAACCTTTATCCACTCCGCCCATTCTACGTGCTTGACCGCCCGCCAAAATAACCGCACTAATTGTCATTGTCATATTTTCTTCTTTGCCTAATTAAAGTATGATGCCAACACATTTTTCAATCATAAGGAAAAGCAGATGAAATGTCATCGTTTAAACGAAGTATTGGAACTTTTACAGCCATACTGGTCTAAAGACCCAGATCTCAATTTATTACAAGTGTTACAAAAAATCGCAGATGAATCAGGCTTCGATAAGCCCGTATCTGAGTTAACAGATGAAGTGATTATTTACCACTTGAAAATGCACGGAACGGATAAACACGAACCAATTCCAGGGATCAAGAAAGATTACGAAGATGATTTTAAAACCGCACTTTTAAAGGCGCGTGGTATTATTAAATAAGGATTTTCAATGAAAAAATTATTTGTTGCACTAAGTGCTATTTTTCTTACGTTTTCTGTAAATGCAGCTGATTTAACAGAAGGCAAACAATATGTGACGTTAAAGACTGCACCATCTGCTCAATCTGAAGTTGTAGAATTTTTCTCATTTTATTGCCCACATTGTTATTCTTTTGAATATCAATACAAAATTCCAGAACAAGTGAAAAACAATTTACCAAAAGATGTGAAATTTACGCAATATCACGTTGAGTTTTTAGGTCCTCAAGGGAAAAACTTAACACGTGCTTGGGCATTTGCAATGGCAACAGGTATTGAAGATAAAGTAAAAGAAGCTCTATTTTTAGCTGCACAAAAAAATACACTTCGTTCAATGGAAGATATTCGTCAAATTTTCTTAGATAAAGGTGTGTCAGCAGAGCAATTTGATGGTGGCATCAATAGTTTTGCAGTGACTGCGTTAGTGAGCAAACAAGTGAATGCGGCAGAACAATTCAAAGTACGTGGTGTTCCCGATTTTTATATCAATGGTCGTTTCAGAGTGAATGCTGAAGGATTAAACACCAAAAATACTGAGAGTTTTATCAAAGATTATGTAGAAACTGTAAAAGGTTTATTGCAAAAATAGTAAAAAATTGGTTTAATGCGTGCCGATTTTTTAAAATGAAGATGACTCGCAGAGGATATTATGGCTGAAAGTTTTAGTGTTACGCGTCGTTTTTTTGACGATAAAAATTACCCAAGAGGGTTCTCACGTCACGGTGATTACACAATAAAGGAATCACAAGCGCTTGAGCAATATGGCCAAGCATTTAAAGCGTTAGAATCAGGTGAACGTGAACCTGTGACGCAAGAAGAAAAAGATTTTGTGGCGTGTTGCCGTGGCGAGCGTAAAGCTGAAACTTTCTTAGAAAAAACTTGGTTAAAATATCGTTCTCGCATTTCAACAACCAAACGTGTTTATACATTATCAGGCGTAGTTGGTGTTGATAACTTAGATGATTTCTCAGCGGAATGATCATCTAGAATACAGAGAAAAAGGCTTAGGCAACTAAGCCTTTTATTTATTAGAGCCAATAAAACTGAAGACTCAAAAGAAGGTTTTAAGGCTTCCAATCACTTTAGAGATCACAATTCACCAACATACAAAGATTATGCAATCCAAATTACCTATCGAACAATACGACAGCTTACTGGCGGAAAAACAGCAAAAATTGACCGCACTTTTAGCACCTTTTAACCCACCTAGCATTGAAGTGTTTTCATCACCAGTGCAGAATTATCGTATGCGTGCAGAGTTTCGTATTTGGCATAATCAAGGTGATTTCTATCACATTATGTTTGATCAACAAACTCGCCAACGCTATCGTGTGGATACCTTCCCGATTGCGAGCGAATTAATTAATCAAATGATGACCGCACTTTTACCGTTGTTAAAAACAGAGCGTGCGTTGCATCATAAGTTATTCCAGATTGATTATTTAAGCACCTTAAGTAATAAAATTATTGTGAGCTTGTTGTATCACAAAACCCTTGATGAGCAATGGGAAGAAGCAGCAAAACAGTTAAAACTTGCGTTAGAGCAGCAAGGGTTTGATGTGCAAATTATTGGTCGTGCGAGCAAACAAAAAATCTGCTTAGATAATGAGTTTGTTGATGAAGTATTAACGGTTCACAGCAAGCCTTATGTGTATCGCCAAGTGGAAAACAGTTTCACGCAACCTAATGCAATGGTAAACCAAAAAATGCTTGAATGGGCGATTGATTGCACCAAAGGCAGTCAAGGTGATTTGTTAGAACTTTATTGTGGTAACGGAAATTTCTCTATTGCGTTGGCACAAAACTTCCGCAAAGTGTTGGCTACAGAAATTGCGAAACCGTCAGTGGCAGCTGCGCAGTTTAATATTGCAGAAAATGGCGTGGATAACTTACAAATTATTCGTATGTCAGCGGAAGAATTTACACAAGCGATCAATGGCGTACGTGAATTTAACCGTTTGAAAGGCATTGATTTAAAGGCTTACGAATGTAACACCATTTTTGTTGATCCTCCACGTGCGGGCTTAGATGAAGAAACGGTGAAATTAGTGCAAGGTTACGATCGTATTCTATACATCTCTTGTAACCCACATACGCTGTGCGATAACTTACAAACCCTATCTCAAACGCATTATATTGAAAAAGCTGCTCTGTTTGATCAGTTCCCTTATACAGATCATATGGAAACTGGTGTTTGGTTAATTCGGAAATAAGCGATGAAAATTCAACTGCTCTGCGAAACAGAAAATTCTGAAAATTTTACCGCACTTTGTGAAGTAGCTGGTTTGTTGCACGATCCAGAAAGTTATTTAGCGTTAGTGCAAACTTACAACGGACAAGAGCAAACTCGATTAGAATTACGCAAATTAGATGAGCCGAAATTAGGTGCAGTTTTTGTGGATTTTGTTCGTGGTACAATGATGCATCGTCGTAAATTTGGAGGAGGACGTGGAGAAGCAGTAGCCAAAGCAGTGGGAATTAAAAATGACATTTTACCGACCATCATTGATGCTACTGCAGGTTTAGGTCGAGATGCTTTTGTGCTAGCTTCAATAGGGTGTGAAGTGCGCTTAGTTGAGCGTCATCCAGTTGTGAGATTATTATTACAAGACGGTTTACAACGTGCGTATGCGGACAGTGAAATTGGCGCCATGATGAAACAAAATATGCGACTTCTACCTGTCGATCACATAGGACAACTTAACCCAGAAACTGATTTTGCTGATGTGGTGTATTTAGATCCAATGTATCCACATAAACAAAAAAGTGCTTTAGTTAAGAAAGAAATGCGTGTGTTTCAGCATTTAGTCGGTGCAGATTTAGATGCTGATACTTTGCTTGAACCTGCTTTATCGTTGGCAAAAAAACGTGTAGTAGTGAAGCGGCCTGACTATGCAGAATTTCTTGCACAAAAAGTACCGCACTTTAGCAGAGATACTAAAAACCACCGTTTTGATATTTATGTGAATCACATAAAATAATGAATTTTTATTAGTATAATTGGCTTTTAATAGATATAAAAAAACCGCACCATCCTAGTGCGGTTTTTTATTTTTTTAATTAGTTTTGAGTTGTCATATCACCGTATTTAGTTGCCAATTCATTATTTAGTTGAGTAAACTCATCAGCAACTTTGATCAAAATTTCTTTTTTCGTTACTAATGATTGAACTCCTTGTGGTGATGGATTTTGTTGCAGCTTCACATTATCAATCATTAATTCAGAAGATTTCAGTAATAAATCTTTTGCTTGAACTTTCAATTTGATAATTTCAGAACTATAAATTGGTAATGAATCCAACTCTTTCGCAATATCATTAATTTGAGTTGAAAATTTAAGTAATACAGGTTCAAGTGCTTTTAAATCACCGGCTTGTACTGCACGAGTAATTTCTTCGTTTAATGCCGCTACTTTAGCATTTTGAGAGATTTGAAACTCTGTAAATTTCTGAAAATCTGCTTTTGGATCTACTTGGATATGCACAGGCGCAGATGGCGCTGGCTTACTCTGCATTGTTAAACTTTCGATGTCAAACTTATCACAAGCAAATAAAAATACCGAGCAAAATGCAACGGCTGTCATTTTAGTTAATGTATTCATAGTCTGTTCCTTGCTAAATTTTTAAATAACGCGCTAGATAATATAATACCTATATAATATTACACCTCTTTTGCTTTGGGCGCAATTTTACACTGTTTTAATTATCATTGGCTTATTTTTATGATGAACTTGGATTATAATTTTAGTTGAATTTTATTGATAACCTGAATAGGGCATTTTATGGAAGCAAAAACATTAAGCATTGTTATTTTAGCCGCGGGTAAAGGAACACGTATGTATTCTGATTTACCGAAGGTATTGCATAAAATTGCAGGCAAGCCAATGGTTAAGCACGTGATTGATACAGTGAAATCCATTAACGCAAAAAATATTCATTTAGTGTATGGTCATGGCGGTGAAATGATGCAGGCTCGCTTACAAGATGAGCCTGTCAATTGGATTTTACAAGCAGAGCAACTTGGTACTGGTCACGCAATGCAGCAAGCAGCCCCGTTTTTTGCTGATGATGAAAATATTTTGATGCTATATGGTGATGGTCCATTAATTACTGCAGAAACTTTGCAAAAGCTCATTGCAGCAAAACCTGAAAATGGTATTGCATTATTAACAGTTTACTTGGATGATCCAACGGGCTATGGTCGTATTCTGCGTGCAAATGGCAACGTTGTGGGGATTGTTGAGCAAAAAGATGCGAACCCTGAACAACTTAAAATCCAAGAGATTAATACTGGCCTATTAGTTGCAGACGGAAAGAGCTTTAAAAGGTGGTTATCGCAATTAACCAACAATAACGCACAAGGTGAATATTACATTACTGATGTGATTGCATTAGCAAATCAAGATGGCTGTCAGGTTGTGGCTGTTCATCCAAGCGATGTAATGGAAGTTGAAGGCGTGAATAACCGCCAACAACTGGCTCGTTTAGAGCGTTATTATCAACGTAAACAAGCTGATAAATTATTGTTAGCAGGTGTGGCTTTAGTGGATCCTGAACGTTTTGATTTACGTGGTGAGCTAACACACGGAAAAGATGTAGAAATTGATGTGAACGTTATTATCGAAGGTAAAGTCCATTTAGGTAATCGTGTTCGTATTGGTGCTGGTTGTGTTCTGAAAAATTGTGAAATCGCTGATGATGTAGAAATTAAACCTTATTCAGTGTTAGAAAATGCAGTTGTGGGTAAAGCATCAATGATAGGTCCTTTCTCTCGTTTACGTCCAGGGACTGAATTAGCTGAAAGCACACATATTGGTAACTTTGTTGAAATTAAAAATGCGAAAGTAGGTAATGGCTCTAAAGTCAATCATTTAAGCTATGTAGGCGATGCTGAAGTAGGTGAAAAATGTAATATTGGTGCCGGAGTGATTACTTGTAACTATGATGGTGCAAATAAGTTTAAAACGGTGATTGGCAATAATGTTTTTGTCGGGTCAGATGCACAGCTTGTTGCACCAGTGACTATTGAAGATGGTGCAACTATTGGTGCGGGTACAACTGTGACAAGAAATGTGTCTTACGATGAATTAGTGATTTCACGCATACCACAACGCCATATTCAGAACTGGCAACGCCCTGTGAAAAAAACATCAAAATAGAGCGTGCTTTTCAACCAAACGCCCGAGGTTTCGGGCGTTTTTGTATGTCATTTTGTATTTTATTGGAAAATTAATTCTAGTCCAATATCGTTGAGTAAGCGTTTTTCTGCTTTTAGTTCATTATGAATTAATGGAGTATGCTTGAGATAACCCTCAGCAAATTTCAATTTCCATTGATTCAAAGTGCGGTCAATTTCTAAGTAAATTTGTTCTGTTTTATCTGTTGCCTGACGTGGCTTATTGAGCATAATAGCTAAGCGTAGCAAGCGCACTACGGCAAGTATATCTTTATCTGTATAACGTCCTGATTTGCTCAATTCACTTGGTTTAAACAGATTGATTTGATAGCGTACTAAGGTGACGAGTAAACGTTGCTGTTCTTTATCAAAACCGGGTAATTCCATATTTTGTAGGATATAAGCAGAATGTTTTTGTACACCTTTGTGATTAATCACTATGCCGACTTCATGTAAGCGAGCTGCCCACAGCAAAATTTCTCTCATTTCTTCAGACAGGTCATTTTTTTGCCAAGCCTGGTATTGTGTACTCAGCAAGTACGCTGTTTGATAAACGCGTTCTGCTTGTGCTTGGTCGATATTAAATTGTTCAGTCAAACCGAAAGCAGTACGTTGACGAATATTGGTGACTTGGAAATTTTTTTCTAAGCTGTACATCACACCTTCACGTAGCGCACCATCTGAATAACGCATTTGCTTAATAGAAAAGGTTTCAAATACTGCGCTTAAAATAGCTAAACCTGGCACAAATACATCTGCTCTTTCTTCGATCAAACCCGGCAATTTTAGATCTTCAAAATGGGGTACTTGTAAGGTTTGTTCAATAAGTTGATCGATCCGCTCTTTGGTAATGATGCCGTTAGGATCGATATTTGCCATAATCACTTGGTACACAGTTTTGATAGTGCCAGAAGAACCAAATGCCACATCCCAACCTAGATTACGGTATTCAAAGGCAAGATCTTCAATTTTAGTAAGAGCGGTTTGGCGAGCTTGATTAAAGCTTTCTGCAGAAATCACCCCGTTAGGGAAGAAACGTTTAGCAAAGCTTACACAGCCCATATGACGGCTTTCTGCTAACAAGGGGGTGAAGTTTTCACCGACAATCATTTCAGTCGAGCCACCACCAATATCTACTACTAGTTTACGACCCATTTCAGGTTGAGTATGAGAAACACCTGCATAAATGGTTTTGGCTTCGGTCTTCCCTGTAATAATATTAATTGGGTAGGGGAAAACGGCTTTCGCTTGGCGTAAAAATTCTTCATTATTGACCGCTCTTCGTAAGGTATAAGTTCCAACCACATTGACATTTTCAGGATCAAAACCTTGTAAGCGCTCTGCGAATAACGCCAAGCAATTAACTCCACGATCAATTGCTGCTTGATTTAGAACATTATTTTCATCTAAGCCTTCTGCAAGCTGCACTTTTTGCTTAAGACGAGAGAGAATTTGGATTGAACCATTGACAATGCGTGCCACAATCATGTGAAAGCTATTCGAACCGAGATCGATAGCTGCAATTTCTCGTACATCATGTCGATGTGACGTCAGTACGGTCATTTTTTCCATCAAAATTTCATTGTTCATAATTCACCTAAAATTCAAACTGATAGAGCAGATCTACTGCTTGTGTCACACCAGAAACAGATTGTAGATAAAGTTTTGGTAATAAACGATAACGAACAGTAAATTCTGCTAATCCATCAAATAAACCTACACCGTATTTCACTTGTAAGCGTGGAGTAATGCTACCACTTACAACAACTTTAGATGCATCCCCCACTCCTTGGGTACCTAAGTTAAGATCTTGAATGCCAAAGGCCTGTCCAATACCTCCAACCACTTTGCCGCTTTTCGCTAAGCCTAAGCCAAGTAATGCAGCACCGATTGAACCACCAGAACCACCTTCCCCGCTATTTTCTAATGAGCGGCCAGTAAGAATATAAGATAATGCTTGGTCTTGTGACATTCCTGGTTCAGAAAATACTTTTACTTCGGGGCTTTCTGCTAAACCAACCACTTTCACTCCAGCAATAATCCCCGAGGTTTCCATTGACTCAGGGTTACGAATCGCTTCAATATTTAACATGGGCTGTGATGGTAAACCAGAGAAACTAATTAAACCTTTGCGAATTAACAAATCCTGACCAAATGAAGCATAGCGACCATTGGTTAAGTTAATTTGACCGTATAAACCAAGGTTGCCTTTGTCTTGGCGTACTGAAAGTAACCCATTCAAATTACTGGTTAAACCATAAGCATCAAGGTGTACATCTTTACCAATGTTGATAGTAAGGTTCGATACAATTTCCATACCTGATTTGGTTTTAGCTGGTAATTTCGGTAATTTCTTATTGGTCGTTTTACCATCTAAAATAACTTCATCTTTACTTACTTCAACTGCACTTGCTGGTAATTCTTCAATGGCAATACGTGCCCAAGGGATATCCACATTACCTGAAAGTTCTAGACGTTTCGGATTTGCATTAATATAAATATCAGGGCTGACTCGTAATCTAGCGATGGATGGGATATCAACTTTAAATTGGTCAGCTTTGATATGTAATGTACTAGTCCATTTATCCATTGTCTTCCAGCTTGCATTTCCAGTCATATCAAGTTGGCTATCAGCTGTTTTAATGTAACCTTGCAAAGTAGAGTCGTGGCCACGGAAGTTCAGGTTTAGTTGACCGTCGTTAATGTCAAATGGTAACGCTGCCATTGTTGCACGAATACGTTGAATATTGAAACTACCATTCAAGTCAGGTGAATTGAGGTTGCCACCAAATTTAATATTGGCTGTAACTTTACCGCCGATATTGTCTTTTAATGGTAAAATTTGGTTAAATATATCTAAATTTAAGTGATGAATAACAAAAGCACCACCTAACTGACGAGCTTTAGCCAGATCTTTAATATCAACTTGCGCGGTCATTTTCCCTTCATCTTGTACGTTTAATTCGGAAGTTAGAGCAAGATTATTGTTGTGTAAATTGGCATTGAGCTGTAATTTTAGAATATCTAAGTTAAAGGAACGGCGATCAATTTTTTGGCTAAATTCAAGATTTTGACCATTCACCGCTACATTCAGTTGAGGTGCTTTATCTGAAAACCAAGCAATTTTTCCTTCGCTTGTTAGCTGACCTTTTAGCATATTTTGTTCAGTCAGTTGATTAACTAATGCTAAGTCGAATTTTTTAATGTTAAACGGCACTTCTCCTGATTTTCCCGCTTGGAAATTTTGTGGGAAGCACAATTCAATATTAGAATTTTGCCAACAATGTGCGTGGATATTGGCTATTGTATTTTTGTGATCATAGTTGATGTTAACCGCTTGATTGGTTTGCCAACTACCAACAGGGGATTGGATATTAATTTGACTGATATTACCTCTCCAATTTTGTGAAGTGCGGTCAAAACTCCCATTAATATTCAGTTTTGCCCCCACAGGGTCACCTTGTGAAGTTAAGATGAGTTGATGCTGTTTTTCATCGCCTTGTACCGCTAATTTGGCGCTATTTATTTTTATATCACTGTAATTAAGTCCGTCTAGTTGTAGATCAAGTTGGCCTTTGGAACCTTGAGCAATATTGATATCGCCTTTTGCTTGTAAGTTATAAAGGTTTAATTCCTTGAACTTAATTTGTTTACCCGTTAAATCAAGAGATACTCTAGGTTGAATTAAATTTCCAGAGATGTGCATTTGAGCTTTGATATTACCCATCAATGTTGGTAATAAGCCTTGTAGATTTGGTGCATTTATATCAAGTTTTAAATCGGATTTTTCGCCTAAGAAACCATGTGCGTTAATTTTATTGTCACCATAAGTGATTAATAACTCAGGTAGCTTTACTAATAAGTCACGAATGCCTTGTTCTGCACCAAAACTTAATTTACCTTTTAATGCAAGTGGGCGGTTTGAAAGCGAGCCTTGTAAATCCAGATCTGGAACATCAATCAACCACTTATCTTGGTTGATTAAACCTGTTGAAAATACAGAACCTGATAAAACAGTGGGCACATATTCACTTAAATTGAGCTTGGCGAGCTGTAAATCGCTGTACCACTGCACGCCATTACGCCAGCCTAATTTACCTTGCATTGTTGCAGTGCCTTGCAACGCATCTACACGCAATTGATTAATAGTGAGATCGGTTAATTCACCCGTCGCATCAAGTGCCAGTTTGGTTTTTGGAATATCCATTCCTTCTGCTTGCGCAGTCAGTATCATTTTGTAGTTCAGTAGGTTACCGCTTAAAGCTAGATCGGCTGCTGGTACTGTGAGAATATTTCTTTGCGAATCATCCCATGGGTATTTGAAATCTTTTATATCAAGATTTAACTGAAAAGGCGTTTTCGGTTCGTGTAATTCCACTTGTCCAGTTAACGATGCATTGACAATGCCGTTGGTTTGCAAGGAAAGTGCGGTCTGTTTTAACAAATTTCCTGAAATTTGAATTTTTGCATCCGTTTTAGGCAGTGTGAAGCTTGCACCGAGCTGTTGTTTTACCAATTGAGATTGCAAATCTAATTGAATTGGATAATCACCACTTAATTGTAGTTGACCTTGCCCGTGAATTTGTCCCGCACTGCTTTCTAACGCAATCGTGGTTAATTGCACTTTATCGCCAGTAGCATCGGCTTGTAATTGCACGTTTGAGATTTCAATTAGTTGATTATTTTCAGGTTTTTCAGCAATGTGTTGATATTGCCATTGGTTGCCTTGAATATTTGGTAAATGAATATCGAACGGTAATTCGACTTGCGGTAGATCCGCTAACAAAGGTTGCGAAAGGATTTCAGCAAGTTTGTCCCAGTCGATTGGTGATTTTGTTTTTTCCGCTTTTTCATCAGCAGCTTTTTGATCAGCTTGGTTGTGAACAATCTCTTCACCTATGGCTTTTTCAACTTGTTCACCAACTTTTTCCACTACCTTGTCTGCCACTTTTTCTTTGACTTTATCCGTTGCAGTTTGTGCAGTAGCTAGTTCAGCTTGGTTCTTTTCAGCCTTTTCAATTGTGGCTTTGGCTTTCATTGCAATGAGCAATTCATCAATGTTGGTCGGCTGAATGGTTAATCCCGTTTCATTGTTTAAACTAACCGCACTTTGAAAGCGAGCCAAATCAATGTTGTTTTCATCGATTTGTACTTTTGCCTGCTCAATGAGAATATTTTCCACTTCCACGGACATTGGCAATGTAATGCGCTGCATTGGCTGATTGCGTTCTTTTTTCGCTTTGCTTGGTGGTAAAAGCGCCGTATCTACTTGAATATGGGGTTGTTTGACAGTGATATCTTGGATACAAATATGCAAACGCAATAAACAATTCAGCCCCATTCGTAGGCGAACTTGCTCAACGTTGGTGGTGACACCTTGAGAAGTGATTTGTAGCTTATCCAGCACTAAACCTTCTTGTAAGCTACCACTGACTTTTGCAATAGCCAGATTATCAAGGTATTTATCCGCAAGTTCGATCAGATTGCGTTGTCCAGCGCTAGTGCTTAACGCAATGACAAGTGCGAAAATAGGTAAAAACATGACCGCACTTACACAGAGTAAAATGCGACACCATCTGCGTTTTTTCGGCTTTGCAGTCGGTTGTGTTTCATTGGTTTCAGTATTTTCTGTTTTATCTGTCATTCTTAAGTATCCATAGGATTAAAGTTCTGCACCCAGCCCAATGTAGAAATGGATGTTTTTGCTGTTGTCTTTATCTCGAATTGGGGTTGCGATATCAAATTTAATTGCGCCCACAGGCGATGCCCAACGCACGCCCATTCCTGCGCCATAACGGAGTTCTTCACGTTTGAAGGTATTTGCCGCTAAGCCAGTGTCACCAAAAGTAGCTAACCACCAGTCTGGATAGACTTGGTATTGATATTCAAAGCTACCGGTGAGTAAGCGTGAGGCACCAATTAATTTACCTTGAGCATTTTTCGGTGAAATTTTCTTATAGCCATAACCACGTACACTACGATCCCCTCCTGCAAAGAAACGAATTGCTGGTGGAATACGTTGAATATCTTTTGTATGTAACCAACCGAGTTCTAAGCGAGTCACAATGCGGTGGTTTTGTGCATAGGTTCTGACCCAAAGGCTAGAGGCTTGTACTTTGAAAAAGTCTACATCAGATAGCCACCAAGTACGGCCAAAATCAACAGTGATATTTTGACGATCTCCCCAAGTTGGGAACAAGCCTCCCTGTAAGCGAGTGCGACGTAAGGATGCGGTTGGATAAACTAATAAGGTTTTATCTTTTACATTCGCTTGGGTGAAAGAATCATAACGCACACGTAAGCCCAGTGAATGTTGCCAACCAGCCGCATGATTCCAATAACGTAATGCTGCAAATGTTGAGGCAAATGTATTGGTATCATTGATCTTTTCATTTTCAAAACCCGTAGACATTTCATAATAATAATTTAACGGATTTTTCAACAAGGGCATTTTATAGGTCGCTTCCAAAGATTGTTTTGGTGCTGATACATAAAGGTTAGTGCGGAAGCTATGACCACGATTATTGATCCAAGGTTTGTTCCAACCTAGCTGTAAGCGAGGCCCTACATCCGATGCCCAGCCGATACCCACTTCCATGCTATTTTTTTTACGTGGACGGAGCATTACATTCACATTAACAAGCTTATTGTCATCATCTAATTCAGGTTGTAACAATACTGAACTAAACCAGTTTGAGGAAGTGTAATTATTGGTGAGCTTAGACAAGTCATTGATTAAATAAGGATCGCCAGATTTCACATTTGACATGTTGCGCAAATAATCTTCGCGTATTTGTGAGTTCTCGAAGGTAATTTCACCTATATGATAACGCTCACCACTATCATAGGTTAGACGCCACCAGGCTTGGTACTTAGAGGGCATAATTTCAAGGCGAGAACGGGTAAAGTCTGCGTCAAAATAACCTCGACTTAACGCTATTTTTTGTAGGCTATCTTTATAATTATCGTAAGTTTCGTGATTGACGATAGTACCTTTTGCGGGAACGTTGTTTTTGAATTTATTAAATTCAGTATCATTTTTTGCATCGCCTTCAATTAGTACATCGGTTGCAGCAATTTTAACTGGTTCACCAATATCCACGGTTGCTAGCAAAAGGTGAGCGGGAATATCATCTTTTTTATTTGGTAACTGTTTCAGTTGAAATGCTACTGTGCTGTGGTAATAGCCGTAGGCCCTTAGCCCTTTGTTAATCGCATCTTCGACTAGCTCTTTATGTCTATCAGATCCATCTGCATCATATTCATCAATTAGATTAATATAGATGGTCACATTCTCTTTGAGAGTTGAATTTTTGATACCGATAACTTCGGTTTTTACTTGAGCAAACGAGGTAGCACTGACAAATAGAGTGCTAATTATGAGCATATTGGCAATGGATAATGCCACTTTATTGCGAAATAATTTCATAGATTCCCCAAATAGAAAATTTCTTTAGTGTACCTTTTAATCAACTAAATTGGCAATGTAAAGTGCGGTCATTTTTGGGAAATTTTTATTAATTTACAAATGAAAAAAAGCCAAGAAAGTATACTTGGCTTATTAAAATATTGAAACGAACTTACAGATTTTTGTGTTCGAAATAAAGCACTGTCGCAGCAACACGTGAATGTACGTTTAATTTGCGTAGTAAATTACGAATGTGGACTTTGACGGTTTCTTCTGAAATAAACAGCTGCCCTGCAATTTGTTTATTTGATAAGCCCGTAGCAATTAAGCGTAGTACATCCATTTCTCGATCTGTTAATGAATAAATTGGATCGGTAGCAGATTGTCGTTCAATTAAAGCATTCTTAATTGAGTCACTTAAGATTACTTCACCTTGTGAAATACGTTTAATTTGACCTAATAAAGTGTCTGGTTCTGTATCTTTTAATAGATAACCATCAGCACCTGCATCAATTAAGGTAAAAATATCGTTTTTTGAATCAGATACAGTGAGGATTAAAATACGAGCATCAATACCTTCTGAACGTAGTGCTTTTAATGTATCTAATCCTGATAAGCCTTTCATATTTAGATCAAGAATAATTAAATCAGGTTGAGTCTGTAATGCGAGATTGATGCCTTCACTGCCATTACCCGCATCTCCTACAACACTAAAACTTTCGTCTAATTCAATTAATTGTTTGATTCCTCGACGCATCAATGGATGATCATCGATAATCAATACTTTCATTTTTTCTGACATATAACCCCCAATATGACTATGACATCGCCAATCGACTATGGAATGGCACTATTTTAACCCCATTCTCTTGTGATAATAATTGATAAAACTGTGGATAGTTAAAATCACGCTGCACAATTTTATACGGATTATTATTTTCATCCAAGCTTGAAGATTGATAAATATGATTTATCTCTTTTATCTTTTGCTCTTTTGAACCATCGCAGTTACGATAAATTTCAATTCGATTAGCTTCATCTAAAATATAAACATTAAAGGAATTATCAGGGTTATCTTCAAAAAAGAATTGTAAAAAACCTTCGCTCGCAAAGTTGTCCATTTCAGGTGGATAAGATCGTGCTTGTGCCCAAGTTATAATTTCTTTTTCTTCTATTTCATGTTGAAGTGCGGTATCAAATTCTGAATTTTCTACTAAATTATCTTCACTCAACTCTTGTAAGCTAATGCCACGTTCTTCAAAGAAAAATTGCCAGTTTTTACCTGCAACACGTAATAAGTTATTTTTTGGTGGTTGTGTAGCGCCAATTTGAATGCTTATACAACGGTTAATTAATGCCGTGACAATATTGCGTAATGTCCGTCGATAACGATAGCTATAACAGAAGACCTCCACTGATTTTGGGGAAGGTGCTCCACGGTGAATTTTATTAGAAAGTACTTTTAAAGCTAATAAGATAGCGTTAGGTCCTTCAAAATGTAGGGTGCGGATCTCATTCCAAAGGTTACGATAAGTAATATCAATACTGCCAACTAAGCTTTCTTCTTTAGGACCAAAGCTGAAGAGATCACTAGCATGAATTTTTTCTTTGGCTTGTGTAAGGTTTTTCGTTGGATCAACGGTCAAGTTAATTGCGACTATTAGGTTGCTAATCTCGCAAGTATTACTTAGGTTTTCATTAGTGGCGGAAGGTATTGTAGTTGGAAAAGATAAACGTAAATCGGTAACAAAGTTCCGCAAGGTATTGAGTGAAACATTATCACTAATAATATTAATATGTGTATTAGCCGTTAATAAACGATTGAAGTAAGTCCAAGCGACTAATTTATTTAAGCTGGTACTGTGCTCTGTGTAACGCTTTTGTGATAGACCATCCAGATTTGGCGTATGATTCACTACATACCAACCATCTTTAAAGGATTTGTTGTTTTTTACTTCAAAAAACAGCAAGTTCTTTTCCGATAAGTCTAAGGCAATCTGCGGGTTTAATAAGGTAATCTTGCCTGGTAGTTCTTCAAATGCAGTATAAAGTTTGCGAGTAAGCACCGTAATATCTTGCGGCATAATGCTAGAATTTACTTTATGTTTACGAGCAAAATTTACTAAATTACGATAACTCAGCATTAAGAATTTAACTAAGCTATTATGCGACTTTTTGACGTATTTGATTTTCCATTGAGGGCGTTGATTAAGTTCTTCAATTAAACTGTCAGACCATTGCCATTCTTTCACTAGCTTTTGTAAGTAAGCAACACGCCAGTTATTGCGACTATTTTCATCTTCCCAATTAATGCCTTCAGTGGCTTTTAAATAAACACTACGACGAACAAAACCCAAGCGTTTTAATTCATTATTTTGTTGAAGATAACGTGTTGCACGCTCAAGCATTGCTAAGTAAGGGTCAAATTGGTGGGATGGATTGACTTTTCCAGTCAATAACTGCTCTTTGAATTCACGTGCTATCAAATAAGTATTTGGATATTCAGAAGAATAGGTTTCCAGAGATAAGATCTTAATCACTGACTTATAAGGCGCATCAATTCCTTTGTAAAGTTGCCACAAGCTTGCACCGAAATATTCGTTAGCTGAAAATGACCCTAAACCACCGAAATCAACCCAATCATCCAAATTAATTTCTTGATTGGCAACCAAGCGCTCGACTTCGCTTTCATAATGTATTTCATTTTGTACTAGTAAATGCTGCCAAAGAAGGGGTTTACCTGCTAAACGAATCGCTGAACGATAAAACTCATCAAGCAACAACATATATTGTGCTGATCCACAATTTTCTGCAGTTAATGGCTCAGCATAACGAAAACAGCGGAAACGCTGTTGATCAATAAGATAAAGGTTGAGCTCAATATGAAATTGGCCAGCCCATTTTTGTAAAAAATCGGCTTTTCGTTGCAGGGCAGCTTTTTCTTCTAGGCTTAAATCTTCACGATGGCAAACCCAAATGTCCAGATCAGATAAAGCAGTTTGTGAGATTGAGGCAATGCTACCCATTACATACACACCTAAAATGGCATTCGAAGTGCGGTACGAAAATGAAGAAATAGTATCTTGCGCTAAATTGATATTTGGTAGGTTTTCGCGCAAGTAATTTTTTTGGTAAGCAGTGAGTTTAAAATCGACGATCCCTGCAGGCGAATCAGAAGTATAGCCTGGTAAATTAGGATGGTTGGCGTGTAATAACAACGTGATCAGTTGAAATACGTGTTTAAATTCATTAGAAGTATCTAATAATGCACGTTTGAGGCGTAAATTATCTAAATATTCAACTTGTTTTTTCGCACTAAAGAGATCGTAATTCAAGTCATCCCCTACAATTTTATAATGCAGTGTGTTTTCTCAATTACTCTAACATTTGCCCTGTATGAAAGCAAAAAAATTAAATGGAAACTGACATTTTGGGTGAACAATGGTAGGATAACGAAGGATTATTTTATGAAAAATGAATACATTTATGACAAATAATACGTTGAAAATTGCGACTCGCCAAAGCCCACTTGCGTTGTGGCAAGCGAATTATGTGAAACAACGTTTAGAGAGTTTTTACCCAGATTTAAACGTGGTTTTAGTCCCTATGGTGACAAAAGGCGACGTTATTTTAGATACACCATTAGCCAAAATTGGTGGTAAAGGATTATTTGTTAAAGAGCTTGAAATTGCTTTATTAAGTGGCGAAGCGGATATTGCGGTCCATTCAATGAAAGATGTGCCAATGCAATTCCCAGAAGGGCTTGGATTAAGTGTAATCTGTCCACGTGAAGATCCGCATGATGCTTTGGTTTCAAATACTTACCGCACTTTAGAGGAGCTTCCTCAAGGTGCTATTGTCGGTACATCCAGCTTGCGCCGTCAGTGTCAATTAAAGCAACTTCGTCCAGACCTAAAAATTGAATCATTACGAGGTAATGTTGGCACTCGTCTAAGTAAATTAGATTGTGGTGATTATGATGCGATTATTTTGGCGGCTGCCGGTTTAATTCGTTTAGGGCTTACTGAACGTATTGCATCATTTATTGATATTCAAGATATGTTGCCAGCAGCAGGACAAGGCGCAGTGGGGATCGAGTGTCGTAAAAATGACAGTCGAGTACAACAATTACTTGCTCCGTTAGCTGATATTGAAACTACTGACTGTGTATTGGCTGAGCGTGCGATGAATACGCATTTACAAGGCGGTTGCCAAGTGCCAATCGCAGGTTATGCGATTATTGAAAATGATCAGATTTATTTGCGCGGATTAGTAGGGGCACTCGATGGTTCCGCAATTCTTCGTGCAGAAGCAAAAAGTGCGGTTAAAAACGCGGAAAATTTAGGTATTCAAGTAGCTGAAATGTTGTTACAGCAAGGTGCAGGCAACATTCTAAAGGTATTATATTCAGCTAAAAATTAAAGGAATTAAAATAATGGCAGTGTTAATCACACGTCCCGACGAACGAGGAAAACAACTAGTTGAAATGCTGATACAGTCAGGTGTTTTTGCTATTCATTTGCCATTATTTACTATTGAATCAGGCAGAGAGTTAAATGATTTGCCAAATAAGTTGTCTCAATTAAAAGTAGGCGATTATGTTTTTGCGGTTTCACCGCATGCGGTGACATTTGCAGTTCAAACCTTGAGGCATACAGGATTTTCTTGGCGTCAGGATTTAAATTATTTCGCAGTTGGGCAACGCAGTGCGGAGTCTTTTACTGCTCAGATAGAACGGCCAGTGTTTTATCCAAATCAGCAAGAGACTAGCGAAGGATTGTTGAACCTCCCTGTAATGCAACAGCTAGCAGATAAAACGATATTAATTTTGCGTGGAAATGGTGGGCGAGAGTTTTTTGCAGAACAAGCCGAATTACGTGGTGCAAAAGTTGAAATTGTGGAATGTTATCAACGCATACCTATAGATTATAATAACGCAGAGCAAATTAGTATTTGTAAACGTGCTGGGATTAACAGGATTGTCGTGACAAGTGCAGAAATTTTGCAGTATCTTATGGATTTTGTTCCAGAAAATGAACATAATTGGTTGAAAAATTGTCAACTTATTACAATTAGCAGACGAATTGCCAATTTAGCGATGGCGCAAGGTTGGACAAATATTGTGATTTCGCCAAAGGCGGATAATCATAGCTTATTGCAAACTTTATTAAGCACTAATTGATTTATACAGAACTCTAAATCATCATAAAGGGAAATAGGTATTACTATGGCTGAACATAAAATAACATCTTCTGAAACCAATGAAGTACCAAAGAATGATGCTGATGTTGTGGAGATTAAAGCAGAGGCACAAGAAATGGTGAAACCTGCAGAAAGTGAAGTAAAGAAACGATCTTCTAAAACAGAAACTACAGCAGAGCATCATAAAGTGAAAAGTCACAAAGTGGAAATCGAAACACAGAAAATGAAAGCCGAGCCAGAAATGAAGCAACCTGAAATTAAACAACCAGAAGTGAGAGAAACGGTCGTGGTTAAAAAAGGTGGTACAGGCTTAGCACTATTGGCGTTGTTGATTGCATTAGGTCTTGGTGGTGCGGGTTATTATTTTGGTCAGCAGCAAGTAGATAAAATGCAGCAAAAATTGACCGCACTTGAAAGTAAAGTTGCACAACAAGTTCTTGCCCAGCCCGTTGATTTTCCTTCCTTCGATAAAGAACGTCAGCAGATTGAACAGTTAGTCGCAACATCATCTGCGTCGGTAGAAAAATTAGCGCAGTTACAAAGTGAATTGACGATTAAAGATCAAGCTATTTCTGCATTACAAACACAAATCAATCGTTTAAATACAGCTTCGAAAGAAGAACAACCAAATGACTGGTTATTATCAGAAGCTGATTTCCTTTTGAATAATGCTTTGCGTAAATTAGTGATTGATAATGATGTTGATACTAGTATTTCCTTATTAAAAGTCGCAGATGAAGTATTGACGAAAGTATCAGATCCTCGTGTGATTAGTGCAAGAACGGCATTGAATGGAGATTTAAAACAATTGCTCGAAGTGAACAATGTGGATCAAAATGCGATTATGCAACGTTTATCACAACTTACGACAATGTTAGATGAAATGGATGTGCTTGATGTGAATTTTGGTGAGTCACAAAACACTTCAACACAATTAAGTGATTCAATTGAAGATTGGAAAGAAAATGCAGAAAAAAGCGCAACTTCATTCCTAAATCACTTTATTCGAATCACACCAAGAAATGCGAATGACAAAGTATTATTGGCACCAAATCAAGATATTTACTTACGTGAAAATATCCGTTTACGTTTACAAATTGCTATTATGGCAGTACCTCGTCAACAGGATGAGCTTTATAAACACTCACTTGAAACAGTGGCATCTTGGGTAAGAAGCTATTTTGATACAAATACTGAAGTGGCACAAAACTTCTTGAAGAGTGTAGATGAATTGGCAGAACAATCGATTTACGTTAATGTGCCAAACCAATTATCGAGCTTAAATGTGTTAGATAAATTGCTAAATAGAGAACCTCAAGAATTACAAAAAGTTGAGATCTCTGTGGACAAATCCTTATCTGAAGTTAAGCCTGACAGCAAAGCTGAAAATGTGGTGGAAAAAATGGAAGAAACAGTCCCTCCAACACAAGCTGAACCACAACAGTAGAGGAAATAGATTATGTTTAGAGTGCTATTTTTAATGCTGGTATTGTTAGCTGGCTTAATTGCAGGTCCTTACTTAGCTGGTAAACAAGGCTATGTGCTTATTGAAACCAGCAAATACAGCATCGAAATGTCTATCACCACATTAGTCATTTTCTTTGTTGTGATTATGGCAGTAATTTATGGCATTGAGTGGGTTGTAACCCGTTTCTGTCGATTAAGCAATAATACTTACACTTGGTTCTCTCGTCGTAAACGTGAAAAAGCGCAAAAACAAACCCTAGAAGGTTTAATGCGTATGGATGAAGGTGATTATTCAAAAGCAGAAAAGTTAATTGGTAAAAATGCAAAACACGCAGAGGAACCTATACTTAACTTTATTAAAGCAGCAGAAGCTGCTCAACAACGTGGTGATGACTTCAATGCAAACCGCTATTTAATTCAAGCGACTGAACTTGCAGGTTCTGATAACTTGATGGTTGAATTAGCAAGAACTCGCATTTTATTGCAGCAAGGTAAATTACCAGCTGCACGTAGTTCAGTAGATAGCTTGTTAGTGATGACTCACCGTAATAAAGAAGTACTGAAACTTGCGGTAGAGATTTATTTAAAATCAAAGGCCTATCTTGCTCTAGATAATATTCTAGATCAAATCGAAAATTCTAGCTTATATTCACCAAGTGAATTTCTTACTTTAAAAACACAGGTTGAAGAAGGTTTGCTAGATGAGAAAATGAATGAAGAAGGCGTAGACGGCTTATTAGCTTGGTGGAAAGAGCAACCTCGTAAACGCCGTAATGATGTGGCAGTGAGAATTGCATTAATCCAACGTTTAATTGATTGTAACGATCATGAATCAGCCTATGAATTGACAGTCGATACTTGGAAAAAAGTAGAAGAAAATACGGTTGATACTAAATCACTGTGTGTGCAAATTAACCGTTTACAACCAATGGATAATAGTAAGTTAATTAAGCTTATTGAAAAACGTGCGAAAAAAGCTGATGTGAGTGTTCAGTGCTGTATCAATCGTGCGTTAGGTTATTTATATGTACGTAATAACGAGTTTAACCAAGCAAGTGAAGCTTTCAAGAATGTGATCACTTGTAAAAGTGAACTTGAGCCATACGACGTGAATATGGCTGCTTATGTGTTTGAGCAGGTAGGTGAGCATACATTAGCACAGCAAGTGAGAGAAGAGAGTGTTAAAGCAACAATGGCAGTGACGGCATTAACAAATGTGCAAACTGATGCAAGTACGACCGCACTTTTAGAAAATAAATAATTGATAAAATCATAATTGAAAAGGGCACTTAAACTAATTAAGCGCCCTTTTTATTTGCTTAATATATTTCATCAGATTGATGATTGCCAATATAATGGGAAAATTCATCGGGTTTAAATCCGTGCGACAGCATATAACGCCACACTTTCTGCTTTAACTTTAAGTCATTAATTTCTGGATAATTAGGGAATTTTTTACGTAATACAGATAGTGCTTTATCTTCCCAATTCACCTCCATTTCTTGCAATACATCATAAATGACCTCAGAAGAAATGCCTTTGATTTTCTGCAATTCTTGTTTGATTCTAGCTAGTCCATATCCTCGCTGTGCTTTAAATGTCAGATAGTTTTCCGTGAAACGACGATCGTTTTGCCAATTCTTCTGTTGGCAAAAGGCAAGCGTGTCATCAATTTCTTGTTCAGAAAATTGCTTTTCTTGCATTTTGCAGCGGATTTCAAATTCACTATATTCTCGTCGGGCTAATAAACTCATTACATAATTTAATGCTTGTGAAGACATAATATAAGCACCTTTTATCAGTTTCTATTTATGTATTTTAATGAAAAAAGTGCGGTGAAATTATTTAAAATAATCACCGCACTTTTTGGCATATTGAGGATACTAAGGGATTAATAATCTGAATCCAAATCCATATCTGCTTCATTTTGTTCAGCAATATCAGCAGCGAGGACTTTCTCTGGATTCGCTAATAATTCATTACGTAACTTAGTTTCTAATGCTAATGCTTCTTCTGGGTGTTCTTCTAACCATTTCATTGCATTTGCTTTGCCTTGACCGATTTTCTCGCCATTGTAAGCATACCAAGCACCAGATTTATCTACTAATTTGTGTTTCACACCTAACTCAATGAGTTCACCTGTTTTTGAGATACCTTGACCGTAAAGAATTTGGAAATCCACTTGGCGGAATGGCGCAGCCACTTTGTTTTTCACAACTTTTACGCGAGTTTCGTTACCAATCACTTCTTCACCATCTTTGATTGCGCCAGTGCGGCGAATATCTAAACGTACAGATGCATAGAATTTTAACGCATTACCACCTGTTGTGGTTTCTGGGTTACCAAACATCACACCAATCTTCATACGAATTTGGTTGATAAAGACAACTAAGCAGTTTGAATTTTTAATTTGACCAGTCAATTTACGTAATGCTTGTGACATTAAACGTGCTTGTAAACCCATGTGTGAGTCGCCCATTTCACCTTCAATTTCTGCTTTTGGTGTTAATGCAGCAACCGAGTCAACAATGATCACATCAACAGCACCTGAACGCACTAATGCGTCACAGATTTCTAATGCTTGCTCACCATTATCTGGTTGTGAAACTAAAAGCTCGTTCACATTTACACCTAATTTTGCCGCATAAATTGGATCTAATGCGTGTTCAGCATCGATAAATGCGCAGGTTTTACCTTCTTTTTGCGCTTGTGCGATAACAGATAATGTTAATGTGGTTTTACCTGAAGATTCTGGTCCGAAGATTTCAACAATACGACCCATTGGTAAACCGCCGATACCTAATGCAACGTCTAAGCTAAGTGAGCCTGTTGACACAGCTTCAACGTCTAATGCTTGGGTATCGCCTAATTTCATGATTGAGCCTTTACCAAATTGTTTTTCAATTTGACCAAGTGCTGCGGCGAGCGCTTTATTTTTTTCTTCTTTAGTTGCCATTTTTGAATCCTCAATAAAAAATCATTACCAGAAATTTGGGTGTATAATAACTGTATGAATAAACAGTATCAAGTCATTTTTACAAAATTTGTGAAATTTGTTCCAAAATGAAAATTTTAATTGCGTAAGAATTGGCGTGACGGCATTTGATCTTTGTATAAAGCTATATGGTGTCCTGTGATTTTATGCGAAAATAGACCGCACTTTTGTTACAAATTTATAGAGAATTGGAATGGATAACTTAGACTTGCACACGCCAATGATGAGACAATATTTAGCTCTCAAAGCGGAAAATCCCGATATTTTGTTATTTTATCGAATGGGGGATTTCTATGAGCTTTTTTATGATGATGCGAAGAAAGCGGCAGCATTGCTAGATATTTCATTGACTAAACGTGGGCATTCTGCGGGGCAACCTATTCCAATGGCGGGTGTGCCTTATCACGCTGTTGAAGGCTATTTGGCAAAGTTAGTCCAGCTCGGTGAGTCAGTGGCGATTTGTGAGCAAATAGGTGATCCTGCAACTTCTAAAGGGCCTGTTGAACGTCAAGTGGTGCGTATTGTGACCCCGGGGACAGTCAGTGATGAAAGTTTATTACCAGAACGGCAAGACAACTTAATCGCTGCACTGTATCAAGAAAAATCGCGTTTTGGTTTAGCGATTTTGGATATTAGCTCAGGGAGTTTCCAAATTAGCGAACCTGAAGATCGTGCAAGCTTGCAAGCAGAATTGCAACGTATTTCACCGGTAGAAATTTTGTATTGTGAAGAGCTTGCAGATTTTGCAGCGATTGAACATTTGAAAGGATTACGCCGTCGCCCAATTTGGGAGTTTGAATTAGGCACAGCAATTCAGTTACTTAACCGCCAATTTAATACCAAAGATTTACGTGGTTTTGGGGTCGAAAAAGCCATTTTAGGTTTATGTGCCGCAGGCTGTTTATTGCAATATGCGAAAGACACGCAACGCACCGCATTACCGCATATCCAAAGCATTACTTTATTACAAAATTCTGAAAATATTCAATTAGATGCAGCGACTCGTCGTAATTTGGAGTTAACTCAAAATTTAGCGGGTGGAACAGAAAATACACTCTCTTCTGTACTAGATAAATGCGTGACTGCAATGGGTAGCCGTTTGTTAAAACGCTGGATTCATCAACCTATTCGTGATCGCAGAAAATTGTTGCAACGTCAGCATATTATCGGCGCATTGTTAGAGCAGGATTTAGTCGCTCAATTACAACCTTACTTGAATCAAATTGGTGATATGGAGCGTATTCTTGCGCGCGTTGCATTACGTTCTGCACGCCCACGTGATTTAACCCGTTTGCGTACCGCATTGGCACAACTGCCGTCGATTCGCCAAATCCTAGAAAATCAAACTTCGCCAAATTTAACCGCACTTTTACAGCCAATTGGTGAATTTTCGGCACAATTAGATTTATTGCAACGTGCATTAATTGATAACCCGCCAATGCTTATTCGTGATGGTGGCGTGATTGCAGAAGGGTATAATGCCGAGCTTGATGAATGGCGTAGTTTGTCTGACGGTGCAACTCGTTATTTGGAAGATTTAGAACGCCGCGAGCGTGAAAGTACAGGCATTGATACTCTAAAAATCGGATTTAATGCAGTGCACGGATATTATATTCAAATCAGTCAAGGGCAAGCACACAAAGCACCAATGCATTATGTTCGCCGTCAAACGTTAAAGAATGCGGAACGCTATATTATTCCTGAACTAAAAACCTATGAAGATAAAGTGTTGAAGGCTAAAGGTGCAGCGTTAGCATTAGAAAAACAACTTTACGAAGAAATTTTTGACGAATTATTACCGCACTTGGGCGCATTACAACTGGCAAGCTTGACCTTAGCGGAACTGGACGTGTTGACCAACTTAGCAGAGCGTGCAGAAACACTGAATTATGTTGCACCACAATTTAGCGATGAGATTGGTGTGAATATTCAAAACGGTCGCCATCCTGTGGTTGAGCAAGTATTGAAAGAGCCGTTTATCGCCAATCCTGTGCATCTCACCCCACAGCGCCATTTGTTGATTATTACTGGTCCAAATATGGGGGGTAAAAGTACTTATATGCGCCAAACTGCATTGATCACATTAATGGCATATATGGGCAGTTTTGTGCCGGCAGAAAGTGCGGTGATCGGTCCAATCGATCGCATTTTTACCCGTATTGGTGCGTCAGATGATCTGGCTTCTGGTCGCTCAACCTTTATGGTGGAAATGACCGAAATGGCGAATATTTTGCACCAAGCAACAGCAAATAGTTTAGTGTTGATTGATGAGATTGGTCGAGGCACCTCTACTTATGACGGCTTATCGTTAGCTTGGGCCTGTGCGGAATGGTTAGCCAAAAAGTTACGCTCACTGACATTATTCGCCACCCATTATTTTGAATTGACTGTGTTGCCAGAACAGCTTGCAGGCACAGCCAACGTGCATTTGGATGCCTTAGAGCATAATGACACTATTGCGTTTATGCACTCGGTGCAAGAAGGTGCAGCAAGTAAGAGCTATGGTTTGGCGGTAGCCGCATTGGCTGGCGTGCCACAATCTGTGATTAAGCTAGCAAAACAAAAATTAGCCCAATTAGAAAAACTGTCACAACAAAATGCGGATCAGCGTATTCAAGATTTACGCCAGCTCAATCAAACACAAGGTGAATTGGCGTTAATGGAAGAAGATGATGGTAAAAATGCCGTTTGGGAAATGCTCGAAAAACTCGATCCTGACGAGCTCAGCCCAAAACAAGCATTGGCATATTTGTATCAGCTGAAGAAATTGGTTTAATAGGAAAATAAGTACAATAAAAGCCGATTTTCGGCTTTTTATATGAGCCTCTAGATATTTCTAATGATGATTCGTAATACCATCCACCAAGCATAGATATAAGTATACGAGTTACTATCCTCATCATTCAACAAACCATGAGCAACCTTATTTCTGAGGTTAGCACCTAAGGGATGTGTAAATACCGCTTGGAGTTCGAACCACAGATCGTCTCCTAAAAGATTTCTGGATTGTTCATCATCTAATAAAGAAGAAAGGCTTCTCTCATTTTCTTTTCCATCCGGATCGGTATGGGTAGTAATTACACCATTATTTTTGAGATATTGTCTGACTATATTCTCTACTTGTGGTGTCAATAAATGTATTGCATTACCAAAATTATATTCAAATCCTTGGAACAGTGCTTCTGCAACAGAAATGACCCTGTTATCAGGCACTATGCGGGAGTGTTTACATAAAGAAATTAAGATTTCTTTAGATATAGCATATTCATTTTGAAGTTGCATAAATGCTGGCTTTATAGATGTAATAACTTCAAATCCTATATGCATCGGGAAATTATGAATAGCTTTTTGAAAAAGAACTTGCTCTTTGTTTTCCTGTGTCAAAGGTTGAATTTCTTGAATTAATCTACCATCACTAGAAAAACAAGAATAGCTGGCAAGATTCTGGAAAATTGTTTTTCTAGCTATGTCTTCTGTTTGTTGAAGTATATTATTTAAATTACAAGACGAGATGCCAGAAAAATATCCTAATGCTAATGATATGTCATTTTTATTTGCAACATGTGCAATAGCTACTTGTTTTAGTTTAGAAACATCTATTTCCGGTGTTTTTACAAGAGTAAACTCATCAATCATTGATTGTGCTGATGTATTTATCCGATTTATAAGATTATTTAGTTTTGTATCATCAATACAAAATTTATTCCTATATCTTTTGGGGATTTTTCTATAAAAGAGTAAAGCTTGCCTATAGTTGTGATTTGCAGTTATGTTACTGTGAGATTTATTTAGATCGCCTTGTTCTTCGTGTAATTTTCCTAAGAGGTGATCGCATTCCGCAATTTTTTCTGAATTTTGTATTTTTTCAAAGATACTTTTAGCACCTGAAATGTATTCATTTTTTGCATTAAAAGGATTTTCAAATTTTGGAAGTGCTATTTTTAAAAGTTTTTCTCCTAATTGTTGAAGAATACTATTATCTAATCCTGTATTTAAAACGATTTCGCTAATGCGTAATTGATGAAAATCCCAATGTATTGAATCCTTTTCAAATTCCAGTACAAGTTTATTTTTTATTTCCTCTGATATTGTTTGATCTTTTAGAGATACGCTTAAATAACTAGCACGCTCCCATAAGTCATAAATATCAAGATAAGAAAAGTTATTTGATGCTTCAATTGCAAGGTAGCTCTTAATCGCAGTAATACAGTGTTCTCTTTTCTTAGGTTTAGCATATATCCATAAAATATCGGCAATTCTTGCTTTTAAAATAGGTTGCTCAATTTCTTCTAGAATATCAGCTAAAGAATCAAGTTCTTCACTTGTTAATAATGTAGGTGTGAAAATAGGGTATGGGTTAGAACAAGATGCTATGAATGGTTCATTTCTGCTAGTTGGTTGAAGGGTTGGTGATGTTACTTTTGCTAATAATGTTAACGTCTCTGCTATTTTTTTATCTTTTTCCTTATTAGCTTGACTACTAAATGCAGAGGCAATTTCAAATACTGAATATGGTTCATTCGGTCTTTTAAGAAGTGAAAATACTTCTGTACATTTTTGTTTTAATATTTCCTTCTCACAAAACTCAAGGTTAGGCATGAACTTTTTCTCCTATTTATATAGACACACTCTTTTCCTTCGGATAAATTGCCCCCAAACTTACCGCACTTTTTGCGCCGGTGACACTTGGCAAATTGGCTGGTAGGTTGTTGAGGCGTTGGTGGGCGAGCCACGCAAAAGCAGCGGCTTCTACGTAGTCAGCATCTAAGCCGTAGTCATTGGTGGTTTGGACTTGCCATTGAGGTAATAAAGCTGCGAGACGTTCCATTAATAAGCTATTTTTCACCCCACCGCCGCACACTAATAAGTGACGCTCTAAATCTGTTTCAATCAGATTGAGCTGCTCCACAATGCTTTGTGCTGTGAGTTCTACAAGAGTTGCTTGCACGTCTTGCGGTAAAAGTGCGGTATGTTTTTCTAATTTTTTATGAAGCCAAGCTAGGTTAAATAATTCTCGTCCTGTGCTTTTCGGTGGGGGAAGCACAAAGAACGGTTCATCGAGTAAATCTGCCAGTAAGTCAGTATTCACTTTACCGGATTTTGCCCATTCTGCATTTTTATCATAGGATTTGCCTTGATGTTTTTCGATCCATACATCTAACAAAGTATTGCCGGGACCAGTATCATAACCAATCACTTCTTCATCTGGTAAAAGACGAGAAATATTGCTGATACCACCTACATTTAGCACTACTGTGGCTTGATTGGGTTTCAGGAATAGTGCTTGATGAAACGCTGGCACTAATGGCGCTCCTTGTCCACCAAATGCCATATCTTTACGGCGGAAGTCTGCTACCGTTGTGATGCCGGTTTTTGCAGCGATTAAGTTGGCATCGCCAATTTGCATGGTAAACGGATATTGGCTATTTGGTGAATGCCAAACGGTTTGACCGTGGCAACCAATTGCGGTGATCTGTTCTGGAGAAAGCTGATATTTTTGTAAAAACTGTTTTATGCAGTCGGTATAGAGCAAACCAAGCTGATGATCTAATTCGCCTAAGGCTTGCAATGTGGTTTCGCCCGAATTGCATAATGCTGAAATATGTTTTCGTATTGCAGGTGGCATAGGGTAAAAATCAGAATGGATAAGCTGTGGCTGCTCATAGGAAAAATCCATTAACGCCAAATCTACTCCATCTAAACTTGTGCCAGACATTACACCGATATAGTACATAATCGTTCCTTATTTCAGTTTGCTTGAATTTCATTATAGGGGAAGGGGAAAAAATAGCCAAAGTTTAGTTTTTAGCAGAAATAAAAATAGGCGCATAGTGCGCCTATTTTTCATATTTTAAATCTGGTTGGGATAATTATTTTACCCATTCCACCACATCATCAAAGGCTTGGCGTGTTTTAGCTTTTGGTTCATTTAAGCGATAGCCAAACGCGATCATTACGCTCAGCTTATATGTATTGGGATCATAAAGCCCCTGTTCTGCAAGGATGCTATCCATTTTTTCTAATGGGAAACCTTCAATTGGGGTTGAATCCACGCCGATCATTGCTGCACTGGTGAGCATATTTGCCATAGCAATATAACTTTGACGGCAAGCCCAATTATAGAATGCTTTTGAATCTTGTGTTAAGGAGAAATCTTGTTCAGTAAAAGTGCGGTAGAAATTTTGGCGCATTTTTAGTATATCTTCAGGAAGCTGGTGGATATCTCGCATCATATGTTGCACATATTCACTATCAGCAAGTAGAGTTTTTGGTTGACGTACTAACACGACGACAAAATGGCTACAATCCGTCACTTTATCTTTTGCACCCCACGCTATATCACGGATGATTGTTTTAATCTTCTGATTTTCAATCACCAAAAATTTCCAAGGCTCAATGCCGAAAGAGCTTGGTGAAAGGCGCCCTGTTTCTAAGATAAAACGAAAATCCTCATCACTGATTTTTTTCGTAGGATCGTAAGTTTTGCATGCGTGGCGGTAGTGGAAAGCATTAAGAATATCTGTTTTTGCTATCGACATATTTTTTCTCCTAATAGTTCTTTCTTTGTTTTTAGACAAAGTGCGGTGTTTTTTCAAGTTGCTGTTTAGATGATTCGTGAGAATTGTTGGCGTTTTGCTTGCTCTCTTGAATACGTATCAAAACATAAGCAAATATTGCGAATTAATAAACGCCCTTTTGCGGATACTTGTATATTATCTTCACCAATCTCTAATAAACCGTCTTTTGCTAATGGCTCAAGCAATTTTAAGTCTTCGGCAAAATGGGTTTTAAATTGAATGTCATATTGTTGTTCAATTGGTAGAAAATTCAATTTAAAGTTACAAATTAATTGTTTAATCACATCACGGCGCAAGCAGTCTTCTTGGCTCATTACAAAGCCTTTGTGTAATGCAATTCCAGAGTTGTCTACATCAGCATAATAATGTTTTAACTCTTTTTGATTTTGTGCATAAGTGTCGCCTAATAAGCTAATGGCAGACACGCCTAAACCTAATAAATCACATTCTTCTTGTGTGGTGTAGCCTTGGAAATTGCGATGTAAAACGCCTTTTTGTTGGGCGATAGCCAATTCATCGTCGGGCTTAGCAAAGTGATCCATTCCGATGAAGGAATAGCCAGCATCACCCAAGGTTTCAATCATTTTTTGTAAGATTGTTAATTTAGTCGCCGGTGCAGGCAGTTGATCATTTTTGATTTTGGCTTGTCCTGCAAAACGGCTTGGTAAGTGTGCATAGTTGAACACACTTAAACGATCAGGGTTTAATGCGATCACTTTTTGCAATGTGAACATGAAGGTATCCACATTTTGCAGTGGCAAGCCATAAATCAAATCTAAGTTAGTGGATTGGAAACCGAGTTCTCTCGCACGCTTTAACAAAGCCTCAATGAATTGTTCATCTTGCTCACGATTCACCGCTTTTTGCACGTCTTTATTGAAATCTTGCACGCCCATACTCATTCGGTTAAAGCCAAGATGACGTAAGTGATCAAGCATTGGTAACTCAATTTCACGTGGGTCAATTTCAATACTAATTTCTGCATTACGCGTAATAGAGAAATGTTTATGTAACATTGACATTAGGCGCGAGGATTGTGCTTCTGTGAGGTAAGTTGGTGTACCTCCGCCCCAGTGTACTTGTGTTGTGATACGATTTTTAAAGAGTGGAGCACGCATTTCGATTTCTTTTTCTAAGAAATCGAGGTAGATATCTGCCTTGTGTTGGTGGCGTGTAATCACTTTATTACACGCACAGAAATAGCAAAGTTTGTGACAGAAGGGGATATGCACATAGAGGGAAAGGGGGCGGTTAGGATAACGTTGCGCAGCCTGAATAAAATCAACATTAGTATAATTCTCATTAAATTCCAGTGCTGTTGGATAGGATGTATAACGTGGACCAGAATAGTTATACTTTTGAATTAGTGCTAAGTCCCAAATAACTTCGGACATTTTCCCCCCTTTCAATCTCAAGACGAAATTTTTTCAATATCAGATAATAGCTGATGGATTTCCAATAATATTTTCTTTTCTAAATCAGCTTCGGCACTTTCACGTTGTAGATCTAAACGCATACGCTCATTTTTCTTTAATTCACGGCGTTTTTCGTGTGTTGGCATATCCATAACGACTTCATAAAGTTGGTACATCGCTTGATAAGTTTTCAATTTATGACCCAAAGGATCAAGCAACATTTTTAAGCGAATGACTCCTTCAGAATGGTTACAATCCCCGTTTTGCATTGCTTTAGCGATGATTACGACACTTTCTTTAATACGTTTTGCACGTGCAAAACGTGCGTTTTCAATGGCTTTGCGCTGTTTTTGTAATGCGAGTAATAAATAACCCGCATACACTGCCATTGCCACCACAATGACTATTGCTAGAATGAATAAAATCGTTGTCCACATAACAATTATCTAAATTGGTTAATATCGATTTTTTCAAAAGTGCGGTATAAATCTTCTTCCGTGTCTTCTTCGTCAGAAATACCTAACTCATCCATTAATTGTGCAATGCGATCTAAGCACTCATCAACGAATTTTTGATCGTCTGCATTTAACGTTTTTCCTGCATCTAATTCGTCTAATAATTGGTTTAAGCATTCATTATTTTCAAGTTGTTCTAATTCCAACATTGGATCTAATTTCGGTGCTTTTTCTTCCAATTTCATTGGCGGAATGGTCATTCCTTTCTCAGGTTTGTTCACAAATTCCACAATTAAAGGCACTTTTTTACGGCTACCAATGCGCGGATCTTTTTTCTCTAACGCTTGGTTATTTGCATTGTTTTCTGTTGCACTATGACGTGAGCCTGATGCTAAGCCTTTGTGTTTACGTTTCTTTTTATCTTCACGAGCTTTGGCATCTAATTCATAGCGAGTTAATTTTTTGCCTGGTTTGCCTTTTGGCAATTCCACTTTTTTATCTACCTTGCGCGCAGGCATAATATCGGTAATTCGGCGTGTTTTCTTCTTACGAGCCATATTCTTTTCTCTTAATTTATCATTGGTGGCGAATTGTACCACTGTTCAATAGGTAATGCCTAACTAAAACTCTGGTTTTACAGTGAAAACCAATCGTTCTTGAGTGATTGGGTGGCTAAATTCTAAACTCTCTGCGTGCAAGCATAAGCGAGGTGAAAGGGCTTTTGCTTGTGGGTGAGCGTAGAATTTATCGCCTAAAATTGGGTGTCCTAAGGCCAGCATATGTAATCTAAGCTGATGTGAACGCCCTGTAATTGGGGTTAATTTTACTCTTGTAGTGTTGTTAGGATAGCGTTCTAAAACTTCATATAATGTGACCGCACTTTTGCCACGTTCAAAGCAGATTTTTTGGCGAGGGCGATTTTCCCAGTCACAAATTAGGGGCAGATTGATTTTCCCTTGGTCTTCTTCCAAATGTCCCCAAACCAATGCCTGATAATGCTTTTTCGGTTCACGTTCACGGAATTGACGTTTTAACTCACGATCTGCAGCTTTGCTTAAGGCAAATAAAATCAAGCCACTGGTTGACATATCTAAGCGGTGTGCTGGTTCACAGAAACCATATTTTTCTTTTACTCTCGACATTGCGCTGTCGTAATACTGCGGCTGATTGCCGGGTACTGAGAGCAAGCCACTCGGTTTGTTTACCACGACAAAATGATCGTCGTAATGGACGATATCGAGATAAGGTTCTGTGGGTGGGTTGTAGATAATTAATGCCATGTTAATTTCTTTTTTGTTATTTTGCACTTTTACCAATACTGGCTTTGTTTCGGTAAAAGTGCGGTGCTTTTCTTTAAAGTTTTATTCTTTATTACTCACAATCACGCGTAAACTGTCCAAACGCCAAGTGGCTTGTTGTAGCTGTGCGAGAGATTGTGTTCTGATGTTTTCTAGTGCATCGACTTCATCTTGGCGAATATTCTTATTTACTGCTTGTAATGCGGTTAAGCGGTTAAGTTCTGCGCTGAGGGTTTGATCTGCAAGTTGTTGTGCATTGTGGATAATTTGTTCAGCCTGTGCAATGATTTTTTGTTCGCTGGCTTTGATCAATTGTTCAATATTTTGACGTACCATTTTCACCACCTTGTTTGCCATATTTTTACCAATTGGTTTTAATTGCTTTTGCAGAGCATTAAAAGACACTTGGTCTGCCAAGTTATTGCCTTTTTGATCGAGCAATAAGCGGATTGGCGTTGGTGGTAAGAAACGTGTAAGCTGTAAGCCTTTTGGTGCTTGCGCTTCGACCACATAAACCATTTCCAGTAATAGCGTGCCAGCTGGTAAGGCTTTATTGATCAGTAAGCTCACTGTGCTTTTACCGATATCACCTGACGTAATCAAATCAATACCATTTCGGATCAGAGGGTGATCCCAACTGATAAATTCCAGATCTTCACGCGCAAGAGAAAGTTGACGATCGAAGGTGACAGTTGAACCTTCTTCCTTTAATCCGGGGAAATCTGGTACAAGCATATTACTCGAAGGTTGAATGACGATAGATTTTTCACCTAAATCCTCTTGCTCTAGACCGATAATATCAAACAGATTAAGTGTAAAATTCACTAATTCTGTTGAACCATCTTGTTTAGCAATATCCGCTGCAAGCTGTTGTGCTATTTCTCCCCCATTAGAGTTTAATTCTAATAAACGATCACGTCCTTTCTCTAAAGCTTGTTTCAGCTCAATTTGCTGTTTACGGGTCTGTGCAATGAAGTCATCAAATCCTTCAAGTGCGGTCGGTTTTTGTAAAATTTCATCTAACTGCGTTTGATATTTTTCGAATAATGTCATACCCATTGGGCAGGTTTCTTCAAAGGCATTTAAACCTTCGTGATACCAACGTGCAAGTACTATTTGAGCTGTATTTGCAAAACAAGGCACGTGAATTTGAATGTCACGAGTTTGACCAATACGATCCAAGCGACCAATACATTGCTCTAATAAATCGGGATTATCCGGCAAATTGAATAGTACTAAATGGCTGGCAAATTGGAAGTTACGACCTTCTGAACCAATGCTTGAACTTAATAATACTTGTGCACCTTCTTCTTGTTGAGCGAAGTAGGCAGCTGCTCGGTCACGCTCGACAATAGTCATTTTTTCGTGGAATACTGCGGCACGGATCGCTTCTTTTTCACGTAACGCTTGTTCTAATTGAATGGCAGTATTGGCTTGGCGACAAATGACGAGCACTTTTTCATCGCGGTGATTTTTCAAGAATGTGATTAACCATTCTAAACGAGGATCAAATTCCCACCAACGTGAATCTGGATTCAATTTTTGGAACATTTGTTCTGGATAGAATGAATCTTTCTCCCCTTTTTCACCTAACATTGTTAAGACGTTTGCTGCATTGTTGTATTGTTTTGGTAATTCCAACGTGATTTGGTTATAAGTACGACGTGGGAAACCTTTCACCCCTTGACGTGTGTTACGGAATAACACGCGACTTGTGCCATGACGGTCAATCAGGTTATCAATAAGCTCTTGGCGCGCTAATGCTTTTTGTTCTTCGTCAGCATTAGAGTCAATCACTTTTAATATTGGCTCAACGTCTTGTTCAGACAAAAGCTCCGAAATATGATTTTTTTCGACCGCACTTAATGACTTATCCGAAAGCAAACTTTGTACCGCATCAGCAACGGGTTGATATTGTTGCTGTTCTTTTAAGAACGCTTGGTAGTCATAGAAACGATCTGGGTCAAGCAAACTTAAACGTGCAAAGTGGCTTTCTTGCCCAAGTTGCTCTGGTGTAGCCGTCAGTAATAATACCGACGGAATTTTGCGTGCAAGCTGTTCAACTAATTGATATTCCAAACTTGGATTGTCTTCTGACCAAGCAAGGTGATGGGCTTCGTCCACAATCAACATATCAAAGCCCGATTCGAGTAATTGTTCTACACGTTTTGGTTTTTCGCGTAACCAATCTAACGCACAGATAATTTGTGATTCTGTCGTGAATGGATTGATCCACAATGCTGATGTTGGATCTTCAAAATCAGCACAACGTTCTTCATCAAACAATGAAAAATGCAAGTTAAAACGGCGCAACATTTCCACTAACCATTGGTGTTGTAGTGTTTCAGGCACGATGATTAACACACGTTCCACTTTTTCTGCAAACAACTGCTGTTGCAATATCATTCCTGCTTCAATAGTTTTACCTAAGCCCACTTCATCAGCTAATAACACTCGTGGTGCAGTACGTTGACCAACTTCTTTCGCAATATGTAATTGGTGTGGAATTAAGCCTGCACGAATACCACGCAATCCACGTAATGGTGACTGGAATTGTGCTTGCTGGTGTTTTAATGCGTTATAACGCATTGCAAAATGTTCATTACGGTCAATTTGTGCAGTAAATAAACGATCTTGTGGCTTACTGAAAGTCATTTGGTGAGCTAAATCCATTTCTTTTATTGTGACTTCTTCACCATTGTCACTGCGTTTCACCAGATAAAATGCCACACCTTTGTTTTCTAAAATATCTAAAACAGTGCCTTTCCAGCCTTCGTGATGAGTGATTTCATCACCCACTTGAAATAACACGCGCGTTAAAGGAGCAGAATCTAACGCATAAATACGTTGTTCCTCTGATGCAGGGAAAAGAATGGTGACGGTACGCATATCCACACCGACAATTAAACCTAAACCAAGACTATTTTCGCTTTCACTAATCCAACGTTGACCTACTGCAAATGTCATAAAATACTTTCTCTAATCATTGTTTTTATAAAAAATAGCCGGCTATTTTAGCGATCTTAAGCTGAAAAATAAAACGAAATATCAGCTTTCTGAAAATGGCAGAGATTATGCTATTTCGATTAATCCACATATTACAAAAAATGTAGTTAATGCTTATTTTTGAGAATGAAATGTAGCTTAACCTTGACATCAATTTAGTGAGGTGTGAAAATTTGACCATCTTTTTTCTATGGAGATTATGAGAATGAACTTACAAGCCATTAAAAATGAATTTTTAGGCGGTTGGAAACCTTTTGAAGTTGTCTGGCTATCTGCGTTTTTAATTGCTCAGATTGTGATTTATGTTCAAAATCCAGAGTCGATTTTGGCAATGATTTCAGGGATCTCAGGCATTTTATGTGTAGTCTTCGTGAGTAAAGGGAAAATCAGCAACTATTTCTTTGGTTTGATTTTTGCTTATACTTATTTTTATGTGGCGTGGGGTGCAAATTATCTGGGTGAAATGAACACCGTGCTTTATGTGTATATCCCAGCACAATTTATTGGTTATTTCCTTTGGAAGAATAATTTACAAAAAGAGACAGCGAATACAGAAAGTGTTATCAGTAAATCTCTCAGCTTAAAAGGTTGGGTCATTACCTTAACAGCGATTGCTGTGGGCACATTGTTATTTGTACAAGCATTGAATGCGGCGGGCGGAAGCTCAACAGGTTTAGATGGATTAACCACTGTGATTGTGGTGGTGGCGCAATTATTAATGGTATTGCGTTATCGTGAACAGTGGCTTTTATGGATTGTACTTAACGTGATTTCAATTGTGCTTTGGACGCAAGCGAACGAAGGCTCACTTTCTATGGTGACAATGTATTCTGCCTATTTACTAAACTCTCTTTATGGGTATTATAATTGGCGAAAATTAGAACAGGTCAATCGCTAATTAAATTTAAGGAGGGTCAAATGTCAATTACTATTATTTCAGCACAGGATGCACAGCAAAGGGTGCTTGCAGGCGCAGTTTTAGTGGATATTCGTCAACCAGATGAACACCGCCGTGAACATATTGAAGGTGCAAAATCTATTCCTCTTGAGGAGTTAAATAAAGGTCCACGTAAGGAATTAAAAGAACAGAAAGTCATTATTTTCCACTGTAAATCAGGAATGCGAACTAAAAATGCACAAGATATTTTGGCAAAATATGTGGATTTTGGTGCGGAAGTATATGTAGTCGAAAAAGGCATTGATGGCTGGAAAGCAGCAAATTTACCGGTCGTATTTGATAAAAAACAACCTTTAGAAATGATGCGCCAAGTGCAAATCGCTGCTGGCTCATTAGTGCTGTTAGGCTCAATTTTAGGTTTGCTTGCTTCACCATATTTTTTTGCAATTCCATTATTCGTTGGTGCTGGTTTAATTTTTGCGGGAGTGACGGGTTTCTGCGGAATGGCAAGGTTATTAGCTTTAATGCCTTGGAATAGATAATTTTTGATGTCGTGGTTTCCAGTTTGCCCCTCTTATGCAGAGGGGCAATTTTATGGGGCAGATTCAAAACTTCTTTAAAAGTGACCGCACTTTTTCAATTTCTCAACCTATTAAAACTTCAGATAAAAATCTCGTGTGAGTGCCACAAAATCCGAATGGTATTGGTTATTTTCATCGTAAATAATTAACTGGCTTTGCTTTAATGGCGCTGTTTGCAAGGCAAACGTCAGCAGTAAACGTTGTGGATCTTTGCCGATTTTTGTTATCACTTCACAACGTTCAACGCAAGGAAGTGCAGTGTGTTTTAATAATATTTCGCCCGCTTCAAAAGGTAATACAAAACTGATTTTGCCTTGTGCTGATACACATTGAGATGCCAAATCTAGCCAATCTAAATGCGTGAGATTTTCTGTATAACGTGCTAAATTACGTTGCTTACTGCTACAATCAATGCCTTGTGGAAAATAAGGTGGATTAGCCACAATTAAGTCGAATTTATCCACAGTATTTGTACAAAAATCCGCAATGTTTTGTGAATATAAGTGAATTTTGTTCGCCCATTTAGATTGTTGAATATTCTCTTGCGCTTGTAAAAGAGCCGCTTGATCTAATTCCACTGCACTAATTTGGCAATCCTCCGCACTGCGTTGTGCTAGCATTAAGGCAATTAAGCCTGTGCCAGTGCCTAAATCTAAAATGCGTTTAGCTTGGCTAATGTCAGCCCAAGCGCCCAATAAAATCCCGTCAGTGCCAACTTTCATTGCACAACGATCGTGATGAATATGAAATTGTTTGAAGGTGAAACCATTTTGTTTTGCTGACATAAATTTCCTTAAAAATGACCGCACTTAAGTGCCAATCTTGCCTTGATTTCGCAACGTGGGCAAAGTGCGGTATAATCTGCCACAATTTTTTAATGATAGAAACCCATACTTATGACATCAGCAACTTTTGACGATTTTGATCTCGACCCTGCCTTACTAAAAGCTTTGGCAAAAAAGGGCTACACACGCCCAACTGCAATTCAGCAAGAAACTATCCCAGCTGCAATGGAAGAGCGTGATGTGTTAGGTTCAGCACCAACAGGCACAGGGAAAACCGCCGCATTTTTATTACCGGCAATTCAACATTTATTAGATTATCCACGCCGTAAACCGGGCGCACCTCGTGTGCTTGTATTGACTCCAACTCGTGAATTGGCAATGCAAGTGGCAGAGCAAGCAGAAGAGCTTTCTGCATTCACAAATTTAAGCATTGCGACAATTACCGGTGGTGTGGCATATCAAAACCACGGTGAAGTGTTTAATAAAAACCAAGACATCGTAGTGGCAACGCCAGGGCGTTTATTGCAATACATTAAAGAAGAAAACTTTGATTGTCGTTCTGTTGAGATTTTGATCTTCGATGAAGCGGATCGTATGTTACAAATGGGCTTTGGGCAAGATGCTGAAAAAATCGCTGCGGAAACCCGTTGGCGTAAACAAACTTTATTGTTCTCAGCAACCTTAGAAGGTGAGTTGCTGGTGGATTTCGCAGGGCGTTTATTAACAGATCCTGTGGAAATCGATGCTGAACCAAGCCGTCGTGAGCGTAAAAAAATCCAACAATGGTTCTATCACGCTGATAGCAATGAGCATAAAATCAAATTGCTCGCCCGTTTTATTGAAGAAGAAAAAGTGAGTCGCGGTATTGTTTTCGTGCGTCGTCGTGAATATGTGCGTGAGTTGTCAGAAACTTTGCGTAAACGTGGTATTCGTTCTACTTATTTAGAAGGCGAAATGGCACAAACTCAACGTAATAATGCGATCGATAAACTGAAAAATGGTGTAGTGACAGTTTTGGTTGCAACGGATGTTGCCGCGCGTGGTATTGATATTGAAGATGTCAGCCACGTAATGAACTTTGATTTACCATATAGCGCAGACACTTATTTACACCGTATTGGGCGTACTGCGCGTGCAGGTAAAAAAGGCGTTGCGGTGTCTTTTGTCGAAGCACACGACTATAAATTACTCGGCAAAATTAAACGTTATACCGAAGAATTATTGAAAGCGCGCGTAATTGAAGGCTTAGAGCCACGCACTAAAGCCCCGAAAGATGGCGAAGTGAAGACGGTCACTAAAAAGCAAAAAGCACGTATTAAAGCGAAGCGTGATGAGAAGCAAAAACAAGAGCAGAAAAAGAAAACAAAACTGCGCCATAAAGACACTAAAAATATTGGAAAACGCCGTAAACCAAGTTCAGCAACGAACAGTGCAGAATAATTAACAACCTATCTTTAACCCTTTTTTCTTAAGAGATGATTTATCGAATAAGATGAAAGGGTTATTTTTATGCCAAAGAAAAGGTTTTTCACCGTCTAAGCAGCCCTTCCTTGATGAATAAATCCACATTGATTAGACTAGTCTAGTTCACCGCCGCATAGGCGGCTTAGAAATTGCATTGCATAGAACACAATCGCCAAGTGGTGTTCACCGCCGCATAGGCGGCTTAGAAATACTGCGTTTCACGAAATCAAGGGCGGCAAATGTTCACCGCCGCATAGGCGGCTTAGAAATTTCTTGCCGTTGTCGAGATTGTGCCAGTACGGTTCACCGCCGCATAGGCGGCTTAGAAATATAAGCACTTGAATTTCTGCCAGCGGTTGATGTTCACCGCCGCATAGGCGGCTTAGAAAATTGGTATTCCCCTGTTCTCATCTCAAACCAGGTTCACCGCCGCATAGGCGGTTTAAAAAACTCGCCGGTTTTCAAGACCGGCGGTGCCTTTATGTTTTAGATCGACCTCTTGAATGCCATTCATGCGCTCTTCTGGAAGGTAGATTATGGGGACTAATCGTTTTGGGGCTTGCCGATTATAAAAGTGCGGTGAGTTTTTGCAGAATTTCATTGGCTTGAATTTTGTCCATACTTTCAGCTACTAAATAATGTTGGTTTTTACCGTAAGCGCCGATTAATTTTGGATCAGTTGCACCATATAAGGTGATATTGGTTTTATCTAAAGCCGCGGTTAAATGCGCCAAACCTGTATCAACGGACACCACTGCTTTGGCATTGACAATCTGTTGTGCGAGTGCAGAGAGGTTCGATTTTGGCAGAATTTTTACCAACGCCAGATCTTGAGCGATCATTTCTGCACGCTGTCTTTCTGATGCATTGGACCAAGGTAAGCGAATTTCCAAACCAAGTGCGGTCAATTTTTCTGCTAATTTTCGCCATTGTTCGTCTGGCAAGAATTTATCTTGGCGTGTTGTGCCGTGGAAAAATATCACATAAGGCGTTTCGTTTGCTTGGGTTGGAAAATGGCGCGCAATGCCATAATCGCCTTGTGTTTGTGGTAACGTATAATTAAGACTTCGCGCAAATAGCTGGCGAATACGTTCTACGGCGTGTTGTTGGTAACTAATCGCATATTTTCTGTCATAGAAAAATGAGGCGATTGGCTCACGAATGGAATGGCGATCGTAGCCGTGTTTTGTGCCTTGTGCTAAACGGGTGGCAAAAAACGCACTTTTGAATAACCCTTGTGCATCAATCACTGCATCATATTGATCGGCTTGCAATAAAGTGCGGTAGTTTTTCCATTGATTTCGAATGTCAGCTGCAAAAGGGGATTTTCTCCAGCGACGTAACGCAATCGGAATAACTTGATTGACTGCACTGTGCCAATGTGGAATTTCAGCAAAATTTTCCTCAACCACCCAATCTACTTGTAAATGGGGGATCGCATTTTGTGCATCGGTCAGGGCAGGAAGTGTGTGTAAAATATCGCCCATCGATGAGGTTTTTACCAAACAAATTTTCATTAGCGTGCAAGTAATCCCGTGAGTTTTTCCAATACCCTTTCTGGCTGAATATCAATTAGACTTTGATGATAACCTTCAGCGCTGTCTTTACCTTTACGGACTTTGATTAATCCACCTTCAATCAAGCGAATGATGATCGCTTTATCAGATAACGGTGGCGTATAAGTTGGGCTAGTTGGGCCATAAAGGGCGACTAATGGGCGTTTTACAGCAGCTGCAATATGCATTAAACCACTGTCGTTGCTCACAACAGCCACACAGTTTGCAATTAAATCGACTGCTTCATTCAATGAGGTCTGTCCCGCTAAATTAATACAATAATGTCGCAAATTTTGTGGTAAAGCTTGGCGAATATCTTCACTTACTTCATTATCTTTCGCAGAACCAAATAAGCGAATTGCATAGCCTTGTTGAATTAACATTTCTGCCAGTTTCGCATAATGATAATGTGGCCAACGTTTTGCCGGTCCAAATTCGGCACCTGGACAAAAACCAATGCTCGGGCGATGTTCTGTAAGTGCGGTCTGTTTTTCGAATTTTTTTAGAGTTTCCGCTTGTTCTTCAGAATTGATCGTCAGATAGGGCACTGGGCGTGGTAAATCTGCCGCTTTTGGCACTGCACCTTTTTCAAAGCCTAACGCAATATAGCGTTGCACCATCATTGGATAATCTTTTTTGTTGTTGCGGATATCATTTAAGAAAATATAACGGCTTTCGCCTTTCCAACCACGACGGAGTGGAATTTTGGCAAAAAAAGGAATGAAAGCAGATTTTAACGAGTTTGGTAACACAATCGCCATATCATATTGATTACGCAAGGCTTTGCCTAAGCGATAACGTTCACCGAGTGCAAATGCACCGTGTCCGATTGGCATTGTAATTGCATTACGCACTTCAGGCATACGGGCGAGGAGTGGCTTACACCAATTTGGTGCCATAACATCAATCTCACAAGCAGGATATTGTTGTTTTAACACTTGATATAAACTGTGCGACATCATCATATCGCCAACCCAAGAAGGACCAATAATTAAAATCTTCATACTTATTCCATTCTTTTTTAAAAATAAGACACAATATGCTCTATTTTAGACTATTTTTGCGATGATTTATTGGTATTGAATAATTTTTGCATCAACTTTAATGACTTCGCCATTATCAAACAGTAAACGTAGTGGAAATGTGTTACCCGCTTTGAGATCTTGTTCAACATCAAATACCATAATATGCAACCCGCCACGTTTGAGTGATGTCATTTTATGGGCTGGAACGTTAATGTCACTCAATTCAACCATTCTACCATTTTGTGTGCCGTGCAATGTTAAATGAGCACCAATGTCACTTTGTACCGTTGCTAAACTAACATCTTCCTCACCTTCATTATAAATATTCATAAAGATGGCGGTCGGTTCTCCCACTTTAGCATTAAAAATCAGGGCTTGTGTGACATTAATTTTAGCAAAAAGGGTAACAGGCAAAAGTGCGGTCAAAATAAAGCACATTTTAGCTAATTGCTGCATAAAGGATCCTCGTCAATAAAAAATAATGGTACATAATATGTGGATATAATACGCTTTTGAAAAGAAAAATGCCGTGATTTTTTCGACCACGGCATTTTTTATTCTGTATCTAAATTGAGTTATTCTACTTTGAGTTGCGTTCTTTTACCTAAGATAACGCTGAGTGTAAAGGCGATAGAGGCGGAAATCAACATTCCCACGCAATACATCGCTAAGCTGTCAGGCTTAATTGATGGGATACCTGGCAAACCAGCAGCGCCAAGTGCAATGGCTTTCACATTGAATAAGGCGATGAATGCACTAGAAATACCCGCGCCGATCATTGCAGAAATAAATGGGTAACGATAACGTAAGTTAACACCAAACATTGCAGGCTCAGTAATACCTAACAAGGCAGAGATACCAGAAGGCACTGCGATACCTCTGACTTTGGCATCTTTCATCACATAAGCTGCACCTAAACAAGCAGCACCTTGCGCAATATTTGACATTGCTGCGATTGGGAAAATAAATGTACCGCCAGTGCGAGCGACTTCAGCAAGCAATTGCGTTTCTACCGCAATGAAAGTTTGGTGCATACCTGTGATCACGATTGGGGCGTAAAGAGTACCGAAAATTGCACCGCCTACGAAACCAAGAGTGTCATACAACCACGTTAACCCTGTGCTAATTAATGAACCAGCTTCACGTCCTAATGGTCCGATGACAGTAAAGGCAAGCAATCCTGTAACGAATAAGGCGAAAAGTGGCGTAATGAGGTTATCCAAGAATGAAGGAACGATTTTACGTAAGTTTTTCTCTAAAGTGGCTAATACCCAAGAGGCAACTAAAACAGGAATAACCGTGCCTTGATAGCCAACACGCTCAATCTCTAAACCAAAAATATTCCAATATTGAATATTGCCTTTAGCTAGCGTGAGCGCATAGTTCCAACCATCAGAAAGTGCGGGGTGGACTAATAACATGCCAAGCGCAGCCCCTAAGAAGGGATTTCCTCCAAATTTTCGAGTGGCTGAAAAACCAAGTAAAACAGGTAAAAAGACAAAAGGTGCATTAGCAACAGTATTTATAAAATCCACTAAATCCGCAATGGCAGGGTGCAGATCGACAACATTTTTGCCTTCAATGAAGAAACCTTTTGCTGTCAACATACTGTGAATACCCATTAATAAACCGCCAGCAACAATTGCAGGGATAATTGGTACGAAGATATCAGCTAACCCCTTGACTAAGCGTTGCAGTAAACCTTGTTTTTCGTTACCTGCACTTGCTACTTCAGAGGTAGTCATATCACCAATACTTAAAATCTTGCTTAATTCAGCATAAACTTTGTTGACTGTGCCAGAACCGAAAATAATTTGATATTGCCCCGCGACTGAAAATTGCCCTTTAATACCCTCGATATTTTCGATGCCTTCTTTATCAATGAGCGTTTCATCTTTTACAACGATTCTCAAACGTGTTGCACAATGTGCAGCTGCAGAGATATTGTCTTTACCACCGAGTTTTTCAATCACCTGTTGTGCGATTTGCTGGAAGTTCATAGTCACCACCTGTATTAATATGTATAAAATAGATTGGTTATATTTTAACTAAAGCGTTTTAGTTTGGAAGAGTTGTCCACTAAAACGTTTTAGTTTTGTGGAGTAGATCACATTTTTCTAAGGAATGAGCAAAAATGAGGATCTTTGAACAAGCAAAAATAGAGAAATGGGTAGATTATCAATAAAAAAGGGAACGATAGCGTTCCCCATAGTGATACGGATTAATGACGATAGATAATGTCACATTCGATTTTTTCATTATGGCTTTTTTTACCCTCAAAATAGCGCTTAATATGTGAAAAAATATGTTGCGCAATTTGGTGGTGGTTTTGCTTAATCGAATGTATGTGGAAGGGGAGCGCATTTAAAATATCGTGATCATCAAAGGTCGCTAAATGCAGCTGACGATTAAGCAATAAATCCATTTTTTGATGTTCAGTTAAATAGCGTAATACACCTTCTAATAAGGTGTAGGATGCTGTGAAAATGGCTTGAGGTAAACGCCCTAATTTTGCTTCGGTTTCTGCTAACATTTGATAGCCAGACTCTGGCTGATAAGTCCGGTGTAAAATCCAATCGTTTTGAATCGCAATATTCGCTTGTTCAAGCCCCTGTAAAAAGCCAGCTAAGCGAGATTCACTCGGCGAAAGCGTACGCTGTCCACCAAAGTATATAAATTCTGTTAATTGATATTTACTCGCAAGATGAGGAATTAAGGTCGCAATTTTTTCACGATCATTACTGATCACATAATTCAGTGCTAAGTTCGGCACATAGCGATCCAATTGTAGAATCGGGATTTGTTGGCTAATTTTTTTATAATAAGTGGGATCTTGATGTGTCGGTGACGTAATTAAAAAATCAATTTGACGATCTAATAGACGCTCAATCGCTAATTTTTCTTGCTGTGGATTGTCATCCGAACAAGCAATAATGAGTTGTAGACTATTTTCACGACATTGCTTTTCCAAGATCTTAGCAGTATAGGCAAAGCCATAGTTGGTCAGATCTGGAATAACCAAACCGATCACGTTAGAACGTTGCATTTTAAGCGATTTTGCATAGACATTGGCACGATAACCTTGTTCTTCCGCAATGGCTTTGACCCGTTGGCACGTTTCCGCTTTAATTTTAAATTCTTCACCTCGATTATTCAAAATCATACTGACGGTGGTGGTGGACAAGCCACAAAGTTTCGCAATATCGTTGAGGGTAACGCGTTTTTTATTTGTTATAGTCATAGCGTAAATTGAAATCAATAAAAATTAACCAGTAAAAATAATGGGTTTTAATTCTGCCACAGAAACGCAGAGCGGGCGAGAGCTATCTAAGGCATTTTCTCGTTCAGGAATAAAGAAACGTGAGGTCATCACTTTTTCCCCATCATTGAGAAAAATCTCCACAATAGAACGATCAAAGAAAATTTCGACTTTGTTTAATTCGCCTAAAACACAATGACGTTGTTCACCAAATTGCTGCATAAGTGCGGTCTGTTTTGTGTGAGTTCTGTCTAAAGTCAAAATTCCCGCTTGGTAGTGTAAAATCAGCAGTTGCCCAGCTTCATTAGCAAAAAAGCAGAGGGTGAAAGGCTGATTCTCGGCATTAAATTGGAGATAACTCTGATCTAAATGAGCAATCTGTTGCTTGCCTTCAATCTGATATTGTTTTGCTGGCAAGCATTGTGCATACACTTGAGCGATTGGTCGTTGATAAAGTTTTCCCTGTTTTATCGAAAATTGACGAGGCAAACTTAACATCGAGTGCCATTGATATTCATCTGTCGGGTAAGTTAAATCAGGCAAGCCCACCCAGGCATAATAAATGCCTTCAGCCCCTTGAATACTTTGTGGTGCATAAAAATCAAAGCCATAATCTAGTTCTTCAACGTGTTGTGCGAGAAAGTGTAAATCTTGATATTTGCCTAATGCATAAGTGGCGTGATAGTTATTTTGGAAGGCGTAGCTTTCACGAATTTTGCCTTGAGGTGACCAAATAAACAGATCTTGATTTTGAACTTGCAATAAATCAGGGCATTCCCACATAAATACGTGGCCATTATCAAAATCAGAGAGGTTGAGCTCACCCAACAGTTGTGGCGTAGAGTTAAGATCGGTCATTTCATAGATTAATGCGGTGCCAGAAAGATTTTCACGTTGGGCTCCAAGCACAAAACGGATTTTCCCTTCTTTCGTAACAAAGGGTTTTGGATCACGTACGTGCTCGGTATAACCTGCTGGGGCTTGGTTTAACAAGCAACGCTTCTCTAACAGTTTGCCGTCTTTCGTGAAAATGGCGATATTTTGGTGCGGAATCCGTTGGTTTTCTGCATTGCGAGTATTGCCTGTATAGAACGCCACGATGTGATCTTGCCATAAAAGCGCACCACCAGAATAACAACCGTGAGATTCAAATAATTCGTCTGGAATTAAGGGAGCTGCTTCTTGGAAATGCTGAAAATCACGGGTGATCAAATGCTTCCAATGCTTCATTCCGTGCATTGCACCATAAGGGAACCATTGATAAAAAATATGGTATTTTTCACCGTCAAACACTAATCCATTGGGATCGTTTAATAAACCCGTTTCTGGCGCAAGGTGGTAAGTTGGGCGAAATTCTGTATCTCTTAACACTTGCTGGCGAATGTGTTCAAGTTCACCGGCTTGCTGTGCGTGCAAACTTTTGTATTTACCTTGATTAAAAATATGCATAACGACGTCCCCAAAATAACAGAAAAATAACCGCACTTTACTCGGCGAGAAAGGCATCCAGTTGTTGTTTATTTGGTAAAGCAGACATTGCTCCTTTTGCTGTTGTAGCTAATGCGCCACAGGCATTGGCTTGTTTAATGATCTGCGTAAGTGCGGTTGAATTTTTCCAATTTTCCACTTGCGATATCCCAAATAATAAGCCACTGACGAAAGCGTCCCCCGCACCTGTTGTATCAACGGGGATTAACGGTTTGCAGGACACTAATTCACTTTCACCTTGTAAGTAATAGGTAGCGCCTAATTTTCCTAAGGTCACAATAATTAATTTCTCTGGGTAACGTTTGGCGAGTTTCGAGGTAGCCTCTGATAAATCCTTACTATCAGTTAAGAAAACCAATTCTTCTTCAGAGAATTTTAATACATCTGCTAATGCGACGACTTGGTTCACCACAGATTTCATTTCTGCACTGCTTTTCCATAAGGATTCACGTAAATTCGGGTCAAAAGAGAAGAAACCGCCTTCTGCTTTAATACGGCGAATGGCTTCAAAGGTAGTCGAGCGAGAAGGTTCATTGATCAGCGCAATAGAGCAACAATGTAGCCAATCATTTGAGTTAAAGTGGGGTAAATCGGAAAGGTCTAAAAATTGATCCGCACTTGGGTTGACCATAAATGTGAAACTGCGTTCACCTTCATTGAGCTCAACAATGACCGTTGAAGTGCGTTGTTGTGGATCGAGACTCATATGTTGAGTGCAGACATTTTCTTGTTGCAAGGTTTGTAGCATAAAGCGTCCTAACGGGTCATCACCCACTCGCCCAATAAAGCCAGTTGTACCACCTAAACGAGCGATACCTACCGCCACATTTGCAGGTGCACCGCCAGCACAACGTAGATAGGCATTTGCCCCTTCAGGAATTAAATCGACAACCGCATCGCCTAAAACCCAAATTTTCCCCATTTTGTTTCTCCCACTTTCATTTGATTTTTACTAATTTCAATCTTAACTAAAACGTTTTAGTTTTGCAAATTGGATTTTAATTTTTGAGATCTAGATCAAATTTTCAGCGACGATATCGTTTACTTTAAAAAAATGTTAAAAAGTGCTATATTGTCCACCGATTTTTTAGTCTTAATTTATTCCAATCTTATGGCGAATTATTACGATATTACTTTAGCACTGGCTGGTGTCTGCCAAGCCGCCAAGTTAGTCCAACAGTTTGCAGAAAAAGGCGAGGCTGACCCTAACTCGTTGGAAATCAGTTTGAAGACTTTACTACAAATGGCGCCAGAAAACACACTTGCGGTTTTTGGTGGTGATGAAAAAAATTTGAAATTAGGTTTAGAAACCTTACTTGAGCAAATGAATGGTAGTGGTTCTGATCTTGGCCGATATTGGATTAGTTTATTAGCGCTTGAAAGTAAGCTAAATAAAAATCCTCAAGCTAAAGCTGAATTAACCCGCCGTATTCAGTATTTACCTACGCAACTTGAGCATTATGAACTGTTAGATGATCAAATGCTTTCGACACTTGCAAGTATCTATGTTGATTTGATTAGCCCATTGGGTAATCAAATCCAAGTTAAAGGTTCAACCCATCATTTACAACAAATCTCAATGCATCACCGTATCCGTGCTTGCTTATTGGCTGGTATTCGTTCTGCTGTCTTATGGCGACAAGTGGGTGGCACAAAATGGCAGATTTTGTTTTCACGCCGTAAGATCGCAAGAATGGCAAAACAAATTTATTCTTCACTTTAATTATCTTATTTTATGGAGCTAACCTCTATGCAACTTAATGCATTAACTGCACTTTCCCCGATTGATGGTCGTTATCAAGACAAAGTCACTGCACTTCGTTCGATTTTCAGTGAATTTGGTTTGTTGAAATTCCGTGTAACTGTAGAAGTTCGTTGGTTACAAAAATTGGCAGCGGCTGATCAAATTCAAGAAGTTTCTTCATTGTCGCAAGAGGCAAACGATTACCTTAACCAAATTGTTGAGAATTTTAGTGTACAAGATGCAGAACGTATCAAAGAAATTGAACGCACTACTAACCACGATGTGAAAGCTGTCGAGTATTTCTTAAAAGAAAAAAGTGAAGCCTTACCTGAACTAGCAAAAGTGAGTGAATTTATTCACTTCGCTTGCACATCAGAAGATATTAACAATCTTTCTCACGCATTAATGCTAAAAACGGCGCGTGAAGAAGTGATTCTCCCAGAATGGCAGAAGCTCATTACAGACATTACCACGCTTGCGAACGAATATAAAACCATTCCATTGCTTTCACGCACACATGGCCAGCCAGCATCACCTTCTACAATGGGTAAAGAAATGGCGAATGTAGTATATCGTTTGCAGCGCCAATTCAAACAATTACAACAAATTGAAATTCTGGGCAAAATCAATGGTGCAGTAGGTAACTATAATGCGCATTTATCTGCTTATCCTGACATTAATTGGCATAAATTCAGTGAAGAGTTTGTGACTTCATTAGGTTTAACTTGGAATCCATACACTACGCAAATCGAACCACATGACTATATCGCTGAGTTCTTCGATAATGTGGCTCGCTTCAATACCATTATTATCGACTTTGATCGTGATTTATGGGGTTACATTGCATTAAACCATTTTAAACAGCGTACCATTGCGGGGGAAATTGGTTCGTCAACAATGCCGCACAAGGTTAACCCAATCGACTTCGAAAACTCTGAAGGTAACTTAGGTTTAGCGAACGCAGTGATGGCACATTTAGGTGCAAAATTACCAATTTCTCGTTGGCAACGTGACTTAACTGACTCAACAGTCTTACGTAACTTAGGTGTAGGTTTAGGATATTGCTTAATTGCTTATGCGGCAACACGCAAAGGGATCAGCAAATTAGAAGTGAATGAACAACATTTGCGTGATGAGCTTGATCAAAATTGGGAAGTGTTAGCAGAGCCAATTCAAACTGTAATGCGTCGTTACGGCATAGAAAAACCTTATGAGAAATTAAAAGAGCTGACTCGTGGTAAACGTGTTGATTCAGTGGCAATGCGTGAGTTTATCGAAAAGTTAGACATTCCAGCTGAAGAAAAAGTGCGCTTACAGCAAATGACACCTGCAACTTATATTGGCGCTGCGGTGGAATTAGTGGAGAAACTATAAATCATTTGTAAAAATGACCGCACTTTAACTAAAAATTTGCTTCATATGATGAAGAAGGTTGTGTCTTTTTAGGCACAACCTTCTTTTTTATGCTAAATGATAAAAAAGCATTTATTTTTTATTTATCTTTTGGTGTAGAAATGGACAATTTAAGAAGATTTTTTGTGTTGTGTGAAATATATCACAGAAAAAAAGTTATTTTTCCAAGCATTTTTTTTAAATTACTTTATTATAACAAACGATTAACATTTCCTTGTAAAGTTTATTATTTAAGCATTTTAAGGTCGTTGTTTAAATATATACCTATAAAGTGTTAGTTTCAAGTTATGATATTTTGATTTTGTTTAAAATTCAATCTAAGTATAGGAATTTTCTATGGTTTTCTTCTTGAGTATTCTACCTATTGCGTTATTAATTTATTTAATGGTAAAACGCAATAGTTTACCTTCCTACATCGCACTTCCTTTAATTGCATTATTAACTTACTTGTTACAAGTATTTTACTTCGGTACAGATTTGTCTCGCTTAAATGCAAATATCATTGCGGGATTAATTGCAACTCAAACACCAATTACGATTATCTTTGGAGCGATTTTATTTAATCGTATGATGGAAGTGTCTGGTAGTACAGACGTATTACGTAAGTGGTTAGCGAATATTAACCCAAACCCAGTGGCTCAAATTATGATCATCGGTTGGGCGTTTGCCTTTATGATTGAAGGAGCAAGTGGTTTTGGTACCCCCGCCGCAATTGCAGCACCAATCCTAATGGGATTAGGTTTTAAGCCATTACAAGTTGCAATGTTGGCATTAGTGATGAACTCAGTACCAGTCTCTTTCGGTGCAGTAGGTACACCAACTTGGTTCGGCTTCGGTTCATTAGGCTTAAGCGAAAGTGTTGTACTTGAAGTTGGTCAGAAGACGGCATTTATTCACTTTATTGCAGCGTTCTTAATCCCTGTATTAGCCTTGCGTTTCTTAGTGACCTGGCAACAAATTAAGCAAAACTTATTGTTTATCTATATCAGTATTCTTTCTTGTACGATCCCTTATTTATTATTAGCGCAAGTAAACTATGAGTTCCCTGCGTTAGTGGGTGGGGCAATTGGTCTATTTATCTCTATTTTTGTTGCAAATAAAGGCATTGGTGTAAGCAAAGAGCAAAATGCAGAATTGCAGCTCGAGCAAGTAGAATGGAGTCAAGTATTCAAAGCACTTTTCCCAACAATGATGTTAATTGCGATCTTAATTGTGACACGTATCCACCAGTTAGGCATTAAGCAGTTATTAAACGATGCGACAACTTGGTTCTCTGTGTCTTTAGGCGCATTAGGTGAGTTCAAAGTGAGTCAGGCGTTAATTCTTTCGTTAAACAACATATTAGGCCAAGGTATTAATGAAAGTTATAAGACCTTATATGTACCATCATTGATTCCGTTTATTGTCACTGTGATCATTTCGATTTTAGTGTTTAAGTTAAGTGGTGAAAAAGCGAAAAACATTGTTTCATCAACTTATCATCAGACAAAAAAACCGTTCTTTGCCCTCTTAGGTGCATTAGTTATGGTAAAATTAATGTTAGTTGGTAACGATAACTATGACTCAATGGTAATCACAATTGGTAAAACATTCGCTGATCTAACAGGTGATAAATGGATTTATTTCTCTTCTTACCTAGGTGCTATTGGTGCGTTCTTCTCTGGTTCAAATACGGTTTCTAACCTCACTTTTGGTGGTATCCAACTATCAATTGCTGAAACAACAAGTATGTCTGTGCCATTAATTCTTGCATTGCAGTCTGTGGGAGGCGCAATGGGTAATATGGTGTGTTTAAATAACATTATTGCAGTGTGTTCAGTATTGAATGTAAGTAACGAAGAGGGCTCTATCCTCAAACGAACTGTTGTACCAATGTTTATTTATGGTGTGATTGCTGGACTTGTTGCAGTCATTGTATTCTAGCCAACCGTTGATTTACTTTCCGATATAGCTAACTTTGATGAAGTTAGCTATATAGTATTTTTGGAGTGATAAATATGAATGTGAATGTGAATTTCTATGTTACCTGTATTGGTGATGCATTGAAATCTAATGTTGCTAAACAGTCTGTTCTACTATTAGAACAACTTGGTTGCAAAATTACCTTTCTTGAACAACAAGGTTGTTGTGGACAACCTGCGCTAAATAGCGGTTATGTCTTACAAGCTATTCCTGCGATGAAAAAACTCATCGAAACTTTTGAAGTGAATGATTACCCTATTGTTGCCCCCGCAGGTTCTTGCGTATATGCAATTACGACCTATCCAGACTATTTGAAAGATGAGCCTGAATGGGCTGAGCGTGCAAGAAAAGTGGCTGATCGCTTTTATGATTTAACAGATTTCATTGTGAATAAATTAGGCATTGAAAATGTCGGTGCAAAATTAGAAGGCAACGCCGTTTACCATCCATCTTGCAGTTTATTCCGTAAATTGGGTGTGAAAGAAGAGCCTGTTAAGTTACTGCAAAATGTAGAAGGCTTAAACTTGCTCCCAATTCATAACCAAGAAACCTGTTGTGGTTTTGGTGGTACTTTCTCCGTTAAAATGGCTGAGATTTCAGGCGAAATGGTAAAAGAGAAAGTTCAGCATATTATGGCAGTTAAACCACTTTATCTTATTGGTGCAGACGTAAGTTGCTTGTTAAATATTGGTGGACGTTTAAAACGTGAAGGTCATAATGTGAAAGTGATGCATATCGCTGAAGTATTAATGAGTCGCTAAGGAGGAGAACAATGTCGATTAAAACAAGTAACCTTCAATTTAAACCGCGTATCAATGAAGAAATTCAAAATGATATTATGCGTAAAGCGGTAGTAATGGCGCAAGAACGTATTGGTGCTAACCGTCAAAAAATGGTTGATGAATTGGGGCACTGGGAAGAGTGGCGTGAACATGCAAAAGACATCCGTAACCACGTGATTGAAAACCTTGATGCATATTTATATCAACTCTCTGAAAAAGTGACCCAAAACGGCGGTCATGTGTATTTTGCAGCAACAGCAGAAGATGCAACAAATTACATTAAAAACGTTGCAAAAGAGAAAAACGCGAAGAAAATTGTAAAATCAAAATCGATGGTGACCGAAGAAATCGGAATGAACCATGTGCTTGAAGCAGAAGGTATCAAAGTTGTTGAAACTGACCTTGGGGAATATATTTTACAAGTAGCGGAAGATAAGCCATCGCATATCGTTGTGCCTGCAATTCACAAAGATCGTCATCAAATTCGCAAAGTTTTAGCAGAAAAATTAGGCTATACTGGTTCTGAAACTCCAGAAGAAATGACTTTATTTATTCGTGAAACTATTCGCAAAGACTTCTTAGAAGCAGATATTGGTGTAAGTGGTTGTAACTTTGCAGTTGCTGAAACCGGTAGTGTATGTTTAGTGACTAACGAAGGTAACTTACGTTTAGCAACTTCATTACCAAAAACACATATCGCTGTAATGGGGATGGAGCGTTTAGCGCCAACCTTTAAAGAAGTGGATGTATTAATTACGTTACTTGCACGTAGTGCGGTAGGTGCACGTTTAACTGGTTATAATACTTGGTTAACGGGTCCACGTCTGCCGGGCGAAACTGACGGTCCCGAGGAGTTCCATTTAGTTATCGTGGATAACGGTCGTTCTAAAATGTTGGGTTCAGAATTCCGTGAAGTATTACGTTGTATTCGTTGTGGTGCTTGTTTAAATACTTGCCCTGCATACCGTCAAATTGGTGGTCACGGTTATGGTTCGATTTATCCAGGTCCAATTGGTTCTGTTATTTCACCAATTTTAGGTGGATATGATGAGTTTAAAGATCTACCTTCGGCTTGTTCTTTATGTACGGCATGTAACCAAGTTTGTCCAGTAAAAATTCCATTAGCACACCTATTATTAAAACACCGTCGTAATATCGCAGAAATGGGAATGAATCCATTAGCAGAGCGTCTTTCAGTAAAAGCCTTTACTATTGCAAATAATAACCCTGCATTATGGAAAATTGGTATGAATGTGGGGGCGAAAATGGCGAAATTGATGATTCGTGATGGTAAAGCTCCTGTTCAAGTAGGGGCATTAGCAGAGTGGACAAAAGCACGTGATTTGCCTGAAGCAGAGGGTGAAAGCTTCCGTTCTTGGTTCAAAAATCGTTAAGAGTGAGGAATTTCTATGTTAGATCAAAAAAATAGACAACAGTTTTTAGATAACCTTGCGAAACAATTAGGACGTGAACCACGTACGCAAGTGATTAGTGAATATCATCCATTAAATGATTATCCAACAACCCGTTTAACGGATTTAAGCGTTGATGAACGCTGTGATGCATTTGTTGAGTTTGCATCACAAACAATGTTAGTGAATTGCCAGGTGACAACGCCTGAAAGTGTGACTGCTGATTTGTTAGCAATGTGCGAAAAATACGGTGGAGGCCCTGTGATCTTAAATGATGATAGTCGTTTAGTGGAATCAGGTATTACCCCAGCGGTACAAGCAAAATATGAAACCCACATTTGGGCAGAAAATTCAGCTGAAATTAACCGCACTTTTGCGAACACTGCAAATATTGGTATTGTGTTTGCTGAATACGGCTTAACTGAATCGGGTGGTATCGTGTTATTCTCGAATTCACAGCGTGGTCGCTCAGTCAGCCTGCTTCCGAGAGTGTCGATTGTTGTATTAAACAAAAGCTCAATCTTACCTCGTGTAGCTCAGCTTTCTGAAATCTTGCACCAAAAAGCACAACAAGGTGAGCGTATGCCATCATGCGTTAACTTAATTGCTGGTCCAAGCTCAACGGCGGATATTGAGTTAATCAAAGTTGTAGGGGTACACGGCCCTGTGGCAAAAGCCTACTTAATTATTGATGATACTAAGCCGGTGGCTATGGCTTAAGTAAATATTATTGAGATAAACGAAAGACCGCATAAAAGTGCGGTCTTTTTTATAAAATTTTGAGGTGAAAGAGAAAAATTAGTTGTTCATTGATTAAAGTATCATCTTCACTAATTTATCCGCTTTCACTCGTGCGAATTTCTTCAATAGTTTTTGCACGGGTTCTGGGTATTGTTTCATTTCTTCTAATTCAGAATAATGTGTTAACACGCGTGTGTATTGGCGAATGCAATCCAGTTCCTTTTCAAATTGTGCACGTAATTCTTGTTTGGGATCATAAATGAATAAACCATTTTCTGCATCTAAACGCCAAGCACGTGGATTGAGGTTATTACCAGTAAGTAATATGTACTTATCATCTACCCAGATGCCTTTTAAATGATAGGAGTTATCACCATCTTTCCAAGTACGGATTTCTAATAACCCCAGATTGATTTGATATTCAAACTTTTTACTGAAACGACGTAAATTGCTTTCATATAGATAAGGTAATGCGCCAGCCATTTTAAACGGCTCAGACGGTGGAATATAAAAGTCATTAGCAGTTTTATCACCAACGATGATTTCCACTTTTTTGCCTTTGCTCAACAATTGGCATATTTTTTGTTGCAAAGTGCGTGGAAAATTAAAATAGGGTGTGCAAATCACTAATTTTTCTTCAACTACTTGGAATAAATCTTCAATAGTTTGGTTTAGTCGATTGTGGTATTTGCTTAGTCCAAATAACACAGAAATACTAAGCTGCTCTGGATTTGCTTCTAATAATGTTGCCCCTTTTAATGAATAATTAGCTTCAAAAGCTAGTGTTCTGCGGAAGCTTTTAAATGGTGCACGAACATCTTTGGTTTTTGGTCGTTCACAATTATCTAATGGGTGTACAGCCAAAGGATTTAACAAATATTGTTGTACAAATTCCACCATACTGTTAGCCAGTTGTGGATGGGTAATTTTGTGATAACGATCGTAACGATATTTATTTAACTGATTGAGATACACATTATTGATACTTGCACCGCTGTAAAGAATGGTGTCATCAAATACAAATCCTTTGATATGCAATACACCAAAAACTTCACGTGTATTGATGGGTACACCAAAAAACATATGGCTATTGTCTTGATGTTTTATTCGTTGTTCACAATACCAATCTGCATTTGTAGCACTTTTCTCTGCACCTAATAAATTACGTTGTGCACGATGCCAGTCGATCAGGATTTTAATATCTAACGCAGGGTTATTTTGTTTGGCACGATAAATTTCATCTAAAATTTCTTGACCCGCTTCGTCATTTTGCCAATAAAGTGCGGTGATATAAATACGTGATTTTGCTTGTTTAATTAGCTGAATAATTTGCTGTTTAAAGTCCGCAGCACTGTAAATAAATTCCACATTTTCAGCTTGTAACGGTAAACAGAATAAACGATTGATATTTTGTTTTGCTCGTTTGGTTTTGTTTATCAACATAAAAATCATTCTCTTTAGTTTGATTAGTTTCGTAGTTTACAATATTTACGCTGTAACTTGGTAGAAAAAAGCGGTTTTTTCGTTATAATGCTCACACTTTCTCGCAAAGTGCGCTGTTTTTTTGTGCATTTTGCGTCATCCAACAATCAAATTGGCATATCGAAATGAATAACAAAACAAAAACGCCTGTCTTCCAACAAGCTTCTCAAAAAAAATTCAATGAACGTTCTGTCGGTGAAAAATCTGAGAAAAAATCACCGCACTTTAAAGACAAATTTGAAGGTCGTGGAGAACGTAAACCACGTGATAACTTCACTTCAAATAATAAATTTCAAACCAAAGTGAAAAGCCCTCGTGCACCACAGCAAGTCGAGCAGCGTATTTCTGAAACTACAATGCGCACTGCTAGTGGCGAAGAAGGTAAAGTAAAAGTCGTGGTGAGAAGCAGTGGTCTCACAGAGAAACCACGTGAGAAAAAAACAGGTCCGTTATCTCCTCGTGCGCCTGAAAAAATTAAAAAGAATCGTTCTGAAGAAATGAAGGTGTATGGCGAAAATGCTTGCCAAGCACTCTTTTCTCAACGTCCTGAAAGCATTGTCCGCATTTGGGCAACCGTAGAAATGGCGAAAAAGAGCGGTGAACTTTTCAGTTATTTAGCAGAAAATAAGAAAGCGTATCATGTTGTAGATAACGCTGAATTAACCTTAGTGAGTGGCACTGAGCATCACGGTGGCATTTGTATGCTCGTGAAGAAAGCGCGTCCATTAACCTTATCGGGCTACTTAGATATTCCACGTAAACAGGATTGTTTAGTATTTATTGATGGCGTACAAAATGCGCATAATCTAGGTGGTGTTATTCGTACCAGTGCGGCATTTGGTGTAAAAGGCGTGATTGTCGAAAAAGTGTTTGCAGATAACTTAAATTCATCGGCGGCAGCGCGTGTGGCTGAAGGTGGAATGGAATACATTCGTGTGCTTGAAACTGACTATGCAGATAACGCTTTACAGCAATTACGCAAAGCGGGTTATCAAATTGTTCATTTAACTTCGAACAAACAAGCGAAACCATTAGCAAAATTAAAATTTGCGCAAAAAGTGGTATTTGTGGTGAATGAACAAGGTAAAACAAGCCTTGCACAACCAGAAGACGAGCAAGTGGTGTTGACACTGGGTAATCCATTAAAAGCAGAACTCAATATTGCTGTTGCAACGGGCATTTTATTAGCACAATGGGATTATAGTTTGTAATGAGTCAATTGACTGATTTTTTAGAAGGAAAAGCGCCCGATCATAAAGGGCGACTACTCAGTGATCTTTGGCAGCTTGATCACTTTAATTTGGAATATTTACACGATTATATTCAATGGCTTTTCCCTATGGATTCAGTGTCTCGTTCAAATAAACACGCTCCGGTACTTACTCTAACGGATCGTGAGTATTGTCAGCAATCTGAATTAATCCAACAAAACCAGCTTAAATCTTTGGATTTAATGTTGGCTTACTATGGGTTAATTCGACAAGATAATGTGATTTCTGCTTGTGATAACTTAAATATGAAACAACATATTTGGTTAAAAAGAGGTGGACATAATCAATTACGGATTACTCGCATCATTCGAAGCCTGGCGTTATGTGGTAATGAACTTGTTGCAACATCATTACAGACTTGTGTATTGAAGTATGGTGTGGAAAAAAGTTGTGTCCAACCTAAAGTACTCGAGTTTTGGCAAAATGCGATGAGCAATATAAGGTGTGAAAACTATAATTTATCAGAATGATGAATTAACACAAAACGCTCCCAAAGCTGTTCATTGGTTTCAATGTGATCGGGATCGGTGATGATACAGTTATTAATTGGACACACTTTCTGACAAGTTGGGATTTCATAATGCCCAACACATTCTGTACAAAGTGCAGGATCAATGACATAGATCTCGTCTCCCATTGAAATTGCTTCATTGGGACACTCAGGCTCGCACATATCGCAATTTGTGCATTTGTCTGTGATTAAAAGCGCCATTGTATTTGTCCTTTACTGTGTTAAAGTGAAGGCGACAGATTATAATGAATACTCTCTAAAAGTGAAATAGGAATTTTATGAACGAAAAGAAAACGCTTCAGCTTTCCATCTTTGTGGTTTGTTTCTTAATGTTTTTATTATCGGGTTGGTATTATTTTTCCAAACAGAAAAAAGCCGTCGAAGTCATTGTAGATCGTAACTATGATTACATAATGAAAAATGATTCGATTGGCCAAAATGCTGATGCACCAACTGATTATTACACTTTTGTCCTTTCTTGGTCTCCTGCCTTCTGTGAAAAACAACGCACTCGTTATGGCGACAACCTTCCAAAATCTTTACAGTATCAATGTGGATTAACGCAACAATTCGGTTGGATTATTCATGGATTATGGCCACAAAACAAGCGTGCGAGATCGGTATCGGATCAACCACGTTTTTGTAAAGGCGACTTGCCAATTGTGCCACAAGAATTAATCGAACAATATTTACCAGAATCACCTAGCGCCAATTTGTTGCAAGGTGAATGGGAAAAACATGGTGCTTGTGCATTTGATAACGCCAAAGCGTATTTTGAAAAACAACGTGAATTATACCGCACTTTAAAACTACCAAATTATGAATTGACGCGTAATGAGTTATTTCAATGGTTACGTAAGAATAACAAACACTTAAAAGATGTGTATTTGGGTGCGAGTCGCAATGAGCTTTTCATTTGTTATGACTTGGACTGGAATGTAATGGATTGCCCAAGAAGTCGAACTGGGTATTAATTTTTATTTATTAAATAATGAAAATTGTTTGATCTAACGCAGTACAGCCTAGTTAGAAAGGGGTATAATACCTTCAGTTTTCAGGTTTTTTAATTTAACTAGTAAGAGGATGAAATATGTCAGTAATCAAAATGAAAGACTTAGATTTAGCCGGCAAACGTGTGTTTATTCGTGCAGATCTGAACGTACCAGTAAAAGATGGTAAGGTGACTTCTGATGCACGTATTCGTGCAACCATTCCTACTTTAAAACTTGCGCTTGAAAAAGGTGCAAAAGTAATGGTGACTTCACACTTAGGCCGTCCTACTGAAGGTGAGTTTGATGAAGCAAGCTCACTCCAACCCGTTGTTGATTACTTAAATGCGCATTTGGATGTGCCGGTTCGCTTAGTTCGTGATTATTTAGATGGCGTTGAAGTGAAAGAAGGTGAAATCGTTGTTTTAGAAAACGTCCGTATTAATAAAGGTGAGAAGAAAAATGATCCTGAATTAGGTAAAAAATATGCCGCACTTTGTGATGTATTCGTGATGGATGCATTCGGTACAGCTCACCGCGCACAAGCATCAACTTACGGTGTTGCAGAATTCGCCCCAGTAGCTTGTGCAGGTCCATTACTTGCAGCTGAATTAGATGCGTTAGGTAAAGCGTTAAAAGAGCCTGCTCGTCCGATGGTTGCAATCGTTGGTGGTTCTAAAGTATCAACTAAATTAGAAGTATTAAATTCTCTTTCAAAAATTGCTGACCAAATTATCGTTGGTGGTGGTATCGCAAATACATTTATTGCAGCAGCTGGCCATAATGTAGGTAAATCACTTTACGAAGAAGATTTAATCCCAGTAGCGAAAAACTTAGCTGCAAGCACAGATATTCCTGTACCAGTTGATGTGCGTGTAGGTTTAGAGTTCTCTGAAACTGCGGAAGCAACTGAAAAAGCAGTAAATGAAGTGAAAGATGACGAGTCAATTTTTGATATCGGTGATAAATCAGCAGAACAATTAGCGGAAATCATCAAAAACGCAAAAACTATTCTTTGGAATGGTCCAGTGGGCGTATTTGAATTCCCTAACTTCCGTAAAGGTACTGAAATCATTTCTCACGCAATCGCAAATAGTGACGCTTTCTCAATTGCAGGTGGCGGTGACACTTTAGCTGCGATCGATCTATTCGGTATCAAAGATAAGATTTCTTATATCTCAACTGGTGGTGGCGCATTCTTAGAATTCGTTGAAGGTAAAGTATTACCAGCAGTAGAAATTTTAGAAAAACGTGCAAATGGTTAATGATGGTATGGGCAACTAGTGTTGCCCATTCTATCGATTAAGAGAAAAATAATAATGTCTAGAGTTGTATATTCATCTTTATCTATTATAGCTCTCGCTTTTTTATCTGGTTGTACATCAATTCAAGTATTGCCTGTGGCAAGAGAAGAATTTAAAAATATTCATGAAATTTGTATTATAAGAAATCCCATTGTAATAGTCTCAGATTTTGTTCCTGTTGTTGAATCGCGTTTGATGCAATACGGTATCAAGGCTCGTAAAGTAGAAGAGCATAATGCTGATAGTTGTACTTATACCTTACGTTATTCTGCAAAACGTTCTTGGGATATTGTAACTTATTTATCTTGGGCAAGATTGAAGCTGTACAAGAAGGATAAAGAAATTGCTAGTGCCGAATATTCATTAGTAGGAAAAGGTGGACTAGCATTAACTAAGTATCAATCTGTTGAAACGAAAATGAATCCTGTGATAGATCAGTTATTAGGACGCCCTTGATTGCTTATCTTCAATATAAATCACGTTTGATAACTGTACTTTTAACACAACAACTTAACTTTAGAAGGAAAAGGAAATGGCCAAATTATTAGATATTGTAAAACCTGGTGTAGTAACTGGTGATGACGTTCAAAAAATCTTTGCTTACGCAAAAGAACATAACTTCGCAATTCCAGCGGTAAACTGTGTGGGTTCAGATTCAGTTAACGCAGTATTAGAAACTGCAGCACGGGTAAAAGCACCAGTAATTATCCAATTCTCAAATGGTGGTGCACAATTCTACGCAGGTAAAGGTTTAAAACCAGCAAGTGGCACTCGTGCTGATGTATTAGGCGCAATCGCAGGTGCAAAACACGTTCACGCATTAGCTGAAGAATACGGTGTGCCAGTGATTCTTCACACTGACCATGCTGCGAAAAAATTATTACCTTGGATTGATGGCTTATTAGATGCAGGTGAAAAATACTTCGCAGAAACTGGTAAACCATTATTTTCATCTCATATGATCGATCTTTCAGAAGAGCCAATGGACGAAAATATGGCAATCTGCCGTGAGTACCTTGCTCGTATGGACAAAATGGGGATGACATTAGAAATTGAAATCGGTATCACTGGTGGTGAAGAAGATGGCGTAGATAACTCTGATGTAGAAGAATCTAAACTTTATACTCAACCAGAAGACGTACTTTACGTTTATGATCAATTAAGTCCAGTAAGCCCACGTTTCACTGTTGCTGCTGCATTCGGTAACGTACACGGTGTTTACAAACCAGGTAATGTGAAATTAAAACCATCTATTTTAGGTGCTTCACAAGAATTCGTTTCTAAAGAACGTAATCTTCCAGCGAAATCGATCGACTTCGTATTCCACGGTGGTTCAGGTTCAAGCCGTGAAGAAATTCGTGAAGCAATCAGCTATGGTGCAATCAAAATGAATATCGATACTGATACACAATGGGCATCTTGGGAAGGTATCTTAAAATTCTATAATGCAAATAAAGATTATCTTCAAGGTCAATTAGGTAACCCAGAAGGTCCTGACGCACCAAACAAAAAATACTACGACCCACGTGTTTGGTTACGTAAAATGGAAGAATCTATGTCTAAACGCTTAGAGCAATCTTTCGAAGACTTAAACTGTATTGACGTATTGTAATTTAAGAAATTTGCAAAAAATCAACCGCACTTAGTTACAAGACCCCAGCATCAGCTGGGGTTTTTTGTAGGGTATAAAACTACAATTTACTTTCTTTATAAATAAAATGAATCAAGTGTTAAAAGATAAATACAGAAAAAAATGACCGCACTTGATAAACAAAAAATCCCCAACAGAGATGGGGATTTCTTGTATCAGACTTTTATAAAGGTGAAATTACCAACCTTTTACAACGCCGTCTTTGAAGTGTTTGACTGCTTCTTGGTAAACTTCATCGCTTTGGAATGCTTTTACGAAGTCTCTTAATGTTTCGTTGTCTTTATTGTCTTCACGAGTGACTAATAAGTTTACATATGGAGAATCTTTATCTTCAACAAAGATACCATCTTTTTCGCGGCTTAAACCATGCTGTGCTGCATAAGTGTTGTTGATTACTGCAAAATCAACGTCATCTAATGTACGAGCCAGTAGTGAAGTTTCAACTTCTTTGATTACAACATTTTTCGGATTTTCAACAACATCGATTGAAGTTGAGAATAAGTTGTTTGAATCTTTTAATTTGATCACACCTTGTTTTTCTAAAAGAATTAGTGCTCGACCTAAGTTACTTGGGTTGTTAGGTACGGCAATGATTGCACCTTCTCTTAACTCAGAAACGTTTTTTATTTTTTTAGAGTATGCAGCGATTGGGAATACGAAAGTGTTACCAACGATTGCAAGTTTGTAACCGCGTTGTTCTACTTCTTTATCCATATATGGTTTGTGTTGGAATGCGTTTGCATCTAAATCGCCTTTTGATAATGCATCATTTGGTTGTGTGTATTCAGTGAATTCCACTAATTTCACATCAATGTTGTATTTTTCTTTTGCGATTTTTGCTGCAACCTCAGCAACTTGTGCCTCCGCACCAGACATTACGCCTAATGTTAATTTACGTGCAGCTGGCTCTTGTGGTGCAGTTGCTGCTGTTTTCTCATCTTTACAGCCGATTAATGCCACTGCTGAGAAAAGGGTCGCTAGACCTAAAAGTTTGGTTAATTTCATAGAATAAATCCTCTTAAAAGATGTTGTGTTAGTTGATTGTTATTACTAGCGATGATCAAAATGTTTTGCTAAATCATCACCCAATTTTTGGCTTAACATTACGATCAATACGATAATGATAGTTGCGATCCATTTTACATAGACCATATTGCGATGTTCGCCGTAAGTAATTGCAAGGTTACCTAAACCGCCACCGCCGACAGCTCCCGCCATTGCTGAGTAACCAATTAATGCTACTAAGGTTAGCGTGATGCCGTTAATCAAAATGGGAATTGACTCTGGTAAATAGTATTTTGTTACGATTTGCCAGTTTGTCGCTCCCATAGATTTTGCCGCTTCGGTTAATCCACTTGGGATCTCCAGTAATGCGTTTGATGTTAATCTCGCAAAGAATGGAATTGCAGAGACACTCAAGGGCACGATAGCGGCAGTTGTTCCTAATGTTGTTCCCACGACTAAACGAGTGAATGGCAATAGGATGATTAATAAAATAATAAATGGAATTGAACGGCCAATATTAATAATTATGTTTAACGCTTGGTGAGCTCTTTGGTTTTCCAAAATCTCGCCTTTACCCGTTAAGAAGGCTAAAAAGCCAATGGGTAAACCAATCACAATCGCAAATAAAGTTGCGACAAAGCCCATATAAAGTGTTTCAAGTGTTGAGAGACCAACAAGCTCCCAAATTTTTGGTGTGAGCTCATTGTTAAAATCTGCCCAAAGTTGATCAAACATAGCCTAATACCTCAACTTTTACGTTATGTTCCATTAAATATGCTTTTGTTTTTGTAATTGCATCATCATCACCTTCCATTTCAGCAATCACGAAACCAAATTTTACGCCACCTGCATAATCAATTTGCGAGGTTAAAATGCTTAAATCTACACCAAAAATTTTAGATGCTTGCGATAACACTGGCGCATCAACAGTACGTCCTGTAAATTCAAATTTCACAATTGGCCAAGAAGTTCCTGATTTTGGCGTGTCAGATAAATTTTCCATATATTCTTCAGGCAAGTGGATATGGAAAGTTGAGCGGATAAATTCTTTTGCAAGTTGTGTTTTCGGGTTAGAGAAAATTTCACTTACAGAACCTTGTTCAATTAACTGACCTTTATCAATTACTGCCACTTGATCACAAATACGTTTAACCACTTCCATTTCGTGAGTAATTAACAAGATTGTAATATCTAAAGTGCGGTTAATTTCTTTCAATAATTTTAAGATTGACTGCGTAGTAGCAGGATCTAATGCACTTGTTGCTTCATCACAAAGCAATACTTTTGGTTCGCTTGCCAATGCACGTGCAATTGCCACACGTTGTTTTTGCCCGCCTGATAAGTTTGATGGATAAGCATCTTTTTTATCTGCTAGACCAACTAGCGCTAATAATTCATTGACTTTACGTTCAATTTTTTCTTTTGGCTCGTTTTCTAATTCTAATGGTAGTGCAACGTTGCCAAATACTGTTCTTGATGTTAGTAAGTTAAAATGCTGGAAAATCATTCCAATATTACGACGCTCGTGAACAAGCTCTGCATTTTTAAGTTGAGTTAAATCTTTACCGTCCACAATCACAGTACCTGCAGATGGGACCTCAAGTAAGTTAACACAACGAATTAAGGTACTTTTACCTGCACCAGAAGCACCGATGACGCCACAAATCTGCCCTTTTGGTACGTGAAGTGACACATTATCAAGTGCGGTCAGTTTTTTCCCTGAAACCTCAAAAATTTTACTAATGTTTTCTAGCTTAATCATATAAGCCCTTAAATACTTCTTTTTTATAACGATGGACTAGCATTTTAGACGTCTGGATTGCTATGTCAATACATATTCAAAATATTTTTATAATTATTGGTTATCAGATAAAAGCGATAATCCACTATTTGCTAATGTAGAGAAGAAAAGTGATAATGACCTTATTAATACGTAATAAAGGAATTGAAATGAAAAAAGCAGTATTTTTAGATCGTGATGGCACATTAAATATTGATTATGGCTATGTACACCAAATTGACCAATTTCAATTTATTGAGGGTAGTATTGAAGCATTGCAACAATTAAAAGCAATGGGCTATCTATTAGTATTAGTGACGAATCAATCTGGTATTGCACGAGGATATTTCTCTGAAGATCAATTTTTACAGCTTACAGAATGGATGGATTGGTCATTGGCAGATCGTGGAGTTGATCTTGATGGCATCTATTATTGCCCTCATCATATTGATGGGCAGGGTGAGTATAAACAAGACTGTGATTGCCGTAAGCCGAAATCTGGAATGTTGTTGCAAGCGATTAATGAATTAGGAATTGATCCAGAACATTCTTTTATGGTGGGTGATAAAGTAGAGGATCTTTTAGCTGGAAAAGGTGCAAATGTAAAAACAAACATTTTGGTTAGAACAGGTAAGCCTATTACAGAAGAAGGGGAAAATCTTGCTGATGAAGTTATTGAATCAATAGCAAAATTGCCTCAGTTGATAAAACGACTAAAAAATAACGGAAATATAACGCAAAATATCCAAAAAGTTTAAAAAAACATCACTCAATAAAAAATCACAAAAAAATTGTAAAAAGGGGTTGCAAAGGGTGATGAAATGCCTATAATACGCAGCACACAACGACGCGACGTTGTAAACGAATTAATAAATACACTCGCGTCGTTGTTTTTTGTTCTTTAACAATATATCAGACAATCTGTGTGGGCACTTGTTGATTGATTTCATTTTGAAAAAATTTAATTATTGAAGTCTTAATAGGTGCTTAAACTGAAAATTCATAAACTTTTGAAGTGAATGTAAACTTTAGCTAAGCAGTTTATTGAGCGATTGAACTTGAATTGAAGAGTTTGATCATGGCTCAGATTGAACGCTGGCGGCAGGCTTAACACATGCAAGTCGAACGGTAGCAGGAAGAAAGCTTGCTTTCTTTGCTGACGAGTGGCGGACGGGTGAGTAATGCTTGGGAATCTGGCTTATGGAGGGGGATAACTGTGGGAAACTGCAGCTAATACCGCGTAGTATCGAGAGATGAAAGGGTGGGACCTTCGGGCCACCTGCCATAAGATGAGCCCAAGTGGGATTAGGTAGTTGGTGGGGTAAAGGCCTACCAAGCCGACGATCTCTAGCTGGTCTGAGAGGATGACCAGCCACACTGGGACTGAGACACGGCCCAGACTCCTACGGGAGGCAGCAGTGGGGAATATTGCGCAATGGGGGGAACCCTGACGCAGCCATGCCGCGTGAATGAAGAAGGCCTTCGGGTTGTAAAGTTCTTTCGGTAATGAGGAAGGGGTATTATTGAATAGATAATATCATTGACGTTAATTACAGAAGAAGCACCGGCTAACTCCGTGCCAGCAGCCGCGGTAATACGGAGGGTGCGAGCGTTAATCGGAATAACTGGGCGTAAAGGGCACGCAGGCGGACTTTTAAGTGAGATGTGAAATCCCCGAGCTTAACTTGGGAACTGCATTTCAGACTGGGAGTCTAGAGTACTTTAGGGAGGGGTAGAATTCCACGTGTAGCGGTGAAATGCGTAGAGATGTGGAGGAATACCGAAGGCGAAGGCAGCCCCTTGGGAATGTACTGACGCTCATGTGCGAAAGCGTGGGGAGCAAACAGGATTAGATACCCTGGTAGTCCACGCTGTAAACGCTGTCGATTTGGGGATTGTGCTTTATGCATGGTGCCCGAAGCTAACGTGATAAATCGACCGCCTGGGGAGTACGGCCGCAAGGTTAAAACTCAAATGAATTGACGGGGGCCCGCACAAGCGGTGGAGCATGTGGTTTAATTCGATGCAACGCGAAGAACCTTACCTACTCTTGACATCCAAAGAAGGCCGTAGAGATATGGCTGTGCCTTCGGGAACTTTGAGACAGGTGCTGCATGGCTGTCGTCAGCTCGTGTTGTGAAATGTTGGGTTAAGTCCCGCAACGAGCGCAACCCTTATCCTTTGTTGCCAGCGATTTGGTCGGGAACTCAAAGGAGACTGCCAGTGACAAACTGGAGGAAGGTGGGGATGACGTCAAGTCATCATGGCCCTTACGAGTAGGGCTACACACGTGCTACAATGGTGCATACAGAGGGCGGCGAGACGGCGACGTTGAGCGAATCTCAGAAAGTGCATCTAAGTCCGGATTGGAGTCTGCAACTCGACTCCATGAAGTCGGAATCGCTAGTAATCGCAAATCAGAATGTTGCGGTGAATACGTTCCCGGGCCTTGTACACACCGCCCGTCACACCATGGGAGTGGGTTGTACCAGAAGTAGATAGCTTAACCTTCGGGAGGGCGTTTACCACGGTATGATTCATGACTGGGGTGAAGTCGTAACAAGGTAACCGTAGGGGAACCTGCGGTTGGATCACCTCCTTAACCGAAAATGGAACGACTGCAAGTGTTCACACAGATTGTTTGATAAATTGTGTAAATGAAAAAGCAATGGCAAAGTGGAGAGCATCTTTAAATGCTGTCCCCATCGTCTAGAGGCCTAGGACATCGCCCTTTCACGGCGGTAACCGGGGTTCGAATCCCCGTGGGGACGCCATTTAAAGATGACTTTTGTTGTCTTTATTGTTCTTTAAAAAATTGGAAACAAGCTGAAAAACTGAAGAGATTTTCGAAAGAAAGTCTGAGTAGAAAAATCTTGTATGAAAAAGGCATACAAGTATTAGCGTTTAAACACAACAGTTAAGTAGAAAATAGTAAAGTATTACTAAAAATACTTGAGGTTGTATGGTTAAGTGACTAAGCGTACAGGGCGGATGCCTTGGCAATCAGAGGCGATGAAGGACGTGCTAATCTGCGAAAAGCTTGGATGAGTCGATAAGAGGCGTTTAATCCAAGATGTCCGAATGGGGAAACCCAGTAGATGAAGAATCTACTATCGTTACTTGAATTCATAGAGTAACGAGGCGAACCGGGAGAACTGAAACATCTAAGTACCCCGAGGAAAAGAAATCAACCGAGATTCTGTGAGTAGCGGCGAGCGAAAGCGGAAGAGCCAGTAAGTTTTAGCAAATGCATTAGAAGAACATTCTGGGAAGGATGGCGGCACAGGGTGATAGCCCCGTATTCGACAATGCCTATGTGGAACTAAGCTTACGATAAGTAGGGCGGGACACGAGAAATCCTGTTTGAAGATGGGGGGACCATCCTCCAAGGCTAAATACTCCTGATTGACCGATAGTGAACCAGTACTGTGAAGGAAAGGCGAAAAGAACCCCAGTGAGGGGAGTGAAATAGAACCTGAAACCCTGTACGTACAAGCAGTGGGAGCCTGTAAGGGTGACTGCGTACCTTTTGTATAATGGGTCAGCGACTTATATTTTGTAGCGAGGTTAACTGAATAAGGGAGCCGAAGGGAAACCGAGTCTTAACTGGGCGATTGAGTTGCAAGGTATAGACCCGAAACCCGGTGATCTAGCCATGGGCAGGTTGAAGGTTGGGTAACACTAACTGGAGGACCGAACCGACTAATGTTGAAAAATTAGCGGATGACTTGTGGCTGGGGGTGAAAGGCCAATCAAACCGGGAGATAGCTGGTTCTCCCCGAAATCTATTTAGGTAGAGCCTTGAGCGGACACCTTCGGGGGTAGAGCACTGTTTCGGCTAGGGGTCCATCCCGGATTACCAACCCGATGCAAACTGCGAATACCGAAGAGTGATACTCAGGAGACACACGGCGGGTGCTAACGTTCGTCGTGGAGAGGGAAACAACCCAGACCGCCAGCTAAGGTCCCAAAGTCTATATTAAGTGGGAAACGAAGTGGGAAGGCTTAGACAGCTAGGATGTTGGCTTAGAAGCAGCCATCATTTAAAGAAAGCGTAATAGCTCACTAGTCGAGTCGGCCTGCGCGGAAGATGTAACGGGGCTAAAATATAGCACCGAAGCTGCGGCATCAGATGTAAATCTGTTGGGTAGGGGAGCGTTGTGTAAGCGGATGAAGGTGAATCGAGAGGTTTGCTGGACGTATCACAAGTGCGAATGCTGACATAAGTAACGATAAAACGAGTGAAAAACTCGTTCGCCGGAAGACCAAGGGTTCCTGTCCAACGTTAATCGGGGCAGGGTGAGTCGGCCCCTAAGGCGAGGCTGAAAAGCGTAGTCGATGGGAAACGGGTTAATATTCCCGTACTTGGATAAACTGCGATGTGGGGACGGAGAAGGTTAGGTTATCGACCTGTTGGATGGTCGTTTAAGGTAGTAGGTGGAAGATTTAGGCAAATCCGGGTCTTCTTAACACTGAGAGCTGATGACGAGGTGCTACGGCACTGAAGTAACTGATACCACGCTTCCAGGAAAAGCCACTAAGCTTCAGGTTTATCTAAACCGTACTGAAAACCGACACAGGTGGTCAGGTAGAGAATACTCAGGCGCTTGAGAGAACTCGGGTGAAGGAACTAGGCAAAATAGCACCGTAACTTCGGGAGAAGGTGCGCTTACCGTAATTGTAGTCCCTTGCGGACGAAGGTGAAGTAAGTCGAAGATACCAGCTGGCTGCAACTGTTTATTAAAAACACAGCACTCTGCAAACACGAAAGTGGACGTATAGGGTGTGATGCCTGCCCGGTGCTGGAAGGTTAATTGATGGTGTTATCGAAAGAGAAGCTCCTGATCGAAGCCCCAGTAAACGGCGGCCGTAACTATAACGGTCCTAAGGTAGCGAAATTCCTTGTCGGGTAAGTTCCGACCTGCACGAATGGCATAATGATGGCCAGGCTGTCTCCACCCGAGACTCAGTGAAATTGAAATCGCCGTGAAGATGCGGTGTACCCGCGGCTAGACGGAAAGACCCCGTGAACCTTTACTATAGCTTGACACTGAACATTGAATTTTGATGTGTAGGATAGGTGGGAGACTAAGAAGCAGGCACGCCAGTGCTTGTGGAGTCGTCCTTGAAATACCACCCTTTAACGTTTGATGTTCTAACGAAGACTGCGGAACGTGGTCTCGGACAGTGTCTGGTGGGTAGTTTGACTGGGGCGGTCTCCTCCCAAAGCGTAACGGAGGAGCACGAAGGTTTGCTAATGACGGTCGGACATCGTCAGGTTAGTGCAATGGTAGAAGCAAGCTTAACTGCGAGACAGACAAGTCGAGCAGGTGCGAAAGCAGGTCATAGTGATCCGGTGGTTCTGAATGGAAGGGCCATCGCTCAACGGATAAAAGGTACTCCGGGGATAACAGGCTGATACCGCCCAAGAGTTCATATCGACGGCGGTGTTTGGCACCTCGATGTCGGCTCATCACATCCTGGGGCTGAAGTAGGTCCCAAGGGTATGGCTGTTCGCCATTTAAAGTGGTACGCGAGCTGGGTTTAGAACGTCGTGAGACAGTTCGGTCCCTATCTGCCGTGGGCGTTGGATGATTGATTGGGGCTGCTCCTAGTACGAGAGGACCGGAGTGGACGCATCACTGGTGTGCCAGTTGTCTCGCCAGAGGCATTGCTGGGTAGCTAAATGCGGAAGAGATAAGTGCTGAAAGCATCTAAGCACGAAACTTGCCAAGAGATGAGTCATCCCTGACTTAAAGTCAGTAAGGGTTGTTGGAGACTACGACGTAGATAGGCTGGGTGTGTAAGTGTAGTGATACATTGAGCTAACCAGTACTAATTGCCCGAGAGGCTTAACCATACAACGCTCAAGTGTTTTTGGGTGTAGGTGAGAGACGCTAAGCAAAGCAATAACGCAGACGAAAATTGGAAAGACTCATTAGACAGCTTGTTTCGAATTAAAGAACAAAGACAATAAGATAACATCAACGGGATATCTTGGCGGCGATAGTGCAGTGGACCCACCTAATTCCATGCCGAACTTAGAAGTGAAACGCTGTTACGCCGATGGTAGTGTGGGGTTTCCCCATGTGAGAGTAGGTCACCGCCAGGTCATTATTTGATTAGTTTATTTAGTAATAAGTGAGCTAATCAAATAAAATTTTTTGGTAGCCATAGTGCAGTAGAACCACCTAATTCCATGCCGAACTTAGAAGTGAAATGCTGTTATGCCGATGGTAGTGTGGGGTTTCCCCATGTGAGAGTAGGTCACTACCAAATACCAAATTTTGCGGAGCGGTAGTTCAGCTGGTTAGAATACCTGCCTGTCACGCAGGGGGTCGCGGGTTCGAGTCCCGTCCGTTCCGCCATTTATTTAAGCGAATTAAGTTTCGCTTTAACTATAGGGGCGTAGTTCAATTGGTAGAGCACCGGTCTCCAAAACCGGGTGTTGGGAGTTCGAGCCTCTCCGCCCCTGCCACCATATTTAAATAAAGCCGTAAGTAAATCATAAGCTTACGGCTTTTTTTTTGTTTTCTTAATGTTTTCCTTTATTACTATTTTTATCACTTATATTTTAGGCTATTGCAAGTTGTGATTTTATAAGCATAATTAACCAATTCCTGATATTAAAGGGCGGTCTATTTTTTTAAAATGTAGTAATATGTATTTCAGAAAAATCAGCATATACATTCTAGAGAATAAAAAAAGCGTGGTTTGATATAACTTGAAACACACTTTTATTTATAAGCCTAGAGCTTGTTTCATCAATTCTGTTTTGATAAAAGGAAGTTGGTTTGTAGCTCTTAACCCCACGCCTCTAATCAGTTTTTTCAGTGGGTTATCACCGTTAAACAGATCTTTTAGTCCTTGCATTGCAATAAGCATTTTTACTGCTTCTGTTTTTCTGGTGCGCTCATAAGTACGTAAATAACGGTATTCACCAATATCTAAGTGCTTATCAAGATTGATTTTAATATTTTGAGCGAGAGAAATGACATCTTGAAAACCTAAATTGACACCCAGTCCAGCTAGTGGATGAATAGTGTGTGCGGCATCTCCGACTAATGCAATTCTATTTTTTGCGAAGTCTCTAGCATAGCGAGCAGTGAGTTGGACTGTTTGTCTTTTAGATTTCACTTTACATAAGCCTAATCGCATATCAAATGCAACAGCAAGTTTTTGGTTAAATTCTTCTTCATCACATTGTGATAAATATTCTGCTTGTTCTGCTGGTTGTGACCAAACAATTGAGCTTAAATGAGTTTGATGTAATGGTAAAAAGGCGAGAATGCTATCTTCAGAAAAGATTTGTCTTGCACATTGGCCGTGTGGTTCAATACTTTCTACATTGCATACTAAAGCATGGTGACCATAATCGCGGAAAATCAAAGGAATATCAGCTTGTTTTCTCACCCAAGAATTTGCACCATCTGCACCTACAATTAATTTGGTCGATAACATTTGACCATTATTCAATGACAGAATGGCATTATCTTCAGTGATGGCGAAACTTTGTGGAAGTGCGGTAATAATTTCTACATTTTTTTGTGTCGTGACTTTATGCCATAAGCAATGTTGAATTAAATGGTTTTCGACAATATGTCCCAAATGAGAGAGTCCAAGCCCTTGTGTATCAAATTGGATATTAGCAAAACTGTCTTTTTCCCATACAGACATTTTGTCATAAGCAGTCGCTCGTAACGCAAGGATATCGTCCCATACGCCAAGTTCTGTTAATAAGTGTTGGCTTGCAAGATTTAATGCGCTGACTCGATTGGTAACTTGTTCAGTTGGTATTTTTGGTGGAAAACCTTCAATCACTATAATACGCAATCTGCTTTCTTTTAAACTTGCTGCTAGAGCAAGACCAACCATTCCTCCACCAATAATGGCTAAATCAAATGTTTTCATAAACTACATCCATCCTAATGTTGGTTTGGCAAAATGCTGACGTAATAATTTTGACTGCGCCAATGCCATTAATCCTAACGTTCGTCCAATTTGTAATGGGAATAAATTATTTGCAAAAATAGAAAGCAAGCCATCAGTTAGATTGATGATTTGCTGTTGATCTGGTGATCGTAGCACTTCGTAAACCTGTAAATTCGTGTAGCTACCAAGATCTTGTTGTTTTAAATAAAGTGCTGAAAGATGTTGTGAAAGTTGTATAACATCTCGAATACCAAGATTAAACCCTTGTCCCGCAATTGGATGCAATGTTTGTGCTGCATTACCTACTAATGCAATACGATGCTGAATGTGTTGCTCTGCTTGATAGAGATTCAGTGGATAAGTGAAACGTTTTCCACATTCTAATAACTTACCTAAGCGCCAGCCAAAGTGCTGTTGAAGTTTTTTGAGGAATGTTTTGTCATCTAATTGTATTAACTCATCAGGACTTTGTACGCACCAGACTAACGACATTAAGTTGTCTTGCATTGGCAATAACGCGACAGGACCTTCTGAAGTGAAACGTTCAAAAGCTCGGAATTGATGTGCTTGTTGCGGTTTGATGTTTGTAATGATCGCAGTTTGTTGGTATTCCCTGACGCATTTTTGCGAGATATTTGCGGCTTTGGCGACGGCAGATTGCGTGCCATCAGCACCAATGAGTAGAGAGCCAGTTAAAGTGCGGTCATTTTTAAGCAAGATTTTGACATCCTCTTGGTTGAGTTGAATCTGTTCAATTTCAACAGGGGAAAGATAATCAATATTAGGGTATTGTTTAATCGCTTTTAACAGCACATCGCCCATTTGATTCAACTCGATGACAGCACCAAGTTGTGAAAGGTGAAATTCTTCAGCAGTAAATTCAGTTAATCCGCTGTGTCCTTTATCTGACACGTGAATTTTCTTAATCGGTGTACTTAGATGCTTCGATAGTTGCCATAAATTTTTACTATCAGGTAATTTAATTTGTGCTAAGCGTTGGCAGCTACCATCAGATAATGCGATGCAACGAGCATCAAAACCACTTTGTTTATGATGATGTGCTACTTGTTTTTCTAAAATAGCAATCTTCATTTTCCCTTGTGTTTGGTAGCTAAGTGACAGAGCTAATGTAACCCCTGTCATTGCTCCACCAACAATCATAACATCGTAACTCGTCTCTTGGAGCATCGTAGTATCCTTTTATCGATTTGCCATCAGTTTTTCTATGTCTTCGACTTCTTTTGGCACAGCTGAAGTTAAATTTTTATTGCCGTATTCAGTGATAAGCAGATTATCCTCAATTCTCACACCAATACCTTTGTATTGCTCTGGCACATCAGCTTTTTCAGAAATATAAAGACCTGGTTCTACTGTTAGTACCATCCCAATTTCTAATGGACGATCACGCACCTTACTATTGCGGTTGTTATTGTGCTGATCTTTACTGTAACTACCCACATCGTGAACGTCCATTCCGAGCCAGTGGCCTAATCCATGCATATAGAATTGGCGATGGGCTTCATTTTCAATAAGTTCGTCCACATCACCTTTTAGGATACCTAGTTTGACTAAGCCTTCTACTTTAATTCGGACCACTTCATCGTTGGCTTGTTGAATAGAGTTACCAGGAATGAGTAATTCAATTGCACGTTTTTGCGCTTTTAACACAATCTCATAAATTTCACGTTGTGCCGGGCTGAATTTACCATTCACAGGGAAAGTACGAGTAATATCGCCTGCATACATTGCAAATTCACAACCCGCATCAATTAACACAAGTTCGCCGTCTTTGAGTGGCATATCATTTTCAGTGTAATGCAGAATACAAGCATTTTCTCCGCCTGCGACAATTGAATTATAGGCAGCGGCACGTGCGCCAAAACGGTTGAATTCGTGTAATAATTCGCCTTCAATTTCATATTCCATTCGATTTGGGCGCATTTTTTGCATCGCTCGAATATGCGCAAGCGCAGAAATTTGCCCTGCTTGTTGCATTAATGCGACTTCATTTTTTGATTTGAAAAGACGCATTTCATCAAGCATTTCTTTCCATGATAAAACTTTTTCTAAATCTACCGTACTTTTTGTAAGCAGTGCATCTGCCCAAGTATGAAGATCTTTTGTGTGATAAAGAGCGGTCGTATTTGCTAAAATTTTTGGCAGTTCTACTGCAAATTCATCAATTGAAAATGCACTATCAATTTGTAATTTAGCTGGGGCGTTATCCACACCTAAACGGCGGCCGTTCCAAGTTTCTAAAAGCGGGTCGGAAGGGCGAACAAAAATACTCGTGTGTGCCTGACCTTGTTTTTTGGTTAAAATAAAAATCGAATTTGGTTCATTGAATCCAGTTAAATACCAAAAATAGCTGTCTTGACGGAAAGGAAAACTGCAATCATTGCTGCGACGATGTTCAATTTCTGAGAAAAGAATGAATGCAGAATTATCTTGCATTTGTTCAAAAACACGCACTCGGCGTGAAATAAATTCCTCTTGTGGCAAACTTGCCATATAGGCTAAATCCATTTTTTCATCCCCTTTAAATTACAGATTAATGTAGCACTGGTTTTTGTTCCGTTTGAGGTTGGAAATGTGAGAACAACAAGCAAGCAATAGTGCGTACATACTCGATAATTTCTTCTAATGCTTCGCTGAGTTCTTCTTTTTCATCACTTTCATCGTATCCAAGTTGGCAAATATCGTGTAAATCATCTAAGGCTTCACCAATATCACCTTTTTCTTTATCCAATTTTGGTTGTGCTAGGCCTAAACCAAGTAAAAAATGGTTTGCCCACTCAGAGAGTGCATCTGCACGTGCAAAAATATCATCCTCATTTTCTGGTAGCCATAATTGAAAATCAAAACCGTCAATATCTGCGAGTTTTTTACTAATATGTTGGTGAATTTTAGTAACTTCAGATAAGAGTGTGGTCGGGTAGGCATGGTTTTCATTGGTGAATTGATATAAAAGTGGTAGCCAACTTTGATCGTTAATTCCACCACAGATTAACCCACTGAGAAAACCGTGTAATTCTGCAGCAGAAACGGCAATGCCAGAATTTTTTAATTGTTGAGAAAAGTCGGAATACGACGGCATACTTTTACCCTTAGTTAATTTCATAATAAATTGTGTTCAGTTTACCACTCTCACGCTATGCAACCAATAATTAGACGGATTTTTTTAGCTATGGCATAATAATCTACAAAATAATTATGCATTGTGGAGGCAAGATGTCGTCTAAAAGTATTGAAGTACCTGTATTGGGACAGGTGTTACGTTTAAATTGTCCAGAAGAACAACACGATTCCTTACGACAAGCTGCAAAAGAACTTGATTTACGCGTGTCGGAAATGAAAGAACGTACAGGTATTTTACAATTAGATAGAGTCTTAGCTGTTGTTGCATTAAATTTGAGTTATGAATTAATGCAAGAGAAGCAAAAAAATATCTCCATTGAAAATGTGTTGAAGACGCGTATTGAACAACTTGACCATTCCCTTGATACCATTTTGACGCCGAAATCGCACAGTTAATCTGCGGTTAGATGTAATGTCGTTTGTGGAATGGAATTAGCACTAGTCAATATCCCTAAATTACGTTAGTATAGAGTAAAGTTTACCTGAGGTGTTCGCCAGTAGGTTATGTCCCTGAGCCGATACTTTTATTTTTATGAATTGGTTTCTAATTGTTGGTGAGCATGCTTAGTTTTACTAAGAAGCCTAAAAATGATTATAACCGATTCCCTTGAACCGTTGGGTTCAAGGACTGGCACTTACAGCGGCATCTCGGGTTCTTCTTTCTTTTAATGTTTTATGAAAAACACTTCTCAACTTCGTCAGCAAATCCGTCAAAAAATCAGGCAAAATCGTCAAAAATTGACCGCACTTGAACAAGCTCAAGCTGAAAATTCGATTACTCAACAAGCCTTAGCATTCATTGAAAAGCACAATGCGCAACATATTGCACTCTATTTAGCTTTTGATGGAGAGATTTCTACACGAGGTTTGATAGATGCACTTTGGGCACAAGGTAAATCTGTTTATTTACCTGTTCTACATCCATTTTGTGCCGGGCATTTATTGTTTTTACGTTATTTGCCAGAGACCGCAATGTGTCAAAATAAATTTGGTATTTTTGAGCCACAATTGAATGTACAAAACGTGTTGCCTTTATCTGAATTAGATATGATCTTTACACCACTTGTAGCGTTTGATAAGGCAGGAAATAGGTTAGGAATGGGCGGTGGCTTTTATGATCGCACTTTGCAAAATTGGCAGCAGAAATTATTTTTACCAGTAGGGCTTGCCCATAAATGCCAAGAGATTGAGTCCTTACCAACGGAAAGTTGGGATATACCGCTTGCTCATATTTTTGTAGGATAAAAAAATAGGGCAAGCATTCGCTTACCCTACCTTATTCCAATCATTTATTATTGTGGTAATACTTTCGGATCTGCTGGTTTTTCAACTTCAGTAAATTGTTTATCTTTATTTGCTTCAATGATTTTCGCTGTTTGTGCTGCTAAATCCGTTAAATTCATTTTTTCGTAAGCCTGTTGCATTAATGGTAATGCTTCGTGGGTGGCTTGTGTATCTGGATATTGTTGCAACATTCCCACTACACGGTTTGCGACCGCAATATGCGCATCGCGTTTTGCATAGAATTTTGCAATAGATAATTCGTGGCGAGCAAGGCTTGCTTTAATATATACCATACGCGCTAACGCATCTTTTGCATAAGGGCTGTTTGGGAAGTGTTGCACTAATGTTTGGAAGTTAGCAAATGCAGCTTTAATTGAGCTATTTTCACGAGTTGCACGATCTACACCAAATAAGTCTTGAATATAGTTATCACCCAATGCAGAGTTGGTTAAACCTGCCATATAAAGTACATAATCTAAGTGAGAGCTTTGTGGATATTCTTGTAAGAAACGATCTGCGTACACCAATGTTTTTGTGTAATCTTGTGTTTTATAGTTCGCAAAAATTAAATTCAGAAGAGCTTGTTCGCTGTGGCTACTGCCAGGGAAACGGTTACGGACAGCTTCTAAGTAACGGATAGATTGTGAATAATCACCATCTTGTAAGTAAGTTTGACCCGCATTATAGAGTTCTTCTTCTGGGCGTTGTTCAACCTCATTATTGGAGCTTGAGCAAGCTGTTACAGCTAATGCGGTTAAAGCAATAAGGGTGAACGATTTTAATTTACGCATTGGATAATCCTTATTTTTACGAGCAATGATAAATGAGTTACAATAACTTAATCTTAATATTGTATATAACATTATTAAATAAGCAAACTTCATTAACGGATTTTTTTATTTATGGCACAAATTACCTTGTCGGCTGAAGTTCAGCTATCTCAAATGGGGCAACGTTTAGACCAAACTTTGGCGGAATTGTTCCCAGATTATTCACGTTCGCGCTTAAAAACTTGGATAGAAGACGAGCTTGTTTTGGTCAATGGTGAAGTGGTGATCCTACCTCGTGCTAAAGTGTATGGTGGTGAGCAAATTGAAATTACGGTAGAAATTGAAGAAGATAGCCGCTTTATGCCTGAGAATTTACCTTTGAATATTGTGTATGAAGATGATGATATTTTAGTGATCAATAAGCCTAAAGATTTTGTGGTACACCCTGGTGCAGGAAATCCAACTGGCACAGTACTCAATGCATTGCTGTATCATTATCCACAAATTGCGGAAGTGCCTCGTGCAGGGATTGTGCATCGTTTAGATAAAGACACTACTGGTTTAATGGTGATTGCGAAAACTATTCCTGCGCAAACTAAGTTAGTCCGAGACTTACAAAAACGCAAAATTACGCGTGAATACGAGGCGATCGCAAGTGGCATTATGACGAAAGGTGGCATGGTGGATCAGCCAATGGCTCGTCACCCAACTAAACGTACCCAAATGGCCGTTCATCCAATGGGCAAACCTGCGATTACCCATTACCGTATTATGGAGCGTTTCCGTAATTACACGCGTTTACGTTTACGTTTAGAAACAGGACGTACTCACCAAATTCGTGTTCATATGGCGCATATTGCTCACCCATTATTAGGTGATCAAACCTATGGTGGTCGTCCTCGTCCTCCGAAAAATGCGAGTGAAGAATTTATGGCAGTATTGCGTGATTTTAAACGCCAAGCATTACACGCAATTATGTTACGCTTAAAACACCCAATTACAGGTGAAATGATGGAGTGGTATGCACCATTACCAGAGGATTTCATACAGCTAGTCGAGGCATTAAAAGCTGATTACTTGCTACATAAAGACGAATTAGACTATTAAGGAACTGCAATGAAAGCTATCAAACCCAATTGGCAAGCACCACAAGGTGTTCATGCGTGGAGTACTTTAAGAGAAGGTGGTGTGAGTAAACCACCTTTTGATAGCTTTAATTTAGGCGATCACGTTAATGATGATAAAAATGCGGTCAAAGTTAACCGCACTTTGTTAGTCGAGCGATTCAGTCTGCCACAGTATCCTACCTTTTTAAATCAAACTCATAGTACTAACGTATTGCGTTTGTCTTCAAATGAGAACCAAATTGAAGCTGATGCTGTTTATACTGATCAGCCGAATCAAGTTTGCTTGGTTATGACTGCTGACTGTTTACCTGTGTTATTTACCAATAAAGCAGGCAATGAGGTCGCTGCAGCACACGCCGGTTGGCGGGGATTATGTGATGGTATCTTAGAGAAAACAATTGCTGAATTTAAATGTGAGTCTTCACTAATTATGGCATGGCTAGGACCTGCAATCGGACCTGAAAAGTTTCAAGTTGGTAAAGAAGTAGTTGAGCAATTTATTGCACAGCAACCAGAAGCAGAATGTGCCTTTACGTTGGATCCAAGCGAGCCAAACAAATATCTTGGCAATTTATATTTGTTAGCAACACAACGCCTAAATCGTTTGGGAATTACTAAAATTAGTGGTGGAGAGCATTGTACATTCAAGGAACAAGATAAGTTTTTTTCTTATCGACGAGAAAAGCAAACGGGGCGAATGGCATCTTTAATTTGGTTTGAATAGGTTTGTTTCCAGCAAAATATTAAAATACACAAAAGTGCGGTAAAATTCTGAGAAATTTTACCGCACTTTTATTTATGCTTATGGTCTGTAGATATTAGAAGGTTACTTTAAAGCCGACTTGAACTTGCGTTTCTTTATACGCTTGTTTACTTCTACGTTGTCCAACCGTTGCCCACATTTGCATATTTGGACCGACTTTCGCTTCAATACCTGTGTTGTACTCTACAAAACGTTTTGTTCCCTCAATAGCTTTACGGCGACCATTAACATAGGTGCCGAAGTCTTTTGAATTATGAACTAAATTTATTTCAACGTAAGGTTTAATATTGATTTTAGAACGGCTTACATGGCTATCAAGTAATAATTTTGTACCAATTTTAGTTTGGATATTTCCGTGACCAAAACCTACAAATGTGGTACCAGCACTATCAATATAGTTCTTTGGTTTTACACCTTGCCAAGTAATTTGCATCTGGGGCTGTACACTAATACGGTGTCTTTCTAAACTATCTACTCGATATTCAGTAAGAGGTAAGTGATATCCAGTTTCAACAGAGGCTGTAAAGCCTTTTGATGTGTAGTTAGCTTTACTTTCAGGTGAGTTAATTTCGTTTTTAAACCATTGATATTGTAACCAGCTATTCACGAATAGACCTGATTTACTAGAATCATCTTTTTGCCAAGCATAATAAGCACCCACAGAGTAACCTTTTACTTTTGCAGAAGCAGAATCTTTATCGGCTGAAATAGTCGAAGTTTGCTGCGCATATCCTAAGATATAACCTACTTTAGAGGTATAATTCACTTCGCGATCTTCACCTAATACAATAGAGTAATTTTTTGAGCTTAAGTGTGTTGAGCCATTGCTCATTTTATGATGCGCTCTACCTTTAGTCGCTTTAATCCAAATTCCCGGCAAGTCATGTTGACGATAGAAGTTGGTTATCCCTAAGCGTTCACTAAGAGTGATACTGAACATATTATTAGCAGCATAAAGATTGCTTGCGTAACTTGCCATAGCTGCATTATAGCGAGGTTCTATCACTTTAGGCATTTCTGGTGCTTTAGGTTTTTCTGGCTTCGGTATAGGCATAGGTTGAGGAACAACCTCAGGATTCTCTGATACTTCATTTGCTACAGCTACCTCTGCCAATGGGGATGGAATAACTTCTAGAGAGGTTTCTGCAGCAGATAAAATATTATTTACATTTGCAACTATTGGGCTTGCATCAGCTGTAACTACATTTTCTTTGTCCAAAGTATTAGTATTGTTCGCTGCCGCTCGACGAAAAGCACTTCTTGGTCTCTCGCTGATATTGTCAGGCGTTTTAGAAACTTTTTTATTATTTATGACCTGATTTGCTGATGGAGTAAGTAATTTGTCTATACCCAAGTTTACACTTCCCATTGTTTCTTTTAACAATGAGCTCATCGTGAGTCTATTTAGCTCTGGGAGTTGCATATCAACTACATTTGCTGCTAAAAGGGAAGTATTAGCTAGACTATTTCCATTATGCGAATTATTGAGATCGGATTTGAGTGTATCAAGAGTATTATTGACTGTTGAACATCCATTTCTACATTCATTAATAGTTTGCATATTAGAAATAGAATAATTTGAATAGAGAAAAATTAATGACGCTAAAGGAAGGGTAGCGTATCGAATCTTCATAAAGTTATCCTATTTTAATATTAAAAATTGGTTAATCATTTTAAAAATTAATTTGTGGCATTATAACGCTTATTTGCTTAAAAATGATACAAGAAAATCCAATATTGACATTTCTTTACAAAATAAAAATCAAGTTTATTGTGATTAAATAATATTCAACTATGGTGTTAAATAGAATAAGTATTTGTTCTATTTTTATTTAAAATAAAAGAGAGATTGATTTAATTTATAATTAAAGTGAATTATTTCATTATTTGTTTTTTTTATTAAGATAGATTTTATTTTTTATAATAATATATATTTCTGAGTTGTTCTTTGATTGAAGTGATAAGTGTAAATCTTACTTTGATAGGCGTTAGTTAAAAAATATTGTAAAATTGACATCGATTTTAAACGATGAAACCTATTATGAAGATTTTAGATCAGGATATTATATGAGTGAGCCAATTCAATTCGAGATGGAACAATTACGCAAGACTTTACGTCGTTATGAATATCAATACCATGTGTTAGATAATCCAACAGTTCCTGATGCGGAGTATGACCGTTTGTTTCATCAATTGAAGAAACTAGAGCGAGAATACCCACAATTTATTACCGAAGACTCACCGACGCAACGTGTTGGAGCAAAGCCTTTATCTGGGTTTGCTCAAGTAACTCATGAAATTCCAATGCTATCATTAGATAACGTATTTTCTGATGATGAGTTCAAAGCTTTTGTGAAACGTATTCAAGATCGTTTATTGGTCTTACCTAAGCAGTTGACTTTTTGTTGTGAACCAAAACTTGATGGATTAGCTGTGAGTATTTTGTATGTCGATGGTAAACTTGTACAAGCAGCGACGCGTGGGGATGGTACAACGGGGGAAGATATTACCTCAAATATTCGTACTATTCGTAACATTCCATTGCAATTATTAATGGATAATCCGCCTGGACGCTTAGAAGTACGTGGTGAGGTCTTTATGCCACAAGCTGGGTTTGAGGCTCTTAATGAGCAAGCTCTCATTAAAGGCGAAAAAACGTTTGCTAATCCTCGTAATGCTGCAGCGGGTTCGTTACGCCAGCTTGATCCTAAAATCACAAGCCAGCGCCCTTTGGTATTAAATGCTTATAGTATTGGCATTGCGGAAGGTGTTGAATTACCAGTGACGCATTTTGAACGTTTACAATGGTTAAAGTCGATTGGTATTCCAGTTAATAATGAAATTCAGCTTTGTGATGGTATTGAAAATGTGCTGGATTTTTACCGCACTATTATGAAAAAACGCAGCGATTTAGGTTACGATATTGATGGAACAGTATTAAAAATCAATGAGATAGCGTTACAACAAGAACTTGGATTTATTTCAAAAGCACCACGCTGGGCAATTGCCTATAAATTCCCTGCCCAAGAAGAATTAACCGTGCTTAATGATGTGGAATTTCAGGTGGGCAGAACAGGCGCAATTACGCCTGTGGCAAAATTAGCCCCTGTGTTTGTAGCGGGGGTGACAGTAAGTAATGCGACTTTACATAATGGCGATGAAATTGCTCGCTTAGATGTTGCAATTGGTGATACCGTGATCATTCGTCGTGCGGGTGATGTGATCCCTCAAATTATAGGTGTTGTGCATGAAAAACGTCCTGCTGATGCTAAAAAGATTGAATTCCCATCAAATTGCCCAGTGTGTGATTCTATTATCGTGCGTATTGAAGGTGAGGCTGTTGCACGCTGTACAGGTGGTTTATTTTGTGCAGCACAACGGAAAGAAGCACTAAAACATTTTGTTTCTCGCAAAGCAATGGATATTGATGGCGTTGGTGCTAAACTTATCGAGCAATTAGTCGATCGTGAACAAATTCATACACCAGCAGATTTATTTAAGTTAGATCTGACTACATTAATGCGTTTAGAACGCATGGGACCAAAATCTGCACAAAATGCATTAGATAGTTTAGAAAAAGCGAAAAAAACGACGTTAGCTCGTTTTATTTTTGCCTTGGGTATTCGCGAAGTGGGTGAGGCGACTGCGTTGAACTTAGCAAATTATTTCAAAACATTAACCGCATTAAAAGAAGCAACTCTTGAACAATTACAGCAAGTTCAAGATGTTGGAGAAGTGGTTGCTAATCGTATTTTTGTATTCTGGCGTGAGCCACATAATGTTGAGGTTGTTGATGACCTATTAGCACAGGGTATTCATTGGGATGCGGTTGAGATTACAGAAGCAAATGACAATCCGTTTAAAGAGAAAACTATAGTTTTGACTGGTACTTTAACTCAAATGGGGCGGACAGAAGCGAAAGCATTATTGCAACGTTTAGGAGCTAAAGTGAGTGGTAGTGTATCGGCGAAAACAGATTTAGTGATAGCAGGTGAGAGCGCAGGATCTAAACTGACAAAAGCAAATGAGTTGAATGTACAAGTTATTGATGAGCAAACTTTCTTAGATTGGTCAGAACCTTATCGTTAAGTAAAAAGAAAACCGCTTAAATAAAAGTTTAAGCGGTTTTTTATATAGGAAATAACGTACTTTTTTATACTTAAGTGCGGTCAGTTTTTGACAAATTAAGAAAGGTATTTGGCTTTTAATTCTTTTGCGAAAGCCACTTTCTCTGGTGTTAATTCTTTTGTCATTGGTTCACGGCAATAGCCAGATTCAACACCATCAAGTTTTAATAACTCTTTAATTGTTAGGTATAAACCATTAGATAAAATACCTTCGATTAAATCGTTAGTGACATGTTGAATTTCAAGTGCTTCTTTTAACTTGCCTGCTTGTGTTAATTCAAAAATTTGACGTGCACGAACACCGTTTACATTAAAGGTACTGCCGATTGCACCATCGACACCTAAGGCTGCTGCAGGTAACATCATTTCATCGAAACCAGCCCAAATTAAGTGATTTGGATAAGCTTTTTTCAAGCGTTCTAATAGATAGAAATCACCCGCTGTAAATTTCACACCTAATACTTTAGGGTTTTTATAAAGCTCACCAAATTGTTCAACACCAATGTTTACACCTGTTAAGAATGGAATAGAGTAAACGATCATGTAGTTGCCCGTTGCTTCAATAATGCTATCGTAGTAGTGCTTGATTTCTGGAAAACTGAATTTGTAGTAGAAAGGTGTGACGGCGGATAGGCTATCATAGCCTAACTCTGTTGCGTATTTTCCTAATTCAATGGCTTCTTGTAAGTTAACACTACCTACTTGTGCAATTAATGCGATTTGATCTTTTGCTTCATCTTTTGCAATACGGAAGATTTCTTTTTTCTCTTCTGTTGAAAGCATAAAGTTTTCACCCGTACTACCACCAACATAAAGACCATCTACTTTCATTTTGTCGATATTATAACGAACGATTTCACGTAGGCCTTTTTCGTTTATTGAACCATCAGCGTTGAAAGAAACTAACAATGCACTGAAGATACCTTTTAAGTTTTTCATTGGATACTCCTGTAAATGTGTTATTTAACACGTTGTTCTAAAATGACATTAACTGTCTTTTGCTTCGTTTTAGTTGCTTTATCTTCAGTTGCTTGGACAATTAAAGTGTAAATCAAATCTAAGACAAAAAGCTGTGCGATTTTTGTTCCCATAGAATCACCTTGTAATTGCCCTTGACGATTTCCATTGATGAGTACATGGTCTGCAGCATGGGTGATTGGCGAACGTAGGTTATATGTAATGGCAACAGTTGTTGCCTCATTCTTTTTAGCAATATTGAGTGCTTGGATAACTTCTTTAGAGTAACCCGAATGACTAATACCAATAACGACATCGCCTTCCTGCATAAGAGCTGCTTGCATATACATAAAGTGATTATTAGATGTTGAGTCAACTTGTAAGCCTATTCGCATAAACTTATTTTTGGCATCTTCCGCAGTAATACCAGAAGATCCCACACCAAATAAGAAGATACGTTTTGCATTCATCATAATTTTGACGACTTTTTCTAACTCATTAAAATCTAATAAGTTGACAGTTTCTGCGATAACATTTGTTACCGCACTTTGTAATTTTGCAGCAATACTTCTTGGATCATCAGAAACAGAAATATCGGTATCAAGTAAAGAGTTGTATTGTTTTTCTTTTGTCGCTAATTCAATAGCGAGTTCTAATTTGAAGTCAGTGAATCCTCTAAATCCTAGGGTTCGGCAAAAACGGATAAATGTAGCCTCACCCACATCCAGGTGCTTTGCAATATCAGAAAGCGAAGATTGACTGAGTAGATCTGGTGATGCAAGAATCGTTGCTGCGATTCTTTTTTCTGTTTTGGTTAAGCTATCGTGTAGCGCCCCAATTGTATCTAAAATTTTTCCACTAACTAACATAAAAAGCTCCTTAAAAGTACGCTAGAATCACAACAATTCGACAGGTACTTTTACTACAAGTTTTTTCAGGCTAACGACCTCGTGATTGACATTACAACCTGGTTTATGTGGTTCATATGGTAAGAACACCGCAAACATATTTGGTTTCAGTGTTAATGTACTCTTATGCTCAATTTCTGGAGTGAGTTGATAATCGTCTTTTTCATCATACTCGGTGTAGTTCGTGAGTATTGGATAGACAACACTATATTCAATATTTTCTTGCCCAGAAATAAGCACTTGAACATCAATATATTTACGATGTAACTCAGCTTGTTTAGTTTCAGGTGCGGCAGTATCAAATGCCATCACATTCATATAGATTTGATCGGTAATATCGTGACGACCTGTTTCCAGTGAAAGTAAGTCTAATGTTTTCAAATGTTCACAAACATTGATAATGACTTTAGGGAGTCCCAATCTAAAGTCATCACGGGTTAAATCACCAATAAACATAATATTCTCCTATTTCAAACTTATCCCTTGCTGTAAACAATCGTTCACCCACCAAGCTGCACCAATTAATCCTGCATCTTGACCATAATGGGCTTGTTCAACTTGGCAATGATAAAAATGTGGCATTTCGTTTAAGTATTTTTTTACTAAAGGTAAGTAGCCCACGGCTAAACCAACGCTTCCGCCAACAACAACTTTTTGCACATCTAAACCAATCACTAAATCGGCAATCAAATTTGCAATGGCCTTTGCTGAGCGTTGAATAAGTGCGGTCGCTTTTTCATCATTTTTTCTAAATAGCTCAAAGGCTTCTTTTGGGCTACAAGGTGGATTCCATTGTTTAGAGACTGCTTCAATTGCACGTCCTGCTGCAACAGCCTCTACACAGCCTATTCGACCACAACCGCAAATAGGTCCATTTGGATCGGCAAGTGTATGCCCAATATGACCTGCGATGCCATTTGGTTCAGTCAGTAAACGACGATCTAAAATGATTCCTCCTCCAACACCTGTCGATACAGTGATAAAAACAAAATTTTGTACCGCACTTTTATCTTCATCTTTGTATTCAGCACAAGCGGCAGCTTGCACATCGTTTAGTAAACCTATTGGTTTATCTGTATGGCGAGCAATACTTTGTTTCAACGGAAACTCAGCCAATCCCCCCAAATTCTTTGGGTTAAGTGCAGTTAAAATACCGTTATTAATAATACCAGTTGAAGCCACCGCAACATAATCAAATTGTCCTTGATATTGTTGTAAGATCTGTGTAAGCGTATCATGCATTGCATTTACAGCATCTGTTTGTGGTGTTGATACTTGTTGGCGTTGCTCAATTTTTCCATCAACCACAAGGGCTGAGGCAATTTTAGTACCACCAATATCTAATGCTAAACAACGCATAACGCCTCCTATTTTTCCGCTTTTTTTACTGAGTCTACAAACCAGCTCACAATATGCTCTAAGCGAGTCAAAGCAGAGCCTACAGTAACAGAGTAAGCACCAATTTCAATTGCTACTTTGGCAAGTTCTGGAGTGTTATAACGACCTTCCGCCATGACTCGACAGCCTGCAGCTTTTAAATCTTTAACAAGTTGATAATCCGGTTCAGTTGGTATTTCACCTCCAGTATAACCAGACATCGTACTCCCAATAATTTCTACACCGAGCTTTTGGCAGTAAATACCTTCTTCAAAGTTAGAGCAGTCAGCCATTGCTAGACAGCCTAATTCTTTAATACGTTTTACCGTTTCTTCAATCGTGGTTGGGCGTACACGATTTGTACCATCAAAAGCAATAATATCCGCACCTGCTGCAGCGAGATCTTCGACATCTTTCAGGAATGGAGTAATACGCACGGGGCTATCTTTTAAATCACGTTTCACGATACCAATGATTGGTACATTCACAACTTTACGCACCGCTTTTAAGTTCTCAATTCCTTCAATACGCAATCCAGCGGCACCACCAATCACAGATGCTTGTGCCATTGCCGCAACGATTTCAGGTGAATCCATTGGCCCATTATCTACTGGTTGGCAAGAAGCAATTAACCCATATTTAATTTGTTCTAAAACTTGTTGGTGTGATAATTTTGACATATAAACTCCAGTCTAAAACTGATAATAGAAGATTGACTCCAATTGGCATAGATTAATCTTAGATTGAAAAAATAACAACTAAAATAATAAAAATTTGCGATCTATGTCGCATATTTGTGACCGAAAGAAACCTCTTATTTTATTTAGTAAAAAGACTATAAATTTTGCTCCAAAATACGTTGTAAAATTTGATAACCTTTTTGATTAAAATGTAACCCGTCAGTGCAGTAATTTGCATTTAAGTCACCCTTGTCATCGCAAAATTCAGTTTGGGTTGGAATATAAATCACATTTTCAGGACAATGGGATTTTAAGTAATGATTGAGTTCGTGAATTTGTCTATTTGTAACGGTACCTATGTTGTTGACAGGTGTTGCTTCAAGTAAATAGTAACGAGAGTGTGGTGCGATTTTTTGTAGTTTTGTTAATATTGTATTGAGCCATGCCATCACTTGTACAGGGGAATACTCTTTTTCTTTGCAGATGTCATTTACACCTAAAAATAAAAAGACGTATTGACCTAAATATTGAATACGATCTTGATTGACAACAACATCTAAATATTGTCTAGTGCTGACACCTGAGATCCCTAAATTAGCAACGCTTTTGCCTTTTAGTGTTGGTGTGCTTTGCAGTTGATCTGCCCACATATCAAATAGAGAGTGACCGATCAGGCTGACTTCGGCTGGTTTATTAAATTCACTACGCTTTTGTAAGTAGCGTTGAAAAATATCTTGGTCTGATAACATCGCGATTTTTCCTCAAACTTTATTCTGTTTCAGCCACCGCCAGTTTTTGAATCACAATTTCTGCATTGTGCAGACGTACACGTAAACGGTAAGTATCTGCGGCTTTTTGTGGAAAATCAGCGCGGTAATGTGCACCACGACTCTCTTCTCTAATTAACATACTGCGTACTAAAAGTTGCGCTGTTTTTAACGCATAATAGATTTCAATCCCTTGATATTTGGCTTGTTCCAATGGGTTAAATTGATGCTCTAAGTTGATGAGCTGCTCAAGCAGCTGTTTCAAATGTGTGCCCGTTCGATATACATTGGCAAATTTACTCATCACTAGGCGTAAATGACTAAGCACTTGGCTTGCGCTTAAAGCATTTTGAGACGTTTGATTATTGAGTTGGTTAAGTTGTGTTTCTGCTTGTTGAATAGCACTTTGTTCATCAAGAGAGAAGGAAAAGTGCGATCGATTTTCTGCAATTTTTTGAATCGCACGTTTAACAAATACTAAGCTACCTCCAACTGAGTTACCACCTAAGCGGTTTGCCCCCTCAATACAAGAAGAAATTTCTCCTACGGCAAAAAGCCCTTTCACTTGGCTTTGTGCATATTCATCGATCTCGATACCACCGTTACAACTGTGGGCGAATGGAGCGATAGACACTTTATCTCGTAATAAATCAATGTCCGCTTCATTTTTCAGCCAATCTAAATAGACTGTGTAAAATTCTTCTTTATCTTCATACAGCGCAGATGAATAGCGTAAATAAACACCTTCAGCATTTGGATTTGCCATTAAGTACTGCATCATTTTTAAATCAAATGTGACACAAGTGAAATCCACTGAGAAAGGTGCATAAGCACTGCGTTGACTCATCATTGCTTGGAAATCGTGAGTGCTGACTTCCTCAAAGAGAGAATTACCTTTTTCATCTTCCACTGCTGTACAATATTTTAGCGTATGTTCACCAAACAAGACTTTGTATTTTGGTTCAATGAAAGAAGGGATAAATTGGATATATTCTAAATTGGTTAACGTCGCCCCAGCTTGTAAGGCAATAAAATGGCTTGAGCCAATCACATCCGCAGGATAAAGATTATCTTTATATAACCCCGCAATCCCACCACTTGCCAAAATAATCTGTGATGTTTGGCAGAAAATATATTGTGGTTCACCTTGCGCATTTGCTTGCATAAACACTGCACCCTGTACCTGATTTTGGTCAGTGACAATATGTAGCAAAGTAGCTTGTTCAAAAATTTGTGTTTGTTGTTTTGCCAAAATCGCTTTTGCCCGTTTGGCAGCTTCTTTCCAATCTTTGATTAAGTAAATCGGGCGAGAATATTGTGCAAAACACGCGGGGCGATTATCTTGACGTTTCCAAGGTTGAAAGCCAATTTCTGCCAATAAATTGACCGCACTTGGTGACTCTTCAATATATGCTTTGACAATTTTAGGGTTATTCATTCCCTGTGCGGCAGCTTGAATATCTTGCATAAAGCGGGTTTTATCGCTTTCATCGCCAGTGACTTGAATCCCTAATGTTGCTTTTAAAGGGAAAAAGCTAGCACCCGTACCGATTTGTGTTTTTGTGATGAGAATGTGAGGGATTTGTTTTTTATGCGCCTCTACTGCGCAGCTTAATCCTGCAATGCCACCACCAACAATCAATAAATCTGTTTTAACAGTTTGGGTAATACGAAGAGTTATCATAGCTTGATTCCGAGAATTAACCGCTCTCGAAAGAGCGGTCAATTTTTGCTAAGTTTTAGAGTAGTGATGGAGCAGCGCCGAGTAGGCGTTTGGTGTAGTCGTGGCTAGGATTATCAAAGATTTCCTGCGTTGTGCCCGTTTCCATAATTTGACCACCATACATGACAACGATACGGTCTGATACTTGGCGTACAGTTTGGATATCGTGTGAGATGAAGACCATTGCAAGATTTAGTTCTTTTTTCAAATCTGCTAACAAGTTCAGCACTTGTGCACGTACCGATACGTCTAACGCTGATGTTGGCTCATCAGCTACGATCAATTTTGGATTTAACGCTAATGCACGAGCTATTGCCACACGTTGTTTTTGCCCACCGGATAAACGAGTCGGTTCAACAAGTGCAGCTGAACGTGGTAACCCCACACGAGAAAGTAACTCATACACACGATTTTCACGTTCTCTTGGTTGTAGTACGTTGTGAATATCCATTGGATCTTTCAAAATATCTAATACTCGCATTCTTGGGTTAAGTGCAGTTGCTGGGTCTTGGAAAATGACAGACACTTGTCGACCAAATTGTCGACGAGCCTCTGCACTACCATATTGCATTTTTAAGCCATTGAATTTTACATTGCCTGATGTTGGCTTTTGTAAACCGATGATCACGTTAGCTAAAGTGGATTTACCACAACCAGACTCCCCAACTAAGCCGATGGTTTCACCGGCTTTGATGCTGAGGTTCACGCCATTTAATGCGTTGATTTTTTTACGTCCAAATAATGAGCCATCTCTTGATGGGAATTGCACAACAATATCTTCTAAATCAATGATATTTTGTTCTTTAATAACTTTGATACTGCTCATACATTACACCTCTTTGCTCGTAGCAGCTTCAGGTTGTCCCACTAAGTGTGATGCCCAGAAATGTTTAGGATCGTCACCTACCGGTACAAGTTTCAATTTTTGTTTTGGATTTGCATCAGGTCGTAGTGAACGGCTTGCGAATCGGTCGCCATCTGCAAAATCATACGGTGAAGGTACACTACCAGGAATTTGATAGAGGCGTGTTGCACGTTCTTCAGTTGAAAGTACAGAACCTAATAAACCACGTGTGTATTCGTGAGTTGGGTTTGCAAGTAATGATGAAGTTGGTGCAGTTTCAACGACTTGACCTGCGTACATTACAGTGATGTGATGCGCAAGTTGTGCGACTAATGCAAGATCGTGGCTCACAAACACCATTGCAAAACCTAGTTTGTCACGTAATTCGTTAAGTAGTTTTACTACCTCAGCTTGTACTGTTACGTCAAGTGCGGTTGTTGGCTCATCAGCAATTAACAGTTTTGGCTCACGAGTTAATGCCATTGCGATAACAACACGTTGACGTTGACCACCTGAAAGTTCGTGTGGATAGCGGTTTAACACTTTGCTTGGATCAAGTTGTACCCACTCTAAGAGTTTTTCTGCAGTGTGTTTGCTTCCACGTTTAATTAGCTGTGCCATTTGGTCTTTAATACGCATTGATGGGTTTAATGCACTCAATGAGTCTTGATAAATCATTGCGATTTCAGTACCACGTAATGATGCAAGTTCAGTTGAATTTAACAAGTTATGTTGTTTTCCACTACGGTCGGTAAAGAGGATTTCACCTGTAATTCGCGCAGTTTTTGGTAGTAAGCCCATAATTGAGAATGCTGTAATGGATTTACCACAACCTGATTCACCTACTAAGCCCATTGTTTCCCCTTCATTTACAGTAAAGCTAATATTGTCCACTAATGGGATTTCACCATAGCGATTTGGGAAACGGATAGATAAGTTTTTCACTTGTAAAATTGGTTTTGCATTGGGATCTAACTGCATACGGTCTGTACGAGTAATTTCTTTTTCGTGCAATTTCAACAAATAGCGTTTTAATGCAAGACTTTCTGCCATTGCTTCTTGTACGTCTGTGCTTAAGCGTTCTTCAGGTTTAGATTTGCCTTGTTTACTGTTTTTTAAACGTGGGTTGACTAACGCATCAGTTAGACCTTCCGCTAAGATATTTAATGCAAGTACTGTTAAGAGAATCATTAAACCTGCAAAGGTTGTTGCCCACCATGCACCGTTTAATACGATGTTACGACCTTCAGATAACACGTTACCCCAAGATGGATTTGGTGGCTGAACACCGGCGCCTAAGAAAGAGAGCGATGCTTCAAGTACGATGGCATCGGCAACCATTACTGTTGCGAATACTAATACTGGTGCAGCAGTGTTACGAACAACGTGTTTGAGTAGGATATAAGTGCGACTACCACCGATAACACGCTCTGCACGTACATAGTCCTCATCCCATTGAGAAACTACGTTTGCACGCACCACACGCGCTAATTGCGGTGTATAAACCACTGCGATAGCGATGATGATAACTGGAACAGTATTACCAAATGTTGCAAGTAAAATTGCAGCTAATGCGATACCAGGGAATGCCATTAAGATATCCATTAAACGCATAATGATTTCATTACCCCATTTGTCAGCCGTTGCTGCTGTTGCACCAAGGATACTACCTAAAAAGATTGCAAAAGCGACCGCACCTAGACCAATGAATAATGAGGTTTTCGCACCGTAGATAATACGAGAAAAAATATCACGCCCTAAACGGTCAGTACCGAATAAGAATTCGCCACTTGGTGGACGCATACGTGCGATGATTTCTAATGGATCGTGAGTTGCGATTACTGGTGCAAAGATCGCTACTAACGAAACAAATACTAAGAAAATTAACGCAATTTTTGATGCCCCTGAAAGAGCTTGGAATCTTGCACCACTTGCAGCTAAGCGCTGCGCCAAACCTTGTCGAAACATTATAGACTCCGAATTTTAGGGTTAATCAATAAGTAAAGAATATCTACAATGATGTTTACCATCACGAATGTGAATGCGATAGTCAGTACCACCCCTTGTACTAAGTGTAAGTCGTGGTTAACGATACCGTTGAAGATTAATTTCCCCATTCCCGGCAAGTCGAAAATTTGTTCAATAACGACCGCACCACCAAGTAAGTAACCTACACGTAAACCTAATACTGTTACTGGTGTAATTAATGCATTACGTAATACGTTGTGACGGATTACTGTTGCATAAGGTACGCCATTACCGATGGCCGTACGTACATAGTCTTTGTCCATTTCTTCAACCATTGTGGTACGTACAACTCGAATTAATGAAGCACACACAGGAATAGCTAATGCAAGTGACGGCAGGATCATTGATTGAACATAACCAGAGGGGCTTTCACTGAAAGGTACATAACCTCCTGATGGCAAAATATCTAGTTCTAATGAGAACCATTGAATTAATAAGATACCTAGCCAGAATGATGGTGTTGCAACCGCGGCAACAGAAAGTAAACGGATCACTTGGTCAACCCAGCGGTCACGATAAAGTGCGGCTAATACACCTAAAGAGAAAGAAACAATCGCAGCAAAAATAACACCGATAAAGGTAAGTTGTAATGTGATTGGGAATGCTTTACTGATCATTTCCCCAATAGGTAATTCTGGTGGCATTGTCACACCAAAATCGAGCATCAGTAAGTTGCCTAAAAAGCGGAAATATTGAACGATAATTGGATCATTCAAACCATGACTTTCACGATAAAGCTCTTTTGCCGCTTCGCTTGCACTTTCACCTAATGCGATAGTTGCTGGATCGCCGGGTGTAAATTGAAGGACAATGAAGACAAGAGCTGTAACACCCAAGATCATAACGGGTAGTGCCATTAAACGGCGGAACAACAATCGAAGTATAATTTCCATTTGATTCTCCAACGACTTGATGAAGAGTTAAGTCGAAAGGTTTTGTAACGGTAGGTCTAAGATGTTAAACGTTATTATTTAAACCTTTGTTTTTATCTCCCCCTTACAGAAGAAGTAAGGGGAAGTACCACATTTCTCTATTGAGAATTATTTACGACCAACGCCTAAGAATGATACACCAGTTGTTGGTAATGGTTGGTAGTTCTCAAGTGCGTTGCTATCCCAAGCTGAAGGAAGTTTACGGTGAACGATTGGGTAAAGAGGAACGTTTTCAGCAATGATATCAATTGCTTTATTCCAAGCCATTTGTGCTTCACCTGCATCTTTCGCTTTGGCTGCCACATCAAGTAATTCTTGAATTTGTTTAAATTCAGCACTTTCACTCCAGCGGAAACGTCTTTTCGGCCATACATCACCACGGTACCACCAGCTTAATAATAAGTCTAAGTCATTACCGAATACTGATGGGTCGCCCGGTGCAATAACTACTTTGTAGTTACCTTTATCAACGTGATTATTATAAAGCGCACCAGATTGTAAGTGTTGTAATGTTACTTTAACACCAGGAATCTTGTTCCAAGATTCTAAAATGATTGGCGCAGATTCTTTCACCCAGTCGTGGTCAGTTGCTAATAGTTCGAAGTTTAATTCTTTAACGCCAGCTTCTTTTAATAGCGCTTCTGCTTTTTTCACATCATAATCATATTGAGTTGATGCTTTGTGATAGTTAGGGTGGGTTTCTTGTACATAAGAAGTCGCTGCTCTGGCATTACCATCGAATACGATATCGATTAATTTTTCAGTATTTAAACCGAAGTGTAATGCTTGACGAACTTTAGGATTGTTGAATGGCGCTTGTTCGCAGTTGAACATTAAGAATAACAAGCCGAAAGATTGCACTGATTCAACAGTTTGCTTTTTCGCTTTTAAGCGAGCAACGTCGATATATGGTACGCTTTCCATTGCTTGAGTACGTTTAGATTCTTGTGCAGTAACACGTGCCGCAGCATCAGAGAGTAAGAACCAAGACATTTTTTCAACTTGTGCTGGGTATGGGCCGTTATATTTATCAAATGCTTCAAATACGATCTTGTCATCTTTAACCGCAGAAACAAATTTGAATGGACCTGAACCCACTGGGCTTGCGTCAAATGCAGATTGACCCATTTTCTCAACGATATGTTTAGGAACGATTTTCACGATTGTTAAACGTTGAGTGAATAATGCGAATGGATATTTAAGTTTGAATTCAATCGTTTTGTTGTCTAGTGCTTTCACTTTATCAATGAACGGTACGAACATTGCGAATAATGATTTAGTTTTTGGATCCATTACACGTTCAAATGAGAAAACAACATCTTCAGCAGTTACTGGTGAACCATCGTGGAATACTGCGCCATCACGTAAAGTGATTTTCCAAGTAGTCTCATCAATTTGCTCTGGTTCTTTTGCTGCAAGTGCTAAGTAAGGTTTACGTGTTGCAGGATGTAAATCGACTAAGCCTTCAAAAATGTGTAAGTTAGCCGCCATTGAAGATGCACCAGTGGTGATCATTGGGTCAAAACCTGTTGAAAGTGGGTATGCAATACCAACTTCGATTGATTTGCCTGCTGCTGTAGCAAGTGCGTTTGGAGTAAATGTACCAAGAGAACCGCTAAACGCTAAACCCGCACCGATACCTGCTACAATTTTCATAAAATGGCGACGAGATTCATTGCTCAATTTGTTGACATCGTTTGTAAGGATGTGTTTTGTCATATTAAACTCCTAATGTTTCATACGATATATTATTTTCAGCTACAACATCAGCTGTTGATAATGGCTTATTTAAAGGCTTTGCATTAAAAATGAAGTGAAGCTATCAAAATTAAAACAAAAATGATTTATTCATATCGTAACGTCTGCATAATATGAGGTCAATAGAACAACTAAGCGAGAATTCACATTTGTGATCGATATCACAACAGTTTAATAAAAATAGTCTCTTATAGCGGCTTCTTTCCCTGTATTGCTCAGTTATAACAGAAAAAATCACATGTTATAGCATAGCACAACATTTTGAAAATATTGTAAAAAGAGAAAGTTTGATGAAAAGATTGCCATTATCTTATTTCATAAAGAATCACAACTTTTATTCAAATGTAGGCAATTTATCTCACAAATTAACATATAAAAATTAGGTAATATTTAAAAATAGCTTTTAATATCTTTTGTATACTTATGTAAGCTTTTAAATTAAATCTTAGAAAAGAAATGTAAAAGTAATCTCTATTACTTTTCGTGAAATATATTTTGGTAGATAATAACGCTCAACAAAGCTATTTGGGTTTTCTTAATAAGAGCCTTGATTAGTTTGTTGTTTAGGAATTCTATGATTATTTAGTCAATTTTTTAAAAGATATATGAATGCATCGTTAGATTACCATTATTTATATCTTTTTATTGTATAGTCTTATTATGAGAATAAGTTGTACAGTCATCATAAGACGAATTTGGGAAGTTGGTGATAAGTATGTCACCGTTTTGATTCTACATATTTTAAGTTTTTTATTACATTGATGAAAAAAGCACTCAATATATTTTGAGTGCTTTTTTTATATGTGTTTTTAATTAATAAAGTGCGTTAATTTTTATCAAAATTTAGTCGTTAAATCAGTCAGCCATTCTGGACTTAGTTGGACTAACCAAATTTCAATTTGTTTATCAAAACCAGTTAAGACTAATAATCCAACAATTAATAAACTCCAGCCCATAACTTTACGTCCTTTTTGTCCAGCATCAGCTAATTTCTCACGTTTTTCTCGGAAGAATTGGCGAGACAATAATCCAATCGTAATTAATGGGATGACCGCTCCTAAACTGAAAATCACCATCACTAATGCAACGCTTGCTAATGCTTCACCTTGGCTTGCTAGTGCAATTGCTGCACCTAAAGTTGGACCGATACAAGGAGCCCAAACGATACCAAGCAATAAGCCTACGAAAAATTGCCCAGTTGCTGATTCTGGATTAAATCCACTTAACCAAGCTTCGCCTTTACCTGAAATTGCCGATGTATATCGACTGAAAATCTCTTGTAGATGTGAGCTAAGCAACCAGAACGCTACAAGTAGCATCAAGATTGCTGCTGCATAGCGTAAATATTCACTATTTAAGCCTAAAGCCAAGCCAATCGAGGCAATGACTGTTCCTACGAAAGTGAAGGAAATTGCCATACCCAAAGCTAGCGTAAATAAGCCAATTTTACGTTTTGCCATAGCAGAAGAGGCGACGATAGGTAAGATTGGTAAGACACAAGGGGATAGGGTAGTGAGCAATCCTGCCAATAAACTTAATCCTAAAACTGTGATATTAATGTCCATATTATTCCCTGTTTATTTGTTATGGTAATGTGATGAAACGGCGTAACCCATCTTCGCTTGTTTCTGCAATACTACGGCGAACTTCTTTACCCTCGTTAAATAGAATTAAAGTACTTTGGCGTGTAACTTTGAAGTTTTTTAATACCTCTTTTTGCTCGTCATAATCTACTTTAAATACGGTGTACTCTTTAAATTTTTCTTCTTTTAACATTGGCTCAAGTACTCTTAATTGGCGTTTGCAAGTTGGGCACCAATCAGCATAAACATCGATTAAAACAGGTTTATGGGTTTTTATAGCAGAATCAAATGCAGCTTGTTCAAAGGGTTTAAAGTCAACAGCAAAAGCTTGAAATGATATAAATAAAGTTGCAAGGAATACTAAAATTTTTTTCATAAAATCCTCCTAAAGCGTGTCAAAAAATTGATGATTATTGCGATTAATTTAGACGAAAGATTATACAAATTATTACAGAAAATTTAATCAAAATGACCGCACTTTATAAAAAAGCCCAATACATAAGTATTGGGCTTGATGGTTAAGAACGTTATTTATTGATTAGCAACCACTTTTCCATCTATATAATCAATAGTGACTAATTGATTAGGAAGTAATTTACCAGATAGAATTTGCTGTGCTAGTGGGTTTTCAATTTCTTGTTGAATTGCGCGTTTCAATGGTCTCGCACCATAAATTGGGTCATAGCCCACCTCACCGATAAAATCTAAGCACGCATCAGTAAAGTGTAATTGGTAACCGTGACTTTCCATACGTTTGATTAAACGTTGTAACTGGATAGTTGCAATAGCACGAATATTTTCTTTACCTAATGGATGAAATACTACTGTTTCATCAATTCGGTTGATAAATTCTGGGCGGAAATGTTGTCCTACCACAGACATCACTAGTGCTTTCATACTATCGTAATCCGCTTCTTTGTTTTCTTGGATTAAATGTGAGCCTAAGTTAGAAGTCATAATTACAACGGTATTGCGGAAGTCTACTGTGCGACCTTGACCATCAGTTAAACGTCCATCATCTAACACTTGTAATAAAATATTGAACACATCGTGGTGTGCTTTTTCTACTTCATCAAGCAAAATCACCGAGTATGGGCGACGGCGTACAGCCTCTGTTAAATAACCACCTTCTTCATAGCCAACATAACCCGGAGGTGCGCCGACTAAGCGAGACACGCTATGTTTTTCCATAAACTCTGACATATCAATACGTACCATTGCGTTCTCATCGTCAAATAAGAAGTTTGCCAAGGTTTTGCATAATTCCGTTTTACCTACACCAGTTGGTCCTAAGAATAAGAAAGAACCGATCGGACGGTTAGGATCTGATAACCCTGCTCGACTACGGCGAATAGCATTCGCTACCGCTTCAATTGCTTCATGTTGACCAATCACTCGTTTATGTAACTCGTCCTCCATACGTAATAATTTTTCTTTCTCACCTTCCATCATTTTTGCGACAGGGATGCCAGTTGCGCGAGAAAGCACTTCTGCGATTTCTTCATCGGTGACGCGATGGCGGAGTAAGGTCATTTCTTTGCCTTCTGCTGATTCTGCTTGGGCTAATTGTTTTTCCAAAGTCGGAATAACACCATATTGCAACTCAGACATTTTAGCAAAATCGCTAGCACGTCGAGCTTGCTCCATTTGGGTTTTTGCATTGTCTAATTCTGCTTTAATATGTTGTGTACCAGAAAGTGCGGCTTTTTCTGCTTTCCAAACATCTTCTAGTTCAGCATATTCACGCTCTTTTTCGCCCAATTCTTTTTCAAGCATTTCTAAACGCTTACGGCTTGCATCATCGTCTTCTTTTTGTAACGCTTGTTGCTCCAATTTTAATTGGATAATACGGCGTTCTAAACGATCCAATGGCTGTGGTTTTGAGTCAATTTCCATACGAATACTTGATGCGGCTTCGTCTATCAAGTCAATGGCTTTATCTGGCAATTGGCGATCGGAAATATAACGGTGCGAAAGTGTTGCTGCTGCCACGATTGCTGGGTCAGTAATTTGTACGTGGTGGTGGATCTCATAACGTTCTTTCAAACCACGCAAGATCGCAATAGTATCTTCCACTGTTGGTTCACCAACGAACACTTTTTGGAAACGACGCTCAAGTGCGGCATCTTTTTCGATATATTGACGATATTCATCTAAAGTTGTCGCACCAACACAATGCAATTCCCCACGTGCTAAACTCGGTTTGAGTAAATTTCCAGCATCCATTGCTCCATCAGTTTTACCCGCACCGACCATTGTGTGAATTTCGTCGATGAATAAAATCACACGACCTTCTTCTTTTGCAAGTTCATTTAAAACTGCTTTTAAGCGCTCTTCAAATTCACCTCTATATTTCGCACCGGCAATTAATGCCCCCATATCTAAAGAAAGTACACGCTTGTTTTTTAAGCCTTCAGGTACTTCTCCATTTACAATACGTTGTGCTAAACCTTCGACAATCGCTGTTTTACCTACACCCGGCTCACCGATTAATACAGGGTTGTTTTTAGTTCGGCGTTGTAACACTTGAATAGCACGGCGGATTTCTTCATCACGTCCAATCACAGGGTCAAGCTTACCGCTTTCTGCGCGAGCTGTTAAATCAATGGTATATTTATCTAACGCTTGGCGGTTTTCTTCTGCATTTTGATCGTTCACATTTTGCCCGCCACGCACTTTATCGATAGCTTGTTGTAAATTTTCTTTTTTTACACCGCTCTTTTTAAATATCTCACCGAGGGTTTTGTCTTCAAATCCCGCTAATAAGAATAATTCAGATGAAATAAATTTATCTTGGCGTTGCTGTGCTAATTTGTCACACAGATTTAATGTGTTGACTAAGCTGTTTGACACTTGCACATTACCACCATTGCCAGATACTTGTGGTAACTTGTTTAAAGCGACTTGTAATTCATTGCGTAATACAGATAAGTTCGCGCCACTTGTGGTTAAAATGGGAGCGATTGAACCGTCTTGCTGATTTAATAATGCACTTAGTAAATGGACAGGTTCGATAAATTGATTGTCTTTGCCAATAGCTAAAGATTGTGCTTCAGCAATTGCCTGTTGAAATTTTGTCGTAAATTTTTCGATATTCATATTTGCTCTCCTATATATTCAATTTGATTAGGGACTGGCAAAATATCCCCTCGAATTACAAGGGTTAAATAAGCCCCTTTTTGGTATTTTCAAGAGCGATCTCGCGATATATTTATATCAGTACCAATGAGCCCCAAAATTTTCAATGAGTTAGCGTGAAGAAAGTGCGGTTATTTTTTATAAGTTTTTGTGAGAACTATCACGCTCTAGCGATTTACTGATTTTTCTTGCCTGTTATAATGCCATTCATTCAGTGTTTTTATGAAAGGACAGGAAATGCAGTTTTCCAAAATGCACGGTTTAGGTAATGATTTTGTGGTGGTGGATGCTATTACGCAAAACCTTTATTTTTCACCAGAAACAATCAAGCGTCTTGCAGATCGGCATCGAGGCATTGGTTTTGATCAAATGTTAGTAGTTGAACCACCTTACGATCCCGATCAGGATTTTCATTATCGCATTTTCAATGCTGACGGTAGCGAAGTGGCTCAATGTGGCAACGGAGCACGTTGTTTTGCTCGTTTTGTGACTTTAAAAGGGCTGACTGATAAGAAAGAGATTACAGTCAGTACACAAATAGGCAAGATGATATTGAATGTGCTTGAAAATGAAAAAGTACAGGTGAATATGGGGGAACCAATTTGGGAACCTGCCAAAATTCCATTTGTAGCGAATAAATTTGAAAAAAATTACATTCTACGAACTGATATTCAGACTGTACTTTGTGGTGTGGTTTCAATGGGTAACCCACATTGTGTGGTGCAAGTGGATGATATTAAAACAGCCAATGTTGAACAACTAGGTCCATTACTTGAGAGCCATGAGCGTTTTCCAGAGCGTGTGAATGCGGGTTTTATGCAAGTAATTAACCGCCGTCATATTAAATTACGTGTTTATGAACGTGGTGCAGGAGAAACCCAAGCTTGTGGAAGTGGTGCTTGTGCGGCAGTCGCGGTGGGCATTATGCAAGGGTTATTGGATAGCAAAGTGCAAGTTGATTTACCAGGGGGGAGTTTAACGATTGAATGGGAAGGTGTTGGTAAGCCGTTGTTTATGACGGGGGAGGCGACACATGTGTATGACGGCGTTATAAGGTTATAGTTTTCTGTGACTTTGCTTTGTATCAGCAAAGTCAGCCACTCTGCTGACAGTAAAATCAAGAAATGAAAAACAGGTGAATAGAAACTATGCAAAATTTAACCCACGATCAGATAACAGATTATCTCACGCAACATCCTAATTTTTTTCTTGATCATCCAGAACTGCTTGATTATCTGAACCTTCATTATTCGCAAGAAAATACGCTTTCTCTTGTTGAATTACAGCTTGAACGCCAACGCCACCGCATCAAAGAACTTGAAGCAGAATTAGAAAAATTCACTCAACTTGCGATTCAAAACAGCGATATTTTTCTTGGCTTGTTGCCTTTACAGCAACAGCTTTCACAAGCACATAATCTTGCCGAAGGGATTCAGAAATTAGATCAATGGGTGAAAAGATTTGAGTTACAACAAGCCAAAATTTTATTGTTTACTGATGAATGGGAAAAACGCACAAGTTTAAGTGATGAAGTATGGTTAGATCGCAAAGCCTTTGAAATTGTGCGTTTAGAACGTTTTGGTTTACGCCGTTTTTATCTTGGGCAGATGACACATAAAGAAAAAACGATGTTGTTTTTACCTGAGGAATTTCCGATTGGATCTGTGGCTTGTTGCCTGCTTGGTGGCAAAACAGGGCAAAAGCCGACCGCACTTTTATTGTTTTCTGCTCGTGATGAGCGACATTTTCATAATGGGCAAGATACCGAATTTTTGAAACATTTAGTGGATATTGTGGAGCTACATTTAGGGCGTTGGGTTGATAATTTTAAACGATAGTGCGAAGAAGGATAGCAATCAGAATGCAAACACTACTTGAGAAATATTGGAATTATCTGCGTATTGAACGGCAAGTGAGCCCACATACGTTGAGTAATTATCAACGCCAACTTAATCGCATTGTGCAAATTCTCAATGAAAATGGCATGACTTCTTGGCAGGAGGTGACGCCAAGTGTGGTGCGTTTTATTCTGGCTGAGAGCAGTAAAACTGATAAATTGCACGAAAAAAGTTTGGCGTTGCGTTTGTCTGCATTGCGCCGTTTTTTAACTTATTTAGTCCAGCAAGATGAGCTGAAAGTGAATGCTGCGACAGGCATTTCAGCGCCAAAACAAGGCCGCCATTTACCTAAAAATATCGATGCGGAACAAGTACAAAAACTATTATCCAATGACAGCAAAGAACCTATCGATATTCGTGATCGAGCGATTTTGGAATTGCTTTATAGCTCGGGATTGCGTTTATCGGAATTACAAGGGCTTAACTTAAATAGTATTAATACGCGGGTGCGTGAAGTACGTGTGATTGGTAAAGGGAATAAAGAGCGAATTGTGCCTTTTGGACGTTATGCCTCGCACGCCATTCAACAGTGGCTCAAAGTGCGGTTGCTTTTTAATCCAAAAGATGATGCTCTGTTTGTGAGTCAACTTGGTAATCGCTTAACCCATCGTACCATTCAAAAACGCCTTGAAGTCTGGGGCATTAAACAAGGTTTAAACAGTCATTTGAATCCCCACAAATTACGCCATTCTTTTGCAACTCATATGCTTGAGGCAAGTTCGGATCTGCGTGCTGTGCAAGAGCTATTGGGACATAGCAATTTATCCACTACACAAATTTATACTCATTTAAACTTTCAACATTTAGCAGATGTTTATGATTCTGCCCACCCACGTGCAAAGCGTAAAAAATAGGAAAACGGAATGAAATTTTACCGCACTTTACAGTCTTTTAAACTGATCAGCTTTGATTTGGACGATACACTTTATGACAACACTGAAGTTATCCGCTTGGCAGAACAGCATTTCCTTGCTCAATTAAAACAAGAGAGCCAACTCCACGATCTCACTGCTGATATTTGGTGTGATTGGAAAAATAAAGTGGCGGAGCAAAATCCGATTTTGAGTGAAGATGTCGTGGAGTGGCGCATAGAGGGCATGCGACAGCTTTTGGCTCATCATCAAAAAAGTGCGGTCGAAATTACACGAATTTTGCAATCTGTGATGGATATATTTGTGGAATGGCGTCACAAAATTGATGTGCCAAACCAAAGCCAGCAAGTGTTGAATGCGTTAAAAGCAAAATATCCACTGGTGGCGATTACTAACGGCAACGTTGAACCACAACGCATTGGCTTGCCACAGTTTGATTTAGTTTTACGAGGTGGTGAACAGGGCAGAGCAAAACCCCACCAAGATTTATTTCATCAAACAGCGCAGCGATTTGGCGTACAACCACAAGAGATTTTACACGTAGGAGATAATTTAATTACCGATGTGCAAGGTGCGCTTCAAGCCAATTGCCAAGCGGTCTGGATTAATTTATCAGGTAAAACCTTACGTGATTTTCCTGAAGCTACACTAATGCCAACCCTAGAAATTACGGATTTGAAACAGTTATTAACGTTGGCAAAGTAATTTAAGTGATATTGTATTTTTAATAAGTAAGGCGCTATATTTTAGCGCCTTTTGTTTGATTTTTTCGTAATTAGAAACTACCACGAGTCACAAGAATACCCACGTTTTTAGCTTGTGCAACAGCTTTTGGTTTGCTGAGTTTTAAGCGTAATGCTTGAATGCCAAAACGTTGTTGTAATTGATCTGCTACTTCATAGGCGACACGTTCAATGAGTAAAAAGGGTTTTGATTGAACATAATCAATAATGAATTCGCTCACTTCCGCATAGTTTAAACAATATTGCACATCGTCAGTTTCAGCGGCTTTGCTGCTATCCCACGCCATTTCAATATCAAACACCAATTTTTGTTTAATTTGTTGTTCCCAGTCATAAACACCAATTTGAGCGAAAACGGTCAGCTCTTCAATAAAAATGTGATCAATCATTCATTTATTCCTTCTCATCTGAAATTTCATTAGGCTTATGCTATCAACTTTATGTACAATAGACGAACATATTTTCGATCCCTGCCACCTCAAAGGACAAAAAATGAGCCTATTTGCGATTTTCTATATGTTCCTTGCCTATTTACTAGGTTCTATTTCCAGTGCAATTTTATTATGTCGTTTAGCAGGTTTACCTGATCCAAGAACAACGGGATCGAATAACCCCGGTGCAACCAATGTGTTGCGTATTGGTGGACGTTGGGTAGCATTGGGCGTATTGATTTTCGATATGTTAAAAGGAATGTTGCCTGTTTGGCTAGGCTATTATTTGGGCTTAACGCACTTTGAATTAGGAATGGTGGCATTAGGGGCGTGCTTAGGACATATTTTCCCGATCTTTTTCAAATTCAAAGGTGGTAAAGGTGTCGCAACCGCATTTGGCGCAATTGCACCCATCTCGTGGGGCGTTGCTGGTTCAATGTTAGGCTCGTGGTTGTTGATTTTTTTAGTGAGTGGTTATTCATCATTAAGTGCGGTAGTAACTGCATTGCTAGTGCCATTTTATGTGTGGTGGTTTAAGCCAGAATTTACCTTCCCTGTCGCATTGGTATGTTGCTTGTTAATTTATCGTCATCACGACAATATCCAACGTTTATGGCGTGGGCAAGAAGACAAAGTTTGGAATAAATTTAAGAAAAAAGATTAAGGATAAATTGAATAAAAAAGACCGCACTTCGTGAAAGTGCGGTCTTTTTGTTTGTATTTTTATTATTTAACTCGGCTCAAATACGCTTGTTCACTCGCATCATCAAAGATTTCTTGCTTATCAGTAAGCACAAAACCGCCTAAGTCTTCTGCGATACTTTTTGCTGCTCGAATCATCATTCGCAAGTTCATTAAGTCGTTACCTTCAGAAGGTAGTTGCATAAAGAGAGCAATACCAATAGTACTGAAGTCATTCATATTATAGTCAAAGGTGCCGGGCTGCTGAATGTTTGCTACACTGAATAAAATCGGGCTGTTTACACTTAAATCCGAGTGACGGTGGTAAATATTGCGTTCACCAAATAAGAAACCAAGCTCATCTAAGATTTTTGCTAGTTTTTCCCCTTGGAATTGGTAATTTTCAGGCGCTACTACGTAAAGCATAATGAAAGGTGATTGTTCATCATTGTGTTGTTCTGATTTAGTGGCATTAGTTATGTTAACGGTGCTTACGTCAGGTTGTTTTTCTGATGCTTCTTCTATTGTTGGTATTTCTTTCAGCGAAGACAGCTGAATATCAGGCACTTGTTGAGCAAGTTCAGCTAATTGGCGGCGTAAGTCCTCTGAGTGAGTGTCAATGCCCATTTCTTGATTGGCGTAGTTTTCTACATCGGCGATAGTAGTAAATGCTGGAGATGAAGGGTGCAGCATCGGCTCAACTTGTGCTTGATAACTAGATTGTGCACTATTTGGTAAGCTGATTTTGATATTTTCTACCGCTTGTTCCACATTTTGTTGATTAGTATAAGGATCAAATTGCGGCTCTGTGGCTAGACTTTGTTGTACTGGTTCAGCATCGAAAGAAAATGTGTGTTGCTTGGGAGCTAACTCTTGTTGAGTTAACGTGGCTGTCTCAGAGACTGAAGGCGAAGGTGTTGGCGTATTACTCACTTGTGGAGGGGGCTCTCTTAAACGTGAATCACGAGTGAATGTGTTTGAGTTTTTAAAATATTGCGATTTTTCGCGACGATTTGCCCACAAACCGTGTGCAACTAAAACAACCAAGGCGATAATGCCTAAAATAATTAAAATTGTATTCAAATTCATTATCTATTCCTCCAGCCACAATAAATAGAATATAAGTGTCTTAAGCTTATCATATTTTGCTAAGGCGGTAAGCTTTAAAAATTGATTTTTTTTACCGCACTTTGTATGCTAGCGCTTTCTATTTGATAGGGTATTTATTATGCAGCAGTCAGAATTATATAAAGCATTTCATTATTTTATGATGGGGTGGCATTTAGTGACACAAAAAGGCTTACGCCGTTTTGTGATTATGCCAATTTTATTGAATATTGTGTTGTTGAGTGGATTATTTTGGTTGTTCATTAGCCAAGTTGATCGCCTGATCGATAGTATGATGAACTATGTACCAGATTGGTTAAGTTGGCTAAGTGCGATTTTATTGGTGCTTGCGATCTTAATGATCTTAGTCTTTTTCTATTTTATTTTTACCACTCTTTCAGGATTTATTGCCGCACCATTTAACGGTTTACTTTCTGAAAAAGTCGAGCGTATGTTAGCGGGAGAAAGCATTGAAGAGGGTGGAATGATGGATTTCATACGTGATATTCCACGAATGTTAGGGCGTGAATGGCAAAAGTTACTTTATAGCTTACCACGCATTATTCTTTTGTTTGTGCTAGGTTTTGTACCTTTAATCGGACAAACCATTATCCCCATAGTGGCTTTTCTCTTTAGTGCGTGGATGATGGCTATTCAATATTGTGACTATCCGTTTGATAACCACAAAGTGCCTTTTGGGGTAATGAAGCAGGAGCTTGCACAAAAGAGAAATTTAAGCGTTAGTTTTGGTGGTTTGGTGGCATTATGTACTTTTGTCCCTGTGGTCAATTTAGTTGTCATTCCAGTTGCAGTTTGTGGTGCGACTGCAATGTGGGTGGATAGCTATCGCGATCGTTTGAAGTTAGAGAAGAATAAGTCCACTTCCGATGTGATTATACAAGGGGCCGAGAATAAATTTATTAAATAACTTTTTGTTCTAAAATAGAATTAAATTTTATTTTTTAGATATAAAGAATTGTGTTAAATATTAAATGCATTTCGTTAAACTATTGTAAGGAACAAAAATGACAATTTATGCAGATAATTCTTATTCAATTGGAAACACGCCTTTAGTGCGTCTTAAACATTTTGGACAGAATGGCAATATTGTAGTGAAGGTGGAAGGACGTAACCCTAGTTTTAGCGTGAAATGCCGTATTGGGGCGAATATGGTTTGGCAAGCAGAGCAAGATGGTATTTTGACTGCTGGCAAGGAAATTGTGGATGCGACCAGCGGTAATACTGGAATTGCTTTGGCTTATGTGGCAGCCGCGCGTGGTTATAAAATCACCTTAACAATGCCAGAAACAATGAGTGCAGAGCGAAAACGTTTATTACGAGGTTTAGGGGTAAATCTTGTACTCACTGAAGGTGCGAAAGGAATGAAAGGCGCAATTGCAAAAGCGGAAGAGATTGTTGCTTCAAATCCCCAACACTATGTGATGTTAAAGCAATTTGAAAACCCAGCTAACCCTGCAATTCATCAACAAACAACAGGTCCAGAAATTTGGCGTGATACCGAAGGTAAAATTGATGTATTGGTTGCTGGTGTTGGTACAGGTGGAACGATTAGCGGTACTAGCCGTTATATCAAACAAGAACAAGGTAAAGCGATTATATCCGTGGCGGTTGAGCCTGCCGAGTCACCAGTGATTTCGCAAACTCTAATGGGTGAAGAGTTAAAACCTGCGCCACATAAAATCCAAGGTATCGGTGCGGGTTTTATTCCCAAAAATCTTGATTTAAGTTTAATTGATCGCGTAGAAACTGTCACCAGCGAGCTAGCTATTGAAACAGCTCGTCGTTTAATGGCTGAAGAAGGTATTTTAGCGGGAATTTCTTCTGGTGCAGCAGTAGCAGCCGCAGAGCGTTTAGCTCAATTACCAGAATTTAAAGATAAGCTTATTGTTGTTATCTTGCCTTCAGCAGCAGAGCGTTATTTAAGCACAGCACTATTTGAAGGTATTGAAGCTTAATTTATTTTCTTATGATTTAAAAGTGCGGTCAGAATTTATATTATTTTGACCGCACTTTTCTATGTTTTTATAAAACTCCTTGGTGACCTTACTTATTTGTTCATTTCCTTTTCTATCACTTTATTTTCATCTTCACTGGTATAGGATTTTTGATGATATATTGTTCTGATTAAGAAAAATCATTTTTTAATTTAAATGACATATTTTTTTGTATAAAACTTATATAAAAATCTTTTGCAAAATGTACAGTAATGACTGTCAGAGGTGAAATACTATCCGATGATATTCCTGAATTGTTCATCACGATTAGTGAAAAATCTGTCAATATGATCAATTACGTAATGAAATTCTCAAGGGTAAGATTTGTAATTCCAGAATATGTGCCAGCTTATTAAAAGTAGTGCTCCTGTTAAAACAATAGTTGTTATTAGTAAGCACTTGAACGGTCAATATGCTTTGTAGTTGCTTATTTTAGAGTAAGCGATAATGAAAAGGTTACCGTGAAAGTTCAAGGCAAGTGAGCAGTGAAAGGTAAGTTTGTGTGCTCAGTTGATCTGAAATAATAATGAGAGATAAACAGTTTCTTATTAGAGATGCGTTTTAAAGTAGTAAATATATTTAAATCATTGACAATAATAAACACCGCACTTTTAGAAGTGCGGTGTTATTTTTTACGATTTTATCAGCGAATTATGCTTGACCTTTAACCGCTTTTAAACCTAAGAATGGTGCTTTGTCACCTAATGCTTCTTCGATACGGATTAATTGGTTGTATTTCGCGATACGGTCAGAACGGCTCATAGAACCAGTTTTGATTTGACCTGCTGCTGTACCTACTGCTAAGTCTGCGATTGTCGCATCTTCAGTTTCACCAGAGCGGTGTGAAATTACTGCTGTGTAACCAGCATCTTTAGCCATTTTGATTGCTGCTAAAGTTTCAGTTAATGAACCGATTTGGTTGAATTTGATTAAGATAGAGTTCGCGATACCTTTTTCGATACCTTCTTTTAAGATTTTGGTGTTAGTTACGAATAAGTCATCACCCACTAATTGTACTTTGTCACCTAAAACTTTAGTTTGGTATGCGAAACCTTCCCAGTCTGATTCATCTTGACCATCTTCAATAGATACGATTGGGTATTCTTTACATAAACCTTCTAAGTAGTGAGTGAACTCTTGAGAAGTGAATGATTTACCTTCACCTTTCATTTCATACATACCGTTTTCTTTGTTGTAGAACTCAGATGATGCACAGTCCATCGCTAAAGTTACATCTTTACCTAATACATAACCTGCTTTTTCAACTGCTTCTTTGATACAAGCAAGTGCAGCAGCATTTGATTCAAGATTAGGGGCAAAACCACCTTCATCGCCAACTGCTGTGCTTAAGCCTTTCCCTTTTAATACTTTAGCAAGGTTGTGGAATACTTCAGCACCGATACGTAATGCTTCACGTAAAGTTTTTGCACCAACTGGTTGAATCATAAATTCTTGGATATCCACGTTGTTGTCAGCGTGCTCACCACCGTTGATGATATTCATCATTGGTAATGGCATAGAATATTGACCTGGAGTACCGTTTAATTCTGCGATGTGTGCGTAAAGAGGTAAACCTTTAGATGCGGCTGCTGCTTTTGCGTTTGCTAAAGATACTGCTAAGATTGCGTTTGCACCGAATTTAGATTTATTATCTGTACCATCTAAGTCGATCATAATTTGGTCGATTTCAGCTTGGTTTGATGCATCTTTACCTACGATAGCTTGTGCGATTTCGTTGTTCACTGCTGAAACAGCTTTTAATACACCTTTGCCTAAGAAACGTGCTTTGTCACCGTCACGTAATTCTAACGCTTCGCGTGAACCTGTTGATGCGCCTGATGGAGCTGCAGCTAAACCTACGAAGCCACCTTCTAAATGCACTTCAGCTTCAACAGTTGGGTTACCACGAGAGTCGATGATTTCACGGCCGATAACTTTAACGATTTTTGCCATTTTTGTTTTCCTCTTTAAATGAAAATTAAACTAAAACGAATGTTTTGTATCTTAAAATAATTCATATTGTTTGTCTTCTGGAAAATGCGGATTAATTGATTTATATCTAGTTTTTTTAGAGATAAAAATATTAAAAAATCAACCGCACTTTATTTTCAATGATTTTTGTTTAGGCAACGTATTTAGGATAAAATAAACCCCACAAATGTGGGGTTATGAATTATTTTTTCTGATTTTCTTTTGCTGCTTTAACAAAACCTGTAAATAATGGGTGACCATCACGTGGGGTTGATGTAAATTCTGGGTGGAATTGACAGGCTACAAACCAAGGGTGGTTTGGTACTTCAATGATTTCCACTAATTTTTTATCTGCTGATAATCCAGTGATTTTTAAGCCAGCTTTTTCTACTTGTGGGCGTAATACGTTGTTTACTTCGTAACGGTGGCGATGACGTTCTTCGATGGTTTCCGCACCATAAAGCTCACGTGCTTTACTGCCTTCGATTAAATGGCATTGTTGTGCGCCTAAACGCATTGTGCCACCTAAATCTGATTCATCAGTACGGGTTTCAATGTTACCTTCTGCATCTTGCCATTCGGTGATTAACCCTACAACTGGATATTCACAAGCACGCTCAAATTCTGTTGAGTTTGCATTTTTTAAGCCAGCGACGTTACGTGCATATTCGATGTAGGCAACTTGCATACCCAAACAGATACCTAGATAAGGTACATTGTTTTCACGTGCATATTGTGCAGTCAAAATTTTGCCTTCTACGCCACGATTCCCGAATCCACCAGGAACTAAAATACCGTCCACACCTTGTAACACGCATGTGCCTTTCGTTTCTACATCTTGTGAGTCAATATATTTGATCGTTACGTTTAAGCGGTTTTTTAAGCCTGCGTGTTTTAATGCTTCATTCACCGATTTATAGGCATCTGGTAATTCGGTGTATTTCCCTACCATACCAATAGTGACATCGCCAGTTGGGTTTGCTTCTTGGTATAACACTTGTTCCCACTCTGAGAGATCGGCTTCGGGGCAGTCTAAGTGGAAACGTTGGCAAATGAACTCATCTAAACCTTGTGATTTTAATAAGGCTGGAATTTGGTAAATAGAGCTCACATCTTTTAATGAAATAACGGCCCTTTCTGGCACGTTACAGAATAAGGCAATTTTCGCACGCTCATTTGGCGGGATCATACGATCTGAACGGCACACTAATACATCTGGTTGAATACCAATAGATAATAATTCTTTTACAGAATGTTGGGTTGGTTTAGTTTTCACTTCGCCAGCAGTTGGAATATATGGCACTAACGTTAAGTGCATAAAAATCGTGCGTTCACGCCCCACTTGCACTGCTAATTGGCGAAGTGCCTCTAAGAATGGAAGGGATTCGATATCACCTACTGTACCGCCGACTTCAACGATAGCGACATCGTGACCTGCTGCACCATCAATCACACGCGATTTGATTTCGTTAGTAATGTGTGGAATAACTTGAATGGTCGCACCTAAATAGTCGCCACGACGTTCTTTACGTAAGACTTCAGAATAGATTTTACCTGTTGTGAAGTTATTACGTTTTGTCATTTTAGTGCGAATGAAACGTTCGTAGTGACCTAAATCTAAATCCGTTTCTGCCCCGTCTTGGGTTACAAACACTTCACCGTGTTGAGTTGGGCTCATTGTGCCTGGATCGACGTTAATATAAGGATCCAGTTTTAACATTGTTACTTTTAAACCACGAGCTTCTAAGATCGCCGCTAATGATGCCGCAGCAATACCTTTACCTAGGGAAGATACAACACCGCCCGTTACAAAAATATAATTTGTAGCCATATGAAACCTAACTATTGATATGAAAAAAGGATTATTGGATTGAATGAATAATCAAGACGGGAGAGTAGTTTACAGCAAAGGGAAGATTAACTCAATCGTTGTGCAAGGTTTTCTCGTAAAGTCCCTCTTTCTGCTTTGCTTTAACATTATTCTAATTTAGCCCTGAATTTAACAGGTGATTTTGAATTTTATCCAATAATTGTGCATTTTTTATCACGCATTTATAGGTAATCCCTTATTTATATAGTAGAATGTTGCGTTTTTCTATTTTCTTATATATTAAAGAGCATTATTTATATTTTCTTTTTAACTTGAGGTTTTATATGAACAAAAACACATTTGTGGTTGGCTTTATGTTATTCGCCATCTTTTTCGGGGCGGGGAACTTGATTTTCCCTCCTAAGCTAGGTTTTGAAAGTGGTGTCGGTTTCTGGCCAGCGATTATTGGTTTTGTGGCAACGGGTGTGGGGTTACCGCTATTAGGTATTTTAGTAGCAACACGCTATGAAGGTGGCTATAAAAAAGCACTAGAAGATATTCACCCGTGGATTTCTATTTTATTGCTTGGTGCAATTTACTTAACCATTGGACCATTCTTCGCGATTCCACGTACTGCGGCAACGGCATTTGATATGGCGGTGATCCCATTTATTGGCGGTACAGACACTGTTGCATTATTTATTTTCACCCTCATTTATTTCGGTATCACTTTATGGGTAAGTTTAAACCCAACAAAAATGGTGGACCGCATTGGGGCAATCTTAACACCAGCACTTTTAGTGGCAATTATTGCCCTTGTTGTACGTATGGCAAGTATTTTACTTGGCGGTGAGCACGAAAATACCTTAGATACAATGCAAAACCCATTAATCACTGGCTTTATCGAAGGTTACCAAACAATGGACGTATTAGCATCATTTGCTTTCTCAGTTGTAGTAATGAATGCAATTCGCTCGAAAAGTGATAAGAGTAGTAGCTTCATCAAACAGGCGACTTTAGCAAGTATCGTTGCGGCACTTGCGCTTGCGTTTATTTATATCGCAATCGGTTGGATTGGAAACAATATGCTATTAACAGCAGAAACTCTTGCAGATGTGAGTGCGAAAGGTCAAAATTTAGGTGTGTTTATCTTAAATGAAGCAACTGCACAATCATTTGGCGAATTGGGTCGTAGCTTACTTGGTTTAATAGTGACACTTGCGTGTTTAACCACTGCGATTGGCTTAGTTGTTGCAACATCATCTTACTTCAACAGTATTTTTCCTGCGATTTCTTACCGTAACTATGCGATTTTATTCACATTAATTGGTTTTGGTTTAGCAAACCAAGGCTTAAACGCAGTAATTAGTAAATCAGTTCCTGTATTATTAGTACTTTACCCAATTTCAATGACAGCAATGTTATTGTTATTAGTCAACTTAGCTATGCCATTACCAAAATTAGCGAAAGGACTTCCTCTTGTTTTAGTGACTATCGTGTCAATCCTTTCAGTAATGGGTTCAGAACTTGTTTCAGGTTTACCACTTAAAGCACAATCTATGGAATGGTTACCTGTAGCGATTTTAGGTTGTATCGTTGGCTTCATTATCGCAAAAGTAGTACCTTGTAAGGCTTCGTGTGCGAAATAATTCGCTTCCATAACAAAAAGGTCTAGCATATTGCTAGACCTTTTTCTTGCCTGCTATACAGTTTTACAGAAATTGTTTTAAGTAATTCGGTACAACTTCGCTCGCTTTACCATAATGAAATTCTGCAAAATTTGACCGCACTTGACTTGGTTCTAAATTTAGCTCTACGGTATACGCACCATAAAATAATGCTTCTCGCACAAAGCCTGCAGCAGGGTAGACATTGCCTGAGGTACCAATTGAAATAAAATAATCACACTCAGAAAGTGCGGTCTGAATTTTTTCCATTTCTAACGGAATTTCTCCAAACCACACAATATGCGGTCTTAAAGTTTGAGGCGTTGCACAACATTGGCACTTGTTTTGCTCGGTGATGTCTTCTTGCCAATCATAAATTTGACCAGATTTCATGCAGCGCACTTTTAACAATTCACCGTGCATATGGATAATATTTTTTGAGCCTGCACGCTCGTGTAAATTATCGACATTTTGTGTTACAACTAGGAGATTATTGCCGATCTTTTTCTCGAGTTCCGCCAAAGCAATATGCGCGGCATTCGGTCTCACATCATCAGAAAATAATTGTTTACGACGTTCATTATAAAAACGCTGAACTAATTTCGGATCGCGTGCAAAACCTTCAGGTGTTGCAACATCTTCAACACGATGGTTTTCCCATAAACCATCAGAGGCGCGGAACGTTCTAATGCCTGATTCTGCAGAAATCCCTGCGCCTGTTAGTACAACAATTTTTGGTTGTTTTGACATTTTCTATCTCCCTATGAATAAATGACTTAACTAACAGGCTTAAATGCTAAGTTATCAGTCGATCATTTGAGAAAAACAGCTTACTTTTATTCACGTAATTTCTTCAAAATACCTTTCATTTCATCATCAAGTGGGGCATTGATACGTAGCGTTTCCCCAGATTTTGGGTGTTCAAAACGAATGGAAAAGGCATGAAGAAATAAGCGTTTTAAGCCAATTTCACTCATTTGCTCATCAAATTGTTTATCGCCGTATTTATCATCAAACGCAATGGGGTGACCTGCATATTGCGTATGCACACGAATTTGATGGGTACGTCCAGTGACTGGAGAGGCTTTTACTAAAGTCGCATTTTCATAACGTTCTTCAATAGAGAAGCGAGTTTCAGAGGGTTTGCCTTGTTCGCTCACTCGTACAATACGTTCACCGCTGGAGAGTTCATTTTTCAATAATGGTGCTTTAACCACTTTACAGTGCGACTGCCACTGCCCACGCACCAAAGCCAAATAGTCTTTTTGCACTGTTTTTTCACGTAATTGCTCGTGCAAATTGCGTAGAGCAGAACGCTTTTTGGCAACTAATAAAATGCCTGAAGTATCTCGGTCTAAACGATGTACTAATTCAAGAAAACGGGCTTCTGGGCGAAGCGCACGTAAGGCTTCAATCACACCAAAATTCAATCCACTGCCACCATGAACTGCGATTCCAGAAGGCTTGTTAAGTACTAATAAACAATCGTCTTCAAATAAAATCTGGTTTTCTAACTGATTGACTTTGTTTAATTTTGTGGAAACAGGTGCTTGTTCTTTCTCAGACACACGCACAGGTGGCACACGTACAATATCGCTAGCTTGTAATTTATATTCTGGTTTGATACGACCTTTGTTTACACGTACTTCGCCTTTACGCAAAATGCGGTAAATTAAACTTTTTGGCACACCTTTAAGTTTAGCTAATAAATAGTTATCAATGCGTTGCCCCGCTTCTTCTTCACTAATTGTGAGCATTTTTACGCTTTGATTGATGATTTTTTCGTCTTTTTTATTGCTCATTTGAATATTCTTTCTCATTAAAATTACACTGATCATACCATATTTTAGAAAGCCTTGGATGATTAAAATTACCTTGATAAATGAGAGTGATAAGTCCATAATAAGACGTATTTTTATGTCATTAAATTGACTTAAAAATGGAGCGCTATCGTTGAGCGTACATAATGCAGCAAGTGGCATAAGACATTAATAAATCAACGATTTTTAAAATTAAAGATTAAAAATGGCGTATGGCTTGCAAAATCATTTTCTATATCCGATTTTGTTTTGCTAAAGATCAATTTATTTTCTTTAGTAAAGTGATCAATGCACCCAGCAGATGACAGTCGAGAGACAGACATTCTGCGACAGACACGAGGTCGATTACTAAGACAAAAGTGCGGTCATTTTTAATTAAAATCAGAATAAAAAATAGAGTACAAATAATGAAAAGAATGTTAATCAATGCAACTCAAAAAGAAGAGTTGCGCGTTGCACTTGTTGATGGGCAACGTTTATTTGACTTGGATATTGAAAGTCCAGGACATGAGCAAAAAAAAGCAAACATTTACAAAGGCCGTATTACTCGCGTTGAACCAAGTCTTGAAGCTGCGTTTGTTGACTATGGTGCAGAACGCCATGGTTTCTTACCATTAAAAGAAATTGCACGTGAGTATTTCCCAGATGACTATGTTTATCAAGGTCGTCCAAATATTCGTGATATTTTGAGCGAAGGACAAGAAGTTATCGTTCAAGTGAACAAGGAAGAGCGTGGAAACAAAGGTGCTGCATTGACAACTTTTGTTTCTTTAGCAGGAAGTTATTTGGTGATTATGCCAAATAATCCAAGAGCAGGAGGCATTTCACGTCGTATTGAGGGTGATGAGCGTCTAGAGTTAAAAGATGCATTGAGTTCTTTGGAAGTACCAGATGGTGTCGGATTAATTGTTCGTACTGCTGGTGTGGGTAAATCCCCTGAAGAATTACAATGGGACTTAAAAGTGTTGCTACACCATTGGGAGGCGATTAAACAAGCTTCGCAAAGCCGCCCAGCCCCATTTTTAATTCACCAAGAAAGTGATGTGATCGTGCGTGCAATTCGTGATTATCTACGTCGTGATATTGGTGAAATCTTAATTGATAGCCAGAAGGTGTATGAAAAGGCAAAAGCACATATCAAGTTAGTGCGTCCTGATTTCATTAACCGTGTAAAACTTTACCAAGGTGAAGTACCTCTTTTCAGTCACTATCAAATTGAATCGCAAATTGAATCTGCATTCCAACGTGAGGTGCGTTTACCATCAGGTGGTTCAATTGTTATCGATGTGACTGAAGCATTAACAGCGATTGATATTAACTCATCTCGTTCAACACGTGGCGGAGATATCGAAGAAACCGCATTAAACACCAATTTAGAAGCCGCAGATGAAATTGCACGTCAATTACGTTTACGTGACTTAGGTGGTTTGATAGTTATCGACTTTATTGATATGACGCCAGTTCGTCACCAACGTGAAGTTGAAAACCGTATTCGTGATGCGGTTCGTCAAGATCGTGCACGTATTCAAATTAGTCGTATTTCTCGCTTTGGCTTATTAGAAATGTCGCGTCAGCGTTTAAGCCCATCATTAGGGGAGTCTTCTCATCACGTCTGCCCACGCTGTCAAGGTACAGGAAAAATTCGAGATAATGAATCGCTTTCATTATCGATTTTACGCTTAATCGAAGAAGAGGCATTAAAAGAAAATACTAAACAAGTACATACAATTGTGCCTGTGGAAATCGCATCTTACTTATTGAATGAAAAACGTCGTGCAATCAATAACATTGAAAAACGTCACGATGTGGATGTGATTGTAGTGCCAAATGAAGCAATGGAAACACCACATTTCAGCGTGTTCCGTGTACGTGATGGCGAAGAGGTGAATGAATTAAGTTATAACTTAGTGAAACTTCACCAAGAGCAAGATGATCATTTCGTGCCTGAAGAATCTTTAGTATCACGTAATATTGAGGCTGCAGCAGTGACTACTGAAAGTGTGTTAGAAAGTGCAGCTGTTTCTATTTCAATTCCAACGCCTGCACCAGTGCCAGAGAAAAAAGTGGAGAGCAAGCCGTCTTTATTAGCTCGCATTGTGGCAAAAATTAAAGCATTGTTTGCAAGCAAACCAGCTGAAGAGGAAAAATCGAAAAATCCTCGTAACCGGAACAACCGCAATCGCCGTAACCAAGAACGTCGGAATAATCGTCGCTCTCGCTCAGAAAATGTGGAACGTGAAAATACACTAAAACGTAACGAAGAAGAAGTTGTTGCTCGTCCGTCGAAATCAGATCGTAAACGTAATCGTAAAGCAAATGTTGTAGAAAATATAGTTGACACTTCAGCAATTGTAGAAACACAACAAGTTGATGTAGTTGAAACTGAAAAAACTGAACAAGTGACACAACGTCGTCAACGTCGAGATTTACGAAAGAAAGTGCGTATCACAGATGGAGTAGTAGAAGAAAAACCGGCTTTAACAGAAGAAAAAGCAGTTGTAGGGGTTGTTGATAGTCCTATTGAGCAAAATGTAATAGAAATGCCAGGAGAAGTGATTCTGGATGAGGTTATTGTAGCCGTTGAAGAAGGTGAAAATGAAAAACGCCGTGATAATCGTCGCCGTTTGCCACGTCATTTACGCGTAAGCAACCAACGTCGTCGTCGTAATCAAACTGAACAGAAATCACCTATGCCATTATTTGCAGCGGTAGCTTCACCAGAACTAGCAAGTGGTAAAGTGTGCATTGATTACAATAATGTAGTGAGCTTGAAAGAAACTCAACAATTCTTGTCAGTAGATGAGTTACTTGAACAGCAAGAGCAACCAAAAGATATTATTGCAACAACGCCTGCAATAGATATCGTGATTAATGAAATGGAAAAAGGTACTAAACCATTTAATCCATTTATGACACAACCTGCAAACGAGTCTGTGGAGAAAAAGGTCCAAGCCTCTCTTGAGCGTTTAAATGCAGAGCAACTTTTGGTTGAAACTATAGAGGTAACGAAGCAAGTGGTTGAGTTAGAAGCTGATGTCGATGTAGGAAGCAATGAATCTCAAGTTGTTTCTACCGAGCTAGTTCTTGAAAAGGATGCTAAAGAGCAGTCTGAACCTATTGAAATTAAAATAATGTCAGAAAATGACCGCACTTTTAACTTTACTGGTCGTTTAGGCACAATTTCCGCAGTGAAACATACGAAAGCAGAAATGACATTAGCTAAAGCAAGTGATGAAGTGCTTGAAATGGTGCGTATTCCGGCTTGGACGGAGTCACGTTATTACTTCCATGGTAAGGGCTCTGCGGGTCACCACAGTGCGATTAGTCATGTTTACGCAGAACCTACAAGAGCAGAAAGTAAAGAGTAAAAATTTTTAATTTAGCTCTTGTTTTGGGAATTAAGTGGAATTTGAGGGAGAATAAAAAAGATTGGCTTAAAATAAAGCAATCAAATAAAAATATCGATTTAATTGCTTGACTTAAGAGAGTAAAATCCGTATTATTCACCTCGCTTAAATCACGGAGGAATGGTCGAGTGGTTGAAGGCACCGGTCTTGAAAACCGGCGAGGGTTTACGCCCTCCGTGAGTTCGAATCTCACTTCCTCCGCCATCAAATTTAGGGAAAGCCGTAAGTTGTAACTTACGGCTTTTTTATTTTCAAGAATATTGTGCCATAACAAATAATCATCTTCGTCAGGCTAGTTTTTTCGTTGGCTTCCTATCATTTTATTTTTTTGATGCTCTTGCTCCCCTGCTATATCACCTTTTGTAGTAAAGTTTGTTATATATAGCGACATTAAAAAATATAGCTCTAATGAATATGGTTAATAAATAAAGAAAAATAACGTTTAATTAAGACGTATTATAAAAAGAGATATGAGATGAATATATGAAATGGTGCCCCCAACAGGACTTGAACCTGTGACCAATCGATTATGAGTCGACTGCTCTGACCGACTGAGCTATGGGGGCGATCAGGGATGTTTTTAAAACTCGATGATTATAGAGAAATATTAGTCTAAAGTCTAGGTAAAGTATTTTATATGTTGTAAATTTAAACAAAAAAAGACCGTTTATAATTTAACGGTCTTTTTGGTTTTAGCCTTGTGTGAGTTATTCATCTAAGAAGCTGCGTAGTGTTTCAGAACGGCTTGGGTGGCGTAATTTACGTAATGCTTTAGCTTCGATCTGACGAATACGTTCGCGTGTGACATCGAATTGCTTACCTACTTCTTCTAACGTGTGGTCTGTATTCATATCGATACCAAAGCGCATACGTAATACTTTTGCTTCACGTGGTGTTAAACCTTCTAGTACTTCGTGTGTAGCTGCTTTTAAACTTTGTGCTGTTGCAGAATCTAATGGGAGCTCAAGTGTTGAGTCTTCGATGAAGTCACCTAAATGTGAATCATCATCGTCACCAATTGGTGTTTCCATAGAAATGGGTTCTTTCGCAATTTTGAGTACTTTACGGATTTTATCCTCAGGCATACCCATTCGTTCTGCAAGTTCTTCTGGCGAAGCCTCACGTCCCATTTCTTGTAGCATTTGGCGAGAAATACGATTTAATTTATTAATCGTTTCGATCATGTGTACAGGAATACGAATTGTTCTTGCTTGGTCTGCAATTGAACGAGTAATCGCCTGACGAATCCACCAAGTTGCGTAAGTCGAGAATTTATAACCGCGGCGGTATTCAAATTTATCAACTGCTTTCATTAAACCAATGTTACCTTCTTGGATTAAATCTAAGAATTGTAAACCTCGATTGGTGTATTTTTTAGCAATAGAAATGACAAGACGTAAGTTGGCCTCTACCATTTCTTTTTTCGCACGACGAGCTTTTAGTTCACCGGCAGATATGCGTTCACAAACTTCACGGATTTGTTGTACAGTTAAGTTTGTTTGGCGTTCAATTTCAAGAATATTGTCGATAGAAGCACGAATTTCAGCTTCGTGTTTAGCTAGTTTTTCAGACCAAGTTTTACCTGCAGAAAGTGCTTTTACAAGCCAAGTATCTTGGTTTTCATGACCAATAAAGACTTTTTGGAATTGCTCTTTGGGCATTTTTGCTTTATCTACCACGATTTTTTGAATGTTACGTTCTTGTAAGCGAACAGATTTCATCATTCCGCTCATTAAGTTTACAAGCATATCAAATTGTTTTGGTACTAAACGGAATTGTGTGAAGACATCTGCTAAAGCTTGAATTTGATCTTTGGATTTTTTGCTAGCTCTACCGTGTTTAACAATTGTTTCTAATGTTTTGACATGCTGGGTTTTTAATTCAAGAAATTTTGCATGTGCTAGCTCAGGATCAATAGAGTTATCTGAATCGTTGTCATCGGATGTATTTTCTTCTTCGCTTTCCTCTTCTTCCTCTTCAGTGTCGTCTAATTTTGCACCAACGACAGTATCAGAATCTTCATCTTCATCGAAAGATTCGTCAATTTCAGCTACATCTTCTTCAGTAATTGCATTCGGGTCAACAAAGCCTGTGATAAGATCCGCTAAACGAACCCCACCGTCTTCGACTAAGCTATATTGTTCGAGTAAGTAGTTCAGTGCTTCTGGATAAAAAGCAACCGCACTTTGTACTTCGTTGATGCCTTCTTCAATGCGTTTTGCAATGTCAATTTCGCCTTCTCGAGTTAGAAGCTCCACACTTCCCATTTCTCGCATATACATACGTACAGGGTCTGTAGTACGCCCAATTTCAGATTCAACACTTGATAATACTTGAGTTGCTTCTTCTACGGCATCTTCGTCAGTGATTGTTTCACTTAACATCAGATCATCAGCATCTGGGGCTGTTTCAAGTACTTGAATCCCCATATCGTTGATCATCTGAATAATATCTTCAATTTGTTCGGCATCTACAAGTTCTTCCGGAAGATGATCGTTTACTTCCGCATATGTAAGATAGCCTTGTTCCTTGCCTTGTGCGATTAACAATTTCAATTGAGATTGTGGATTTTGATCCATAATGTAATATCCGCCTTGATTGAGTAGTTATGAAGATAAAATACGGTTGATTTTATCATTGTTATCGTAGATTAACTATGCCTTTTGTTGTTTTTTGAGTAATAATTGAGTGAGCTTTTGTCGTTCATTAACGCTTAACCCTTCAGCACGATCTTTAGCAATAAGTGAATCAATCTCACGTTCTACTAATTGAAAGTAAAAATAGCGTAGAGTCGCCTTAAAATTTTCTTCAATTTGCTCTTCTTCGACTAAATGATCCCACATTGCTAAAATTTCAAGGGCTTTGCTATATTCGCTATCTCGCCAATATTCCAGTATTTGTCCTGTAGTAATTCCTATTTTTTCTTGGCAAAGTGCGGTCAATTTTTCGAATAAATCTAATCCAGACTCATTTAATACACGTAGTGGTGTAAGGTTTGGTACAAGTTGTGCGAGTTCGGGATTTTGTAATAATAATGCAATGAGTACACGCATTGGTGTTCTTTTCACTGCTTGTGGTTGTGAAGATGTTTTTATTTCCGAATGGGTCGGAATCAAATTTTCTAATTGTGCTTGATCCAAGATTCCGAGTTTTTGCGCTAGTGTATTACGTAGTGACAAACGTAGCATAGCACCTGGGATCTTTTTAATTAATGGGACTGCAAGGGCTGCTAATTTTGTTTTGCCTTCTTTGGTAGAAAAATCTACTTGTGGAGTAAGGCTAGAGAATAAAAATTCACTTAGTGATAGTGCTTTTTGAATATATTCTTCAAAACCTGATTTTCCATACTGGCGAATAAATGAGTCAGGATCTTCTCCGTCAGGTAAGAAAATAAATTTTAGTTGTCTGCCATCTTCTAAGTATGGCAATGCATTTTCAAATGCTCGCCAAGCAGCTTCGCGTCCTGCCCGGTCACCGTCATAGCAACAAATTGCTTGCTCTGTTGAACGAAATAGCAGTTGGATTTGTTCTGCTGTTGTTGCCGTACCGAGCGAAGCAACAGCATAATCAACGCCAAATTGGGCTAATGCTACTACATCCATATAACCTTCAACTACCAACAACATTTCAGGTGTTTCATTTTTCTGTAAGGCTTCATATAAACCGTAAAGTTCGTTGCCCTTGTGGTAAGTTGCGGTTTCTGGTGAGTTTAAATATTTAGGTTTTTCATCCCCTAATACTCGTCCACCAAATGCAATTGTGCGTCCACGGCGATCTCGAATAGGGAACATAATACGATGACGAAAACGATCGTAGATTTTCCCTTGTTCATTACGTGAGAGCATACCAAGATCAAACAATTTTTGTTGATCTTCATTGCTTCTACCAAAGTGTTGTAACACAGCATCAAAACTATTCGGTACAAAGCCTATCTGGAAACGAGCGATGATCTCAGATGAAAGTCCACGTTGTTGTAAATAACTTTGTGCAGGGATATGTTGTGCTAATTGTTGTTGATAGAACTCTGCAATGGTTTGCATTAGTTCATACAAGTTACGTTTAGTTTGGTAATTGATTTGCTTATTGTTAAAGTGCGGTTTGTTCTCACGAGGAATTTCTAAACCTAGCATACCAGCAAGTTCTTCAATGGCTTCTATGAACTCTAATTTATCGTATTCCATTAAGAAAGAAATTGCATTACCGTGTGCGCCACAGCCGAAGCAATGATAAAACTGTTTTTTTTGACTAACAGTGAACGAAGGTGTTTTTTCGTGGTGGAAAGGGCAGCAAGCTTGATAATCTCTCCCTGCTTTTTTGAGTTTTACTCTTGAATTGATGAGCTCCACAATATCTGTTTTGGCTAACAGATCATCAATAAATGTACGTGGAATTGAGCCTTTCATCAAGTATGTGCCCTTAGTTTGAGATTAAAAAATGGAGCTGATTGAATGAAACAAAACCGTGATACCAATTGGTTTCACGGTTTTGTATAACTCGAGTTAAAAATACTTTATTTAGTATTAGTATAAACGTGTATTACGTGCATTTTCACGAGCCACACGTTTAGCATGACGTTTAGCACGAGTTGCGTTTTCGCGTTTACGGATAGTTGTTGGTTTCTCGTAGAACTCACGGCTGCGAACTTCTGCTAAGATACCAGCTTTTTCGCAAGAGCGTTTAAAACGACGTAATGCAACGTCAAATGATTCGTTTTCACGTACTTTAATTACAGGCATAAGCCAATCACCTCAATGGAATTAATTTTGCAATTGCTAATTTATCTTACCGTTTGGAATAAACGGCTTATTCAATAAAGGTCGCAATTTTAATCTACTTTTCATTTAAAAGCAAAGGGAAGTTTGATCTTTTCTACAAAAATGCTGTCTCAAACTGGTTAAAGCATATTAAACAAGGTAGAATCTTATGCTAAAGATAATTGAAAGGAATATAAAATGCGAGTGTTAGGCATTGAAACATCTTGTGATGAAACAGGTGTAGCGATTTATGATGAAGAAAAAGGGTTAGTCGCTAACCAACTCTATACCCAAATTGCGTTGCACGCTGATTATGGTGGAGTGGTGCCTGAATTAGCGTCACGAGATCATATCCGTAAAACTGCACCATTGATTCAAACAGCATTAGCTGAGGCGAATTTAAAACCTGAAGATATTGATGGGATTGCTTATACCTCAGGTCCGGGGCTTGTCGGTGCGTTATTAGTGGGATCAACGATTGCAAGATCCTTAGCTTATGCTTGGAATGTGCCTGCAATTGGTGTGCATCATATGGAAGGACATTTATTAGCTCCAATGCTTGAAGATAATCCTCCTGAATTTCCTTTTGTTGCGTTGCTCGTTTCGGGTGGGCACACACAGTTAGTGCGTGTAGATGGTGTTGGTCAATATGTGTTATTAGGTGAATCAATTGATGACGCAGCAGGAGAAGCCTTTGATAAAACAGCTAAATTATTAGGATTAGATTATCCCGGCGGTGCGGCACTGGCTCGTTTAGCAGAAAAAGGTGATCCTAAGCGTTTTACTTTCCCTCGACCAATGACGGATCGTCCAGGATTAGATTTTAGCTTCTCAGGCTTAAAAACCTTTGCTGCCAATACGATCACGCAAGCGATCAAAGAAGAAGGTGAATTAACCGAACAAACCAAAGCTGATATTGCATATGCTTTCCAACAAGCGGTTGTGGAAACATTGGCGATCAAATGTCGTCGCGCATTAAAAGAAACGGGCTTTAAACGTTTAGTCATTGCTGGTGGTGTGAGTGCGAATAAACAACTTCGTCACGATTTGGCACAGTTAATGCAACAATTAAAAGGCGAAGTGTTTTATCCTCAACCGCAATTTTGTACCGATAATGGTGCAATGATTGCTTACACGGGTTTTTTACGTTTAAAACAGGGAGAACGCCAATCCCTTTCCATTCAAGTGAAACCGCGCTGGGCAATGACAGAACTTTCTGCTATTAGCCAGAATTAAAAAGGATAAACAAATGAGTGACCAATTAAAAATAAGAGCAATACGTGCAGCAAGTGTTGGCTGTATATTAATGTTAATTGCTATTGCTATTTTTGTTTTTATTCTTCCTTCTGAGGAACTGATTAACTATTTGACATTGGCAGGCAACTCAGTTGGTGGTGGAACAACATTCGGTATTTTGATGTTAGCAGCATTACCGCCATTAATGGGGGGGATTTTTTATTATTTTTGGATGTGGGTGCTCAAATAATATGGCAAAACTTTATTTTTATTATTCAACAATGAACGCGGGTAAGTCCACTACTTTATTGCAATCTTCCTATAATTATCAAGAACGTCATATGAATACCTTGGTTTATACTGCCGCAATTGATGATCGTTTTGGTACTGGGAAGGTGACATCACGTATTGGTATTAGCCAAGATGCCCAACTTTTCTATAAAGACACTAACTTATTTGATGCGATTTCTGAACACATTCAGCAGCAAACACTACATTGTATTTTAGTTGATGAAGCACAGTTCTTAACTAAAGAACAGGTCTATCAATTGAGTGAGGTTGTAGATAAATTGCATATTCCTGTCTTGTGTTATGGTTTACGTACGGATTTCCAAGCAGAACTTTTTGAAGGCAGTAAATACTTACTTGCTTGGGCAGATCAACTAGAAGAACTGAAAACTATTTGCTATTGCGGGCGTAAAGCGAACTTTGTTTTACGTTTAAATGAAAATGGTGAGGTCGTCAGAGATGGTGTGCAAATTCAAATTGGTGGTAATGACACTTATATGTCAGTGTGCCGTTTACATTATAAAGAGAAAATTTCTCCCTAACGTGTAAATAGAAAATATACAAAAGTGCGGTCAATTTTGGGAAAATTTAATCAGAAAAGGCGGTGTTTAAAACCGCCTTTTTCGCTGTCTATTAACGCATTGTCACAAATTCTTCAGAACCTGTTGGGTGGATTGCGACAGTATTGTCGAAATCAGCTTTTGTTGCCCCCATTTTAATTGCGACAGCAAAACCTTGGATCATTTCATCAATACCAAAACCAATACCGTGTAAACCAACGATTTTCTCTTCTTTGCCTACGCAAACGAGCTTCATTCGGCAAGGTTGGCGATGTTGTGTTACAGCACTGTACATTGGAGTGAAAGAGGATTTATATACTTTCACATTTTCTTTACCATATTGCTCAATTGCTTTGGGTTCGGTTAAACCGATCGCACCAATTGGAGGGTGGCTGAATACAACCGTTGGCACTAAGTTGTAATCTAAATGTTCATTTGGCTTATTGTTAAATAAACGCTCAGAAAGGCGACGTCCTGCTGCAACCGCAACCGGTGTTAATTCAATACCGCCTTCAATGATATCACCAACTGCATAAATACCTTTTACATTGGTGTTTTGGTATTTATCTACTTTTATAAAACCACGTTCATTCGTTTTCACACCTGTTGCTGCAAGATTGATTACATCAGTTGCTGGCTCACGTCCAATTGCCCAAACCAAGCAATCTACATCTTGGCTTCGACCATCCTCTAATTTAATAGTTAATGAACCATCTTTGTTTTTGATAACTTCTTGTGGAATTGCTGTAGTATGCAATTGAATGCCATCTTGTTGGATCACTTCTAATAATGTATCAACGATCAACGGATCAAAGTTACGTAGTGGAGCATGTTGACGTACAAATAGGTGAGTTTCAACACCAAAGCTATTCATTACACCGGCAAGCTCAACTGCGATATAACCAGCGCCCACTATGGCAATGCGTTTTGGTAATTCGGTTAAAGCAAATACGCCATCAGAGTCAATGCCATATTCTGCACCCGGAATAGAAGGATGACTCGGACGACCGCCTGTAGCAATCAGAATATGATCGGCTGTGATTTGTTCACCATTCACTTCTACAGTATGTGCATTAACAAATTTCGCAAAACCTTGGATAACATCAACATTATTTTTTGCTAACACGTTGTTATAAGAGGTGTGAATGCGGTCTATATAAGCTTGGCGGCTTTCCACTAATTTTGCGAAATCAAATTTATTTACACTGATGTCAAAACCATAATCTGGTGCATAAAGGTTAATTGCTTCTGCAATTTGTGCGCCGTGCCACATGACTTTCTTCGGTACACAACCGACATTCACACAAGTCCCCCCCAAGTGTTTTGCTTCAATAATGGCACATTTTTTACCATAGCTTGCCGCACGGTTAATTGAGGCTATACCACCGCTACCGCCACCGATAGCAATATAATCATAATGTTTTGTCATCGTTCAATTCCTTCTAAATAAGTGGTTACGAGAAATATATTTATTGTGCAGCATAATAATATACAAGGCAAAGTAATGTTGTGTATTATTTCGATTGGAGATCATTTATTCTGGTGTAATCCAATTTACCGACCAACTGCCTGTTCCTTCAGGAATAAGGTTTTTTGTTAAATAAGGCAAAATTTTCTTCATTTGTTGTTCAAGTGTCCAAGGTGGATTAATCACGATAATTCCACTTGCTGTCATACCTCGTTGTTCTGTATCTGGGCGCACAGCCAACTCAATTTGTAAGATTTTACGGATTCCTGTATTTTCTAAATTTCTCACCATACGTTTAACTTGTTGGCGTAAGACAACAGGATACCAAATCGCATAAACTCCCGTTGCAAAACGTTTGTAGCCTTCTTCGATCGTATTAACGACTAAATCATAATCCTCTTTTAATTCATAGGGTGGATCAATAAGCACTAAGCCACGTCGTTCTTTGGGTGGTAGAGTCGCTTTCACTTGCATAAAGCCGTTATCACGTTTAGTGGTAATATTTTCAAACTCTTTGAAATTATTACGTAATAAAGGGAAATCACTTGGGTGTAATTCAGTTAGTAATGCACGATCTTGAGGGCGTAACATTGTTGCTGCAATTAAGGGTGAACCTGCGTAATAACGTAGTTCTTTACCACCATAATTGAATTTTTTGATGAGTTTTATATAGCGAGCCACTTCTTCGGGTAAATCATCGCATTGCCAAAGTCGTCCGATTCCTTCTTCAAATTCAGCTGTTTTTTCTGATTCTTCACTGAATAAGCGATAACGTCCAACGCCAGCATGTGTGTCTAAATAATAAAAGCCTTTCTCTTTTTGTTGAAGACTTTCAATAATTAACATTAATACAATGTGTTTTAACACATCTGCGTGGTTGCCAGCGTGAAAGCTGTGACGGTAACTAAGCATAATAACGCCTTTAAAACTAATAATGGTAAAAGCGTATTATAAAGAATTTTTTTGGGATCGCTATTAAAGATAAAGATGCACTCCATATTAATTACGTTATGAAGGAAGACATGGGCAAACAAACAAGGCACTACTTTATGAAAATAGTGCCTTGTAAAAGTGCGGTTGGTTTTAGAATAATTCTTGATATTCACCTGTGACAGGTTTGCCCGGGCTATCTTGTAATTCAGGTGGTACATAATATCCACGTTCTTCAACATAAGCTCGTTTCGGCTCAGTACCTTTAATGAAATATTCTATACGTCCGCCACTGTTTGACAGTAGGCCAGAACGTCTATCAATAGATTTCTCAATGATGTTTGGTGGTAATTCAAGTTTACGTTCAGGAATATCTGATAAAGCTTTTTTCATATAAGCAATCCAAGCGGGCATCGCAGTTTTTGCACCAGCCTCGCCACGACCTAAATCACGTTTGTTATCATCAAAGCCTACATAAACGGCTGTCGTGAGGTTTGCGCCAAAACCTGCATACCACGCTACTTTGGCGTTGTTGGTCGTTCCTGTTTTACCACCAATATCTTGGCGTTTAAACTCTTTTGACATACGCCAACTTGTACCCACCCAGCTTTGACCTGCTTCACCATACACCGCAGAGGTTAAGGCGCTTCTAACTAAGAAGGCAAGTTCACCGCTGATAACACGTGGTGCATATTGGGTTTCTGAGTTTTCAGTTTTTGCTTCAGCCATAAAGTCGAGATTTTTTTCATCAATCTGTTTGGTTTCCAGCGGTTGTAAATCTGGAATATCTGGCACAACTTCGATTTGTTCTGCATCTTCCTCGTCTGCACTGAGAACAGTATCATCGCTATTAATATTTTCAGTCAGGCTTAAATCATAGTTTTTAAAGCCATCGAGTTTTTCTGTTTCGCCGTAAAGCACAGGAATATCGTGGCAAGTAATACAAGCAATTTTAGGGTTTGCTAAGAAAATTTCTTTGCCTGTGTTATCTAAAATTCGGTTAATGATAAAAGGATCAATTAAGAATCCGCCATTATCAAATACCGCATAGCCTCTTGCCATCTCAAGCGGTGTAAATGATGCTGCTCCTAATGCAAGTGCTTCACTGGCAAAATATTGGTCACGTTTGAAGCCAAAGCGTTGTAAAAATTCCGCAGTGTATTCAATTCCTGCCATTTGCATTGCGCGAATTGCAATCATATTTTTAGATAACCCTAATCCCACACGTAAACGCATTGGACCATCAAAACGGTTTGGAGAGTTTTTCGGTACCCATGCTTTTTGCCCTTGCTTTTGTACCACTAAAGGCGAGTCTTGTAATACACTTGATAGGGTTAACCCTTTTTCTAATGCTGCTGCGTAAATAAATGGTTTTATCGAAGAACCAACTTGAACTAAAGATTGTGTCGCGCGGTTAAACTTACTTTGCTCAAAACTAAATCCACCCACTAATGCTTCAATAGCACCATTGTCACTGTTAAGTGAAATCAGTGCGGAGTTCGCTTCAGGAATTTGCCCTAGCACCCATTCATTTTTGCTATTTTGACGGATCCAAATTTGATCGCCGGCTTTTACTGGATTTTTACCTGCCCAACGCATTCCGGCAGGGCTTAACGTCATTTTTTCACCTGAAGTAAGTAACAATTCTGCGCCATTTTTGCCTATACTAAGTACCGCTGCAGGAAAGAGCGGTGCAGAATTTGGTAATTTTTTCAAAAATCCAATAATACGCTCTTGTTCCCATTCAGTTTCTCCTTTTTTCCAAAGAGGTGCACCTCCACGGTAACCGTGACGCATATCGTAATCAATTAAGTTATTGCGTAAGGCAATTTGGGCTTCTTCTTGGTCTTTTGAAAGTACTGTCGTGTAAACTTTAAATCCGCTTGTATACGCTTTTTCTTCGCCAAATCGTCTGACCATTTCTTGGCGTACCATTTCAGTTACATATTCGGCACGAAAATCAATTTGTGCTCCGTGATAACGGGCTACTATTGGCTCTTTAATTGCGGCATCGTGTTCTTCTTGTGTGATGTATTTGGTTGTCAGCATTCGACCTAATACTATGTTACGACGTTCTTCTGCACGTTTGAGCGAGTAAAGTGGATTCATTGTTGAAGGTGCTTTTGGTAATCCTGCGATAATTGCAATTTCAGATAATGTGAGATCGTCAAGTTCTTTACCAAAATAGGTTTTTGCTGCAGCAGCCACACCATAAGAGCGGTAGCCTAAATAAATTTTGTTTAAATAGAGTTCTAATATTTCATTCTTAGTTAAGGTGTTTTCAATATCAATGGCAAGAATTGCCTCTTTAGCTTTACGTTCAATGGATTTTTCAGGCGTGAGGAAGAAGTTTCTTGCTAATTGTTGAGTAATAGTACTCGCTCCTTGTGATGCTCCCCCTTTGCTGATTGCCACTTTAATCGCACGAGCAATCCCGATTGGGTCAACACCGTGGTGGTGATAAAAGCGAGCATCTTCAGTGGCAAGTACAGCATCAATAATTTTTTGCGGAATTTTATCTAAGGGTACAGGAATGCGACGCTGTTCACCCACTTCTCCAATGAGTTTTCCATCAGCTGTATAAATTTGCATAGGTTGCTGGAGTTCAACTGTTTTTAAGCTTTCTACATCAGGTAATCCTTGCTTTAAATAAAGATAGACAGCACCTGCTGCGATACAACCGAGTAAGAAAACGGTGAGTAGCGTACTTAATATTAATTTTGCGATCCGCATCGAAAAATTCTCTCTTAGTTAATGCTTAGTTATAAAAAACTGTGAAAAATTATCCTTACAGTATAAAGACTCGAGGTTTAAATCCAAAGTTAAAAGTGTACAAAAAGTGTAAATAATCAGTAAAGAAAGGGAAATTCATGATGGAAAAAGGGAAAGTGTTACAAATTGGTTTGAGTTGCAATCAAGATTGTCTTGAGGCTGTCTTTTTTGAACAACCAGATCAACCGGTTTTTATTTCCATGCCTATCACTGAGAGTCATAATTTCATGGAAACTTTACTTTCAAAATTGATAAACAAACCGACACGGACATTAAAATTACTGTTTATTTGTGCTGTGTTTCCTCATCAAATTTGGTCAAAAACCTTGTTCTTACCACAGAAGTTAACAGCACAAGAAGCAGATAATCAATGTCGCTTTATGTTAGAAAAAGAATTACCTCTTTCCTTATCGGAATTATGGTTTGATTATTGTTCAATACCTCTAAAACAAAGTTTCCGTTTGGATATTTTTGCTATTCAGAAAACCGTTGCACAGCAATATTTACAGCAATTTGAACCATTAAAAATTAATGTGCTAGACACTATCACCAACAGCTTACAGCGTGCTTTTGAATATCAGATGAAAAAGGTATTACAGAGTACAGATTTGTTACTTTATCAAGACCAGCAAAGTTGTTTAGCTATACAGTTTCAGCCTCATCGAACTTTGGTGTTACAACAATCTCAAACAAAATTGACCGCACTTTATCATCAGTTTTGTCGCCATAACGAACCTGCAGCAACACATGTTTATTTTTATTCTACGTTACCTCTTCAAGAGGTATTACCAATGGATTGGGTAGAAGTTCAATCTGAACTGCCTTTAATTCCGCTTGGAAATGCTTTGTGGCAGCAGGAATTTATTCAGCAGGCGTAAAGCTGATGAGCTTTGGAGAGTAGGAATGAAAACTGGGATTAATTTATTACCTTGGCGATATGATGAGCATCAAAAACGATTAAAAAAGTGGTGTTTAAATGTAATGGTATGGTGGAGTACTTTGTTAGCTATTTTTTATCTTTTTACATTTTTTCAAGATATTTGGGTAACACGATTGCAACAAAAACAGGAGCATTTAAAACAAATTACAGCTGAATTAAGTAAAGTTAATTATCAAGTTAATACTTTGAATAAACAGCCCATGCAGAAACAACAGTTATCTACATTGAATCAACAACATGTTTTTCAGCTAATGACATTGATCGCTGATATACCGTTAAATCAAGGAGAGTTAACAAACTTTTCTTTTGAAAATCAAAATATTATTTTGCAAGGTAGAGTCGAGAATCATTCTGAACTTGAAGCTATTCAAGGATATTTGAATAACAAGCAGGATATAAAACGAGTTGATTTAGTCAATTTTCAGCCTGAAACGGACGGACTTATATTTCGTTTTAACTTGGTATTGTGATGAAAAAACGTGATAACGAAAAGGATAAATACAATGTTTCGTTGGAATGAGCATAATACTCTCTTTGCAAGGTATTTGAGATTACCTTATTTTGCACATATTACTTTATTTTTTGTGGTTAGCATTGCTGTATTATCTCCAACTTTATTCTCATTTTATAAAAATTATCAACAGATTAATCAACTTGAAGAACAATGTATTGAGCAAGAGACCTTACTTGCGCAACAAAGGCAACGGTTAACCAATTTACAGCGACGTTTTGAGAAAAAGGGGTTCACGCCACAATTAACCCAACAAATTGCAACATTAAATGAAACAGTCCAATTATTATCGCAAGGAATGTCTATCCATTCTTCCGAATGGTCGTTTCAATCTGAACCATATTTAAGATTGCAGCTTCAAAGTAATTTTACAGACTTTCGGCGATTTTTGACCGCACTTTTAACTCAATCTAAGTTAGACCTATTAGCTCTTGAGTTGAAGCAGGCGGAGGATATTGAGCAAGGTAGTATTTTGAGTGACGTGATTTTGTTATTGCCACGTAATGCATTGTTAAATTCAGAGATTTCAACAGTAAATAAGTAAAAATAATGAAGAGAATTACCATATTTTGTTTGTTAAGCTTGGCCAGTTTGGTGTACGCCGATCCCTTTGATAAAAGCCAACGAGCGCTTTCTGTATCATCTCAACTATCAGTTGAATCTTTCCATAACTTGGCTTGTGAGCAAGCAAGACACAATCATATTGTTTTTTTCGATGATGTACCTTTTCAAGAGTTGATCCTGATTGGGTTGTTAAAGCAAGAGAGTGATTGGCAAGCACTGTTTGTCAATAAAAAACAAGAATTGATCCAAGTGCAAAAAGGGGACTTTTTGGCCAAAGAAATGGTTCAAGTCGAAAACATAGATAAGCAATCTGTGCAATTATTGCTGCGAGAAAAGCCAAATTGCCAGAAAACAAGTCAACTTTTGTTGAGGTTATAGAGGTTGTGATGCGGATATTGTGGAAGTTAGTGTTAAAGTGCAGTCTATTGTTATTGAGCTTTATACAAAATGTACAGGCGGAGGAGGCAGAACGTTTTTCTATTCGGTTAAAACAAGCGCCGTTGTTACCAGTTTTACAACAGCTTGCCTTAAACCAAAATAAAAATGTGATCATTGATGATGAGTTAAATGGGTCATTGTCTTTACAGCTTGAACAAACGGATTTTGAAGCATTTTTTCGTGCTGTAGCGAAAATAAAGCAGCTTCAATTTAGCAAAGAAGGTGAGTTGTATTATTTAACTCAACAAAATAAGCCACAACGCGTTGAACAGCTTGAATATACGCCAGAAAATGCAGACAATCTTGTTACTTCAGCAATAAAATTGCATTTTGCAAAAGTAGCAGAAGTCATGAAATCTTTATCGTCAGGTAGTGGTTCTTTATTGTCGCCACAGGGCAGTTTAAGTTTTGATGAGCGTAGTAATTTGCTGTTAGTGAAAGATGTGTCGCAGTCGGTACGTAACATCAAGAAATTAGTTGCAGAAATGGATAAGCCTATTGAACAAATTGCCATTGAAGCTCGTATAGTTACAATTTCTGATGAAAGTCTAAAAGAGTTGGGCGTGCGTTGGGGATTATTAAATCCAACAGAATTGTCTCATCGTGTAGCTGGTAGTTTGGATGCGAATGGTTTTAGTCAAATTAGTGAGCAGCTAAATGTAAATTTTGCGACTTCAATTACACCAGCAGGATCTTTAGCTTTGCAACTGGCAAAAATTAATGGGCGTTTATTAGATCTTGAGTTAACTGCACTTGAGCGTGAAAATAATGTAGAAATCATTGCCAGCCCACGTTTGCTTACAACTAATAAGAAAAGCGCAAGTATTAAGCAAGGGACAGAAATTCCTTATGTTGTTACTAGTGGTAAAAATGAAACACAATCGGTGGAATTTAGAGAAGCAGTTTTAGGTTTAGATGTCACGCCGCATATTTCTAAAGATAATCAAATTCTCTTGGATTTAGTGGTCAGTCAAAACTCACCGGGTGCAAGAGTAGCGTATGGTTCAGGGGAGATTGTATCGATTGATAAACAAGAAATTAATACGCAGGTGGTTGCTAAAGACGGTGAAACCATTGTGTTAGGTGGTGTATTTCACGATAGCATGACAAAAGGTGTGGATAAAGTGCCTGTTTTGGGTGATATTCCTATGATTAAGCATTTATTTCGTAAACAAAATGAGAGACATCAAAAGCGTGAATTGGTCATTTTTGTGACACCTAGAATTCTCAAGTCGAAAGAATGAGGCTTCTGTTATTGCCTTCTAACAACGTCAAATTCGCTTGATAAAAATGATCAAAAATTTGACCGCACTTTTTAACGTTTCATCAAATAACCAAATAAATCGCCCATTAAGGTTGAAAAATAGGGCGATTTATTGAGATAATCTCAATTATTTTTTGGGTGATCTTTTTGCGACCAATGAGGGTCGCTTATCTATTTTATAAAAGATCATAATTATCAATATATTATATATAAAGAAGAAAAACTAGAGATGGCAGAAAAGCGTAATATTTTCTTAATCGGGCCAATGGGTGCGGGAAAAAGCACCATTGGTAGACAGTTAGCACAGCAATTAAATATGGACTTTGTGGATTCCGACGCTGAAATTGAGCAACGTGCAGGTGCGGATATCGGTTGGATTTTTGATGTAGAAGGTGAAGAAGGTTTTCGTAAGCGTGAAGAGCGAATTATTAATGAATTGACACAAAGACAAGGTATTGTACTTTCAACTGGTGGTGGCGCAGTACTTTCAAAAGAAAATCGTAATCACTTGTCAGCACGTGGAATCGTCATTTATTTAGAAACAACGGTAGATAAACAATATCAACGTACACAACGCGATAAAAAACGTCCTTTATTACAGGATGTAGATGATCCGCGTGAAGTATTAGAAAACTTAGCAAAAATTCGTAATCCGCTTTATGAAGAAATTGCGGATATTACTTTGCCAACTGATGACCAAAGTGCAAAAGCAATGGCGACTCAAATCGTTGATTTAATTGATAATATTAACGGTTAGCTAAAATAAAAATAGGATATTAAAATGTTGTGTGTAAATGTTGAGTTGAAAGATCGCCGTTACCCAATTTATATAGGTGCAGGCTTATTGTCAGATAAGAGTCGTTATCCATTAAAATCGGGTGATAAAGTGATGATCGTCACCAATCCAACTGTTGCACAACATTATCTTGCACAAGTTACTGAAACTTTAGAAGAAATAGGGTGTTCAGTGGATTCTGTGTTATTAGCAGACGGCGAAAAATATAAAACCTTAGACTCATTAAATTTAATTTTTACTGCTCTTTTAAAAGCTAATCACGGTAGAGATACCACTATTATTGCTTTAGGTGGTGGTGTGATTGGTGATGTTGCGGGATATGCTGCTGCAAGTTATCAACGTGGAGTGCGCTTTATCCAAATTCCAACCACTTTACTAGCGCAAGTGGATTCCTCGGTGGGTGGAAAAACAGCTGTAAACCACGAGTTAGGTAAAAATATGATCGGTGCCTTCTATCAACCTTGTACAGTGATTATTGATACCTTAACTTTATCAACCTTGCCAAAACGAGAAGTGAATGCAGGTCTTGCTGAGGTGATTAAATACGGCATTATTTTAGATGCTGAGTTTTTCGTTTGGTTAGAACAACATATTGACCAACTTGTCGTATTAGCACCTGAAGCTTTACAGAAATGTATCGCCCGTTGTTGCCAAATTAAAGCTAATGTTGTAGCTCGTGATGAAACTGAAAAAGGCGATCGTGCATTATTGAATTTAGGTCATACCTTTGGCCATGCTATTGAAACACACTTAGGTTATGGCAATTGGTTACACGGTGAAGCAATTGCTGCAGGTATGTTAATGGCAGCTGTGCTATCTGAGCAATTAGGTGACTTGAGTTTAGAAGATGTTGCTCGTATTGAAAAATTGCTTGCTCGTGCAAATTTACCAACAATATCCCCCGATAGTATGCAAGCAGAAGATTATTTGCCGTATATGATGCGTGATAAAAAAGTACTTGCAGGTAAACTCCGTTTAGTTTTGTTGAAAAAATTAGGTCAAGCTTATGTGGCGAGTGATACGGATAAAACACTTGTGCTTGATGCTATTCGTCGCTGTTCACAGGTTGACTAACTTTTATGTCACCTCCTTCAATTCGTTCTGTGGCTAAAAAAGCGAGTTCAAAAGCCTATATAAAAAAATCCCCAATAAAATACCGCCCTTTTTTAAAATGGGCGGGGGGAAAATTTCGTCTTACTGATGATATAAATAAATGTTTATCTAAGAAAAAATCATGCTTAGTTGAGCCTTTTGTGGGGGCAGGTGCGGTGTTCCTCAATACAAATTTTGAACGTTATATTTTGGCGGATATTAATCCTGATTTGATTAATTTATTCAATTTTGTCAAGCAAGACGTTGAGCATTATATTAAGAGTTGTAAGTCTGTTTTTTTTCACCCAGAAGCCAACACTTCAAGCTATTATTATGCAAGACGTGAGCAATTTAACCGCTCAAGAGATAGTTTTGAACGATCTATACTATTCTTATATTTAAATCGCTTTTGTTTTAACGGGCTTTGTCGTTATAACTCAAAAGATGAGTTTAATGTGCCTTTTGGTTCCTATAAAACCCATTATTTTCCAGAGAATGAATTGCGCTATTTTGCAAAAAAAGCACAAAATGCGACATTTATTTGCGCTGATTTTGCGACTACTTTTGCTTTAGCGGATGAAAATTCTGTGATCTATTGTGATCCTCCTTATGCCCCGATTGTGCAAGAAAGCAATTTCACTGGCTATGCGGGAAATGAGTTCTCATTAAATCATCAAAAAGTGCTTGCTGATTTAGCATATAAAACGGCACAAGAACGCCATATTCCCGTAGTAATTTCAAACCACGATACAGGGTTTACGCGAGAGATTTATTCTGGTGCAAAATTAAAACGTATTAAAGTGCAACGTTCGATTAGTCAACAGTCAGAAAAACGCGTTAAAGTCGCAGAGTTAATTGCCTCATTTTCAGTAAAAACATAAAAAGTCGTACCCTAAGTCTCAATGGATTAGTCACTCACTAAACTAGGAAAAAGTGCGGTACTTTATTCTGAATTTTTGACGATTAGCTGTAAGCAAATTCAGGATTAATAATGAATTTGAGCTTGGTAATTGTTGGATAATCATGGCGTACTAGGTTCAGTAATTCTTGTTGGTGAAAGAGTAAGGCTTGTCTAACGGTTGCATTAGTCACTTCAAGAATCAATTCATTTTCGTTGATATCAGCCACTTGATATAAACCTTGATATTGTGCTGGGAAAAGGCGTTGTAAACGTATATTGAGCTCATTTAAAAACAAGCCTTTTTTCATAATTTTGGCAAGGCTTGAATTTTCAATTAATTCACATACATTTACGGTTTTTTCATATCGCATAGCCTTGTTTTCTCACTTTTTACCTCAATATCTATGACATTGTAGCGAATTTCCGCTACAATACGAGAGATTTTTTAATTAAGGTTATATGATGATTTTAAGGAAAGGTAAGCATAGTTTTTGGTCGCAGTTGCTCTTAAGCGTGATTGCGATTTTTGCGTTACCTGATGCACAAAGTTTATCTCATCAAACCAATCTTCCCAATGAAAATTATCAAAAAGCACAATCTGTTCAAGAACAGTTCCTCCGTGCCGTATCTCTAGTTAAACAGGTTCAAAAACAACAATTTATTCATATTGATGCTGTTCCTGAAACTTCTCCAATTTTAGTGAAAGTTGAACCTCACTTTTATGTCGAATATTTTCACATTATTCCACCTATTCGAGCAGGTCCTGAGACGATCTAACCTGAATTTTGACATTTTTAAAATTGCGGCTGATTGCATAAAATCAGCATGTTGTTAGATCATTTTTATTAGAAGAAAAGACTATGTTTAGAAGCATTATTACCAAAGTATTTGGTAGCCGTAATGACCGTATTTTACGTCGTTTAAATAAAACTGTATTAAAAATCAATAAATTAGAACCTGAATTTGAAGCGTTAAGCGATGATGAATTAAAAGCCAAAACAGCGGAATTTAAAGCACGTTTAGAGCAAGGTGAAACCTTAGAGCAACTTCTACCAGAAGCCTTTGCAACAGTGCGTGAGGCAAGCAAACGTGTGTTGGGAATGCGCCATTTCGATGTACAGTTAGTGGGCGGTATGGTATTAACCAACCGGTGTATTGCAGAGATGCGCACGGGTGAAGGTAAAACATTAACTGCAACTTTACCTTGTTACTTAAATGCGTTGACAGGCAAAGGCGTACATGTGGTAACTGTGAATGATTACCTTGCTCGTCGAGATGCGGAAACTAACCGCCCATTATTTGAGTTTTTAGGAATGAGTGTGGGTATTAACGTGCCAGGCTTATCGGCAGTACAAAAGCGTGAGGCCTATGCTGCGGATATCACTTATGCTACTAATAGCGAATTAGGTTTCGATTATTTACGTGACAACTTAGCGCACTCTGCTCAAGAGCGTTTCCAACGTTATTTACATTATGCGTTGGTGGATGAAGTGGACTCAATTTTAATTGACGAGGCTCGTACACCATTGATTATTTCAGGTCAAGCAGATGACAGTTCAGAGCTTTATCAAACCGTTGATAAACTAATTCCTAACTTAGTTAAACAAGACAAGGAAGATAGTGATGAATATCAAGGCGATGGTGATTTCACACTTGATTTAAAAACTAAACAAGCACATTTAACAGAACGTGGTCAAGAGAAAGTAGAACATTGGTTAGTGCAACAAGGTTTAATGCGTGAAGATGAGTCTTTATACTCACCATCGAAAATTTCTTTATTACACCACGTTTATGCTGCCTTACGTGCGCATACTTTATTCGAACGTGATGTGGACTACATTGTCAAAGATGGTGAGATTGTAATCGTTGATGAACATACGGGGCGTACAATGGCGGGGCGTCGTTGGTCTGATGGTTTACACCAAGCTATTGAAGCCAAAGAAGGTGTCCGTATCCAAAGCGAAAATCAAACTGTGGCATCTATTACTTACCAAAACTACTTCCGTCTATATGAAAAATTAGCGGGTATGACTGGTACGGCGGATACCGAAGCATTTGAGTTCCAGCAAATTTATGGTTTAGAAACTATCGTTATTCCAACTAACCGTCCAATGATTCGTGATGACCGCACGGACGTAATGTTTGAAAATGAAGATTATAAATTTAAAGCGATTATTAAAGATATTCGTGGTTGCGTTGCTCGTAAACAGCCAGTGTTAGTGGGTACAGTGTCGATTGAAAAATCCGAGCTTTTATCTAAAGAGCTAGATAGAGCGGGAATAAAACACAACGTATTGAATGCGAAATTCCACGCACAAGAAGCGGAAATCGTTGCAAATGCGGGATATCCAGGAGCAGTAACAATTGCAACTAATATGGCGGGTCGTGGTACAGATATCGTATTGGGTGGTAACTGGAAAGCTGAGGTTGCTAAATTAGAAAATCCAACGCCAGAACAAATCGCAGAAATCGAAGCGGCTTGGAAAGAGCGCCATGACATTGTGAAAAATGCAGGTGGTTTACATATTATCGGTACAGAGCGCCATGAATCTCGTCGTATTGATAACCAGTTGCGAGGTCGTTCTGGTCGTCAAGGTGATCCGGGTTCTTCACGTTTTTACTTATCACTTGATGACGCGTTAATGCGTATTTACTTAAATGAAGGTAAGTTGAACTTAATGCGTAAAGCGTTCAGTGCTCCAGGCGAAGTGATGGAATCGAAAATGTTGGCTAAAGTGATTGCTTCTGCACAAGCGAAAGTAGAAGCACATAACTTCGATGGTCGTAAAAACCTACTTGAGTTTGATGATGTAGCCAATGACCAACGTCACGCAATTTATGCACAACGTAATACATTATTAGATAACGATGACATTTCAGATACGATTGATGTGATTCGTGCTGACGTATTTAATCAAGTGATTGATCAATATATTCCACCACAATCTTTAGAGGAAATGTGGGATATTCCAGCATTAGAGCAACGTTTAAAACAAGACTTTGCTTTGGATTTACCACTTGAGAAATGGTTAGAAGAAGATAATCACTTTGATGAAGATGCATTGCGTCAACGTGTGATTGATTCTGCTGTTGCTGAATACAAACAAAAAGAAGAAATCGTAGGTGCGCCAACAATGCGCAGTTTCGAAAAAGGGGTGATGTTGCAAACCCTTGATGAACTTTGGAAAGAACATTTGTCTGCAATGGATCATCTGCGTCGCGGCATACACTTACGTGGTTATGCACAAAAAGATCCAAAGCAAGAATATAAAAAAGAATGCTTCCAAATGTTCACAGATATGCTTGATGCATTGAAATTGAGCGTTGTGACGACATTAAGCCGTGTTCAAGTTCGCACTCAGGAAGAAGTTGAGCAAGCTGAACGTCAACGTCAAGAAATGGCGCAACGTGAAAATGCGGCAATGCAATTTAATGGAGCAGAGAGCACAGAGCAAGCTGTTGAGCCGGATCATAAGATTGGTCGTAATGAGCCTTGCCCTTGTGGTTCAGGTAAAAAATACAAACATTGCCACGGTAGTAAAGCAAAATATTAATTATTTGCAACAGGCATAATTTAACGTAAATCACAAAGTGCGGTAGGTTTTGAAAACTTTTTAAAATCGGACCGCACTTTTTTTCAAGGATAAACTATGAAAAAACCTGTAGTTCAAGTGGCCGCTGGCATTATTCGCAATGAGTTTGGGCAAATCTATTTAACTCAGCGTTTAGAAGGGCAAGACTTCGCACAGTCTTTGGAATTTCCTGGTGGAAAAGTTGATAAAGGTGAAACGCCTGAACAGGCATTAAAACGTGAGTTAGAAGAAGAGATTGGTATCCATATTTTACACGCTGAGCTTTATGAACGTTTTCAATTTGAATATCCAACTAAGTTGATTTCTTTCTATTTTTATTTAGTTGATGAATGGTTTGGTGAGCCTTTTGGACGAGAAGGGCAGGAAGGTTTTTGGATTGCTCAAAATGAATTAGATGCGGGACAGTTTCCTCCTGCTAATGCAAAACTTATTCAGCGCTTATTAGCTGAAGAAAATCACTAATTAGTCTATATAAATAAACCCTGCCACAATGAGCAGGGTTTATTTTTAAAGTCTAAATTTTATGTATGGATTGTATTTTGTTCATCTGTCTGATGTCGTTGTTCTAATTTTTCTGAGGCTTGTAAGCAAGATTGTTCTTGAATGTATTGTGGTAGTGATGAGAATTGTTTTTTGACCTCTGCATATTCTCGCTTTAGATTTACTGACTCAGAAGCAGGAATTGCATTTAATAAATTTTCATATTCTGAAAAGTAAGCAATACAGCTCGGTGCAAGTTGTGCAGATGAAATCTGTGTTGCCATGCTCAAGGTTATCATTAATAGTAGTTTTCTTTTCATTTTAATTCCTTTTAAATAGTCTGTAATTTACCAATTTCCGAAATGGTGGTTAATTCTAGAACTTAGGAAAAATAATCTCAAATTTTATGTGAGATTTATTGATAAAACGCAAATTATTTGCAGATATGAATAGATAAGCTCACTAACTTGTCCCAAAGATCATCGCTAAAATCTTGTTTTGCAGCTCGTTCAATATCGGCTAATTGCTGAAAAATTAGATACAGTTTTTGATAAGTGAAGCGTTGAAAGATTTGAGTGAAAAGTGGACGGCGGTTTTGCCACACTTTTAAGCGATCAAAATTTTCACGTAGTTGGTGAGTAGGTAATGGATCCGTTAATACGTATTTTTGTGTTGGTTTCGCTAATTCAAGTAAGGTTATTAGATCGCGCTGTAAGGTACGCAATAAAATGATTGGTTGCATATCTTCAGCTTTTAAACCCATTAAAATGCGATTAGCTCGATTAATTTTTCCTTCAAGTAATGCATCAACCCATTGGAATGGTGTGAATACAGAGGATTGTTCCACACTATTTTGTACACGTTGGTATGTGAGTTTATTGTCAGGATAGAGCAGAGAGAGCAGTTGTAAACTTTGTTTTAACGCTAAGAGGTTATTTTCGTAGCTATAACAAAGTAATTGTACTGCTTGTTCATCAATGTTCAGTCCCATTGATTTTGCACGTTGTAGAACCCAGCGAGGCAGTTGTTCAATTGTTGGTGTTTGGCAATTGACTAAAATCGCTTGTGGTTCATAAGCGTTGGCTTCGGTGAACCATTGTTGTTTTTCAGTGGCTTTTGCCAGTTTTGGTAACTGTAAAACGAGTAGCACGTCTTCATTTAACAAGCTAATGAGCTCTTGCAAATGTTGTTGTAAAAGTGCGGTCAGATTTTCAGGTAAATTGAGAAATAGGATCTGTTTATTAAAAAATAATCCCATTGATTGGCAGCGTTCAAAAATATCATTCCAATCTGTATTGGCGTCAATTTGAATCACATTTTTTTCATCAAAACCTTGGTTTAAGGCGAATTGGCTGATGAGATCTTGGCTTTCACTTAACAATAGCGGATCTTGCCCCACTAAATAATAGACTTTTGCCAGTCGATTAGTGAGAGAAGATCCGAGTTGTTCAGTAAAAATACGATTCATTCTTTATTTTTGAACTTGGTGTTGTAATGCAACCATTTTGGTAATGAGTTGGCGTGCGGCTTGTTCACGCATATCATTCCAAATCACGTCTTTTTCAGCAGATTTTGCTAAGGCAGCACGTGAGTTATCAAAGAAAGTGCGGTTGACTTTTGCTGAAATTGGGAAGGTTGTGTTATTCGGTAATTTCACACTTGCTTCAACTTCTAATAACAGCACTTTTTCAGCTTCACGTCCGTGCTTAAAAATAGAGGCTACTTTGTCGTTAGTGCTAATTTTATGTAAATGTAACACTGGTACATTGGTTTGGCTTTCGACAAGGTTCACATTATTTAGCTGTAATTGCTTTCTTAACACAATTGCCATTTCACTGTAAGGATCGCTACTTTCTAGCGTGAGCGTTTGTAATGCTGGAGGAATGAGTCCACCATTTTGGAATTGCAAGCCACAAGCACTTAAGCTAAAAAGTATTGCTGTGAATAACAGACGTTTAAGTTGTTTTAACATAGTTCAATCCTCAATTTCCCTCTTAAAAAAGAGGGAAATATTAAGATAAATAAGACGTTATTTGGCTACAAAGCTAAATAATTTGCCGGGAACATAGATGGTTTTCACTATGTTTAAACCTTCTAAGTGTTTACTTACATTACTGTCAGATAATGCCACTTGCTTGATATTTTCTTCAGACATATCCGCAGGTACAGTCACTTTAGCACGTACTTTACCGTTTACTTGTACAACAACCAATTTTTCATCATCAACCATTGCAGCTGCATCTGCTTCAACCCAAGGGGCAAAGTCGATTGCTTCTTTATTACCTAATTCTTTCCATAATTGGAAACAGATATGTGGTGTGATTGGATAAAGCATACGTATTACAGAACTTAATGCTTCAGCCATAATGGCACGATCTTGATCATTTTCTAATGGTGCTTTCGTTAATTTATTCATTAACTCCATAATTGCAGCGATTGCCGTGTTGAATGTCTGACGTCGACCAATATCATCGCTCACTTTGGCAATCGTTTTGTGTACATCACGACGCAATGATTTTTGGTTCGCTGAAAGTGCGGTCGGTTCTACAGCAGTTTCTGCAGGATTTTTATTGTATTCAAATACTAAATTCCATAAACGACCTAAGAAGCGTTTTGCACCTTCTACACCAGACTCTTGCCATTCTAAAGTCATTTCTGCTGGTGAAGCAAACATCATGAACAAGCGTACTGTATCCGCACCGTATTTTTCCACCATTTCTTGCGGGTCAATACCGTTATTTTTGGATTTTGACATTTTAGTCATACCAGAGTGAACTAATTCACGACCTTCTTTATCAAAGGCTTTTAAGATACGACCTTTTTCATCACGCTCAAGTGTGACTTCCGTTGGCGATACCCAAATACGCTCATTAGTTGGTGATGTGTAATAGAATGCATCTGCTAGCACCATACCCTGACACAATAATTTGTCTGCGGGCTCATCGCTTGTGACAAAGCCAGCATCACGTAGTAATTTGTGGAAGAAACGGAAATACAATAAGTGCATTGTTGCGTGTTCAATACCACCGATGTATTGATCCACAGGTAACCAGTAGTTCGCTTCTTCTTTATCTAACATTGCTTCTGCAAATGTTGGTGAGGTATAACGTGCATAGTACCAAGAAGATTCCATAAAGGTATCAAAGGTATCTGTTTCTTTTAGTGCAGGTTGGGCGTTGTACGTGGTTTTTGCCCATTCAGGATCTGCTTTGATTGGGCTTTTCACACCGTCCATTACCACATCTTCAGGCAATACGATTGGTAAATCTTGTAATGGTGCAGGCACGACATCGCCATTTTCTAAGGTAAGCATTGGAATTGGTGCTCCCCAGTAGCGTTGACGAGACACGCCCCAGTCACGTAAGCGGTAGTTAGTTTGCTTTTTACCTACGCCCATTTGCGTGAGTTTGTCTGCGATCGCGTTAAACGCACCATCAAAATCTAAACCATCAAATTCAGCTGAGTTCACTAATTTACCGTATTCAGTAAATGCTGCTTTGCTGAAATCCCATTCTGAACCATCTAATGGTTGGATAACTTGATTAATTGGTAAATCATATTTTTTTGCAAATTCATAGTCACGTTCATCGTGAGCAGGAACAGCCATAACCGCACCTGTACCATAATGCATTAACACAAAGTTAGCGACCCAAACTGGCACTTTTTTACCTGTTAATGGATGAATAGCGTAAACGCCTGTTGCCATTCCTTTCTTTTCCATTGTCGCAAGTTCAGCTTCTGCCACTTTGGTGTTTTTGCATTCTTGAATGAATTGGGCTAATTCTAGGTTATTTTCCGCCGCTTTTTCTGCTAAAGGGTGTGCTGCTGCAACAGCAACATAAGACACACCAAAGAAGGTATCTGGGCGTGTGGTATAAACGGTTAAGCTATCTTCAGAATTGTCTAATTTGAATGTAATTTCAACCCCTTCAGAACGACCGATCCAGTTACGTTGCATTGTTTTTACTTGGTCTGGCCATAATGGAAGGTTATCCAAATCACCTAACAATTGCTCTGCATAATCTGTGATTTTAATAAACCATTGTGGAATTTCTTTTTGTTCCACAGGAGTGTCACAGCGCCAGCAGCAGCCTTCGTGCACTTGTTCATTCGCTAATACGGTTTCATCGTTTGGGCACCAGTTCACCGTAGATGTTTTTTTATACACTAAACCTTTTTTGTATAACTCGGTGAAGAACCATTGTTCCCATTTGTAGTATTCGGGTTTACAGGTGGTCACCTCACGATCCCAATCAAAGCCAAAACCCAAAATTTTGAGTTGGTTTTTCATATAATCGATATTTTCGTAAGTCCATTTTGCAGGTGCAGTCTTATTTTTGATCGCAGCACCTTCAGCTGGCAAACCGAATGCATCCCAGCCCATCGGTTGTAACACATTTTTCCCGTTCATACGTTGATAGCGTGAAACAACATCGCCAATAGTATAGTTACGCACATGACCCATATGCAGACGACCTGATGGGTAAGGGAACATTGAGAGGCAGTAATATTTCGGTTTATTAGTATCTTTAATCGCTTTAAATGTTTTATTTTGAGCCCAGTATTGCTGAACTTCTGGTTCAATCAAATCGGGGCGGTACTGTTCTTGCATAATTTTACCTTTGATTTTAACCGCACTTTTGCGGCGAATTTACCTAAGAAAATGTGATATAGGATAGCGTAAAATGGGGTAAATTGACACAAAAGTGAGAGGATTTTTTTGATTTTTGACCGCACTTTTCTGATCTTCAAAAAGTGCGGTACTTTTTTATAAAGTTTTAAGGTTGTTGTGACAGAATTTCTGGCGTGTATTTGAGCTTACGAATCGCTTCGGTAAATTGACTATTGTCTACAGATTGCTTGGCAACAATATTTACCACACGATCTTTAAAGTTAGCTTTAGTAGATACTACGCCGTCAATATTACGTAATTCTTTATTCACCAAATAAACACAAAGTTGGCATGTCATTTCTTTAATATGAATAGAGACCTGCTTTTCGTCTGTATTTACGTTAGGTATTGATGCATAACTGATATTGAACAAAGAAAAAAAGAACAAAAATGCACAGAATATTTTTTTCATAACACACCTTTTTATTCAAGGAAGTAAGGTAACAGTGTTGGATAAAGTAAGAAAAATAGCATTACGACGAACACAATGGCATACAATATAATCAGATTTTTACGCGATACATATTTTGTGCAGATGATTTTTTTAGAAAATGTGAGTAACCAAAATCCATAACTAAATGCTGCTAGAGATAAAATGAACATCGGTATGCGTAAATAATCGTATTCGTGTAAGCTGACTAACCAAGTAGATGAAACACCAAATACCAGATAAATTAATGGTGCAATGCAACACAATGTAGAAGTTACTGCGGCAATTACCGCAGTAACACAAGTTGCAATAAAACTTTTGTTATAGTTCTTTTGCAGTGAATTCATAGCTGAACTCTTTTGGATCAAAGAAGTTTAACGGATCGCCACCAATCTCTGCATATGGATAACCAAAGTTATTTAATGGTGCGACTTCTGGCAGTGGATAAAGCTCGAAATCACGTGCGTGATTGTAGCCCATCCAGTTCATTTCCCAGTTGCCAAATAAGTAATCAGACACCGCTTGTGTATCAGGATCATTCACCGATTTTTTCTCAGCTAAACGCATTTTTGTGACATCCGCCGAATCTACAGGCACCCAGCCAAACCCTGCTAAATAAAATTCAGCACGGCAATGTTGTCCGCCACTGATATTCGCAAATTTATTCACATCAGCACTGCCAAATGCGCCTTTAGAGTATTTGCCCATTTTCACGGCTTGTCCTAAGCGTAAGCCAAAAATTTCACGCGCAGGAATGTTTGAGGCACGAGCTAACGCTACAAAAACTGAGTTAATATCTGTACATTTTCCTTTTAGTACCCCTGTGGTTAAGATTTTTTCTACATCTCCATCGCCACAGCCTAATACAGAGTTATCTCGCTCCATATTATTCACGATCCATTGGTGGATTAATTCAGCTTTTTTCAGTGGATTAGATTCTTTACCTACAATTTTATCTGCATATTCTTTCACAATGCCGTTAGTTTTGATGTGCGTTGTCGGTTTTAAATATTCTAAGACATCAACAGAATACTGAATTTTATTTGGCACTTGGTAGTCTTTTAATGCACCTTGCAACATAGGTTCGCGATCTTTGGTTTGAATCACCAATTGGATTTTTAAATCGCGTTTATCTGCATTTTCGTCCCAATTTGCAAATAAGGTTTTTGCACCGTATTGGTTATTTTCACTGATATAAGCGGATTTGTAATTGCCTTCAAATTTTACTGACTTCACTTCTTGATATTCATTATTAAACGGCAATGGCACCCATAAATTAGTTTCACCTTTTGAGCCTTTTGGTACAGCTAAATTAAAAGATTTGGTGATCTCGTAAGTATGTGTGTCAGTGAGTGTATTTGGAATTGAAGTGGCAAATGCGAAAGTAGAGCAACCTGCAAGCAGGGCGGTGAATAATTTTTTCATTAGATTTTCCTGTGTAGATAAATAAACATAACATGTTATATGCATCTCTGTTCATTCATTTTTTGTATGTAATGAACTCGGCACAGATTACCTGAAAATGGATGGAAAATAAACAGATATTTTGAAGTTATATTTATAAGTGATTGCTGAAATCAGTTAGTTGGATAGCCGCAGGAATATGTGATTATAGTCCATCGCCTCTATGAGATAGCCAGTCTTGATATCGTTCTTTGTATAAATTTCGCTCTTTGGGAGTTGCGAAAATAATATCTACGCCTCCATCATAAGGGGCAATTAGGATATTTTTTGTAAAAGAAACAAAGGTTGCTCTTGAATTATCATTGGCAATATCTAATAACATTTTGTCATAATTATGGTCTTGCCAGTAGTGTGCTGAAAATAAACAGGTGTAATGAGATATTTCATCATATTCTGTAGGGAGTTGTTTTGATAAATCAATTTGTGCAAATTGTTGAAAATCATATTGAGAATACACTTTACTCATTTTTTGATTATCAAATAAACCAATAACAATAAAAAACTCATTATTGCTGCCAATTAAATCGTTGAATAATTGATTCTGTCTAGCTAATAAAAGCTGTTCTTCATTTTTATTAGCAGGATAACGTTTTGAGCTGGGAAGACTATGAATACGCAACCAACGCGTTGGGTACTGTATTTTATATAAATGCGTGATAGGGACTAAATATGGATAAGATAAATCCCATAACTTTTTGAACAGTATGCTATTCATTATAATTTTTTACAGCAGGTTGAGTAAAATATTGCTTATCTTCCCAACGTAACATTGTCATACGGTTACCCCATACGCAACCTGTATCAAGCGCATAAATATCCGTAGGTGTTGGCGTATCAACAAGGCTTGCCCAGTGACCAAACACAATCGGTGTGTTTTGATAGAGTGGGTTATCCAAATTAAACCAAGGGGTGAGTTCTTCCGGTGCAGATTCCGGTGGTTGTTTGCAATCGAAATCTAAACGATGATCCCAATAGCAAAAACGCATACGGGTGAACACGTTAATGCTGTAACGTAGGCGATCTAAACCGTGCAAATTTTCATCCCAACGATCAGGGTGATTTTGGTACATATTTTCGATTAGGTGATGATAATTGCCGTTGCGTAGCACTTCTTCCACTTCGTTAGCACATCGCTTAGCAGTAGCAAGATTCCAATCAGGTGAAATCCCTGCATGTACCATGACAAAATTGTGCAGCTCATTATGAATGAGCAACGGCTGGTGACGTAGCCAATTGATTAATTCGTTAAAGTCAGGAGCATTGAAAATAGCATCGACACGATCGCGTGGTTTCACTCGTTTAATGCCAAGTGCGGTGGAAATTAAGTGTAAATCGTGATTACCCAATACCGTTTTGGCGGATTGACCAAGGGATTTAACAAAACGTAAGCATTCGAGAGACTTATCGCCTCGCGCCACTAAATCACCGACTAAATAAAGCTGATCCTTTGTAGGATCAAATTTTACTTTTTCGAGTAAAAGCTGTAATTCGTCGTAGCATCCTTGTAAATCACCAACCAAATATGTCGCCATTTTGCACCGCACTTATTCCATTAATCGTCTAAATTTTCAATCACTTCGTCTTTGTTGACATTTGCAGGTGGATTGTCTGCTAACCAGTTTGCTAAACGAGCATAATCCGCAATTGATAAGTTTTCTGCACGTGCTGTTAAATCAATGCCTAATTCAGTCAGTTGCTCTGCAGTGAATAAAGTAGATAACGCATTGCGTAAGGTTTTACGGCGTTGGTTGAATGCTTGGCTACATACACGATTTAACCAATATAAATCTTTTACTGGGTGCGGTAATTCTTTATGTGGCACTAAGCGCACCACCGCAGAATCCACTTTCGGCGCAGGTTTAAATGCTGTTGGTGGCACTTCAAGCACAGGCATCACCTGACAGAAATATTGCGCCATAATAGTTAAACGGCCGTAAGCTTTGCTATTTGGACCAGCACATAAACGTTTTACCACTTCTTTTTGTAACATAAAGTGCATATCTTGAATGCAATCGTGATACTTAAATAAGTGGAACATTAACGGCGTAGAAATGTTGTAAGGTAAGTTACCAAACACACGCATTTTTTGATTTTTTTCAGCAAGTTTGGCCTCTTGATACAACTGACCAAAATCAAACTGCATTGCATCAGTTTCAATCACTGTGATTTTGTGATGTAAAAATGGGTGGTGGCGTAAACGCTCTGCTAAGTCGCGGTCTAATTCCACGACAGTTAAGTGATCGACTAAATCACCCACAGGCTCAGTTAATGCGCCTAAACCTGGACCGATCTCAACTAAAAATTGATCTTTCTGTGGATAAATAGCAGAAACAATGCCTTGAATCACATTGTCATCGTGTAAAAAGTTTTGCCCAAAACGCTTACGGGCGGTATGTCCTAAATGTTTTTTTGAATTCATATATTCTCAATTCTGGGGTCAATAATAGCATTAAAAGTGCGGTCTATTATAAAGTAAAATCCCAGCTTGTGTGCTGGGATTTCGGGATTAATTTAGCCGGCTTAGTTAAAGTATTGAATATCTGCGTTTTTACGTAATGCTTTCACCCAATCTTTTTCTGCATCTTTCACTTGTGAGTTAATTAATTGCTCATAAGCTTGTTGACGGTAAGCATCTAGTGTTCTGTCACCATCACGTGTGTTGGTCACTTCCAAAATGTGCCAGCCAAATTCTGTTTTGAATGGAGCTGAAATTACCCCTTGTTTACTAGTGATCACTGTTTTTTGGAATGGACCGACATAAGTTTCTGGGAAGGCGAAACCTAAGCTACCACCATTTGCGCCTGAAAGATAATCTTTCGAGTATTTTAATGCTGCATCTGCAAATGTCATTTTGCCAGCCATAATATCTGCACGGATTTGAGATAATTGTGCTTTTGCTTGCGTATCATTTAATAATGGATTTAATTTCAATAGAATATGACGAACTTCATATTGTTTGCCCGATACTTTTTTCTCTGTGCCTTTTTCTTTTGCTTCTTGCAATAATTGTTTACCAAGGGCTTCTACTTGCTCTCTGGTTACATCAATGCTTTGACCAATTGCTTGATTACGCACTTCAGTCATTAATAATTGATTTGCAATTTGCTGGCGATAAGTGTTGTAGCTAATACCTTGATAATCCAATGCATCTAAGAATTGACCATAGGTTAAGCCATTTTGTGCTGCAATCCCTTCAATAATTTGATCAACTTGGGCATAGTTCACTTTTACGCCTGAGTTCTGAATGGCTTGTTGTACTAAAATATCATCAATTGCTTTATCCAAAGCGGCTTGGCGATTACCTTTTTTACCCGAATTGGCTTTTACTTGACTTTCTAATACGGGTATCCCATTCACTGTTGCAACTACGCGCTCGGCTGCTTGTGTTGTGGTCGAAATTGCAAATAAGCCAACGAGTGCAAAGAAAATAGATTTAATATTCAAGGTTTTCATCATCTATTCCATTAATTAATTAAAAAATTATGTTCGTTAGAGTATCAATTTTATAAAAGGTTCACAAATTTTATTTTGTGGAAGAAATTAAGGCGACCTCATAACGGTTATCAAATTTCATTGTGCGAACTTGGATCTCTTCATCACGACTAGTTGGCACATTTTTTCCCACATAATCTGCACGAATTGGCAATTCTCGATGTCCACGATCCACAAAAATGACTAACTCAATTTTTGCTGCACGACCAAAATCTACTAATGCATCTAATGCGGCACGAATGGTTCTGCCTGTGTAAAGGACATCATCAACTAAAATAACTTTTTTATTATGAATACTAATAAAGTTAGACGCGCCACTATAAGTTGGTGATTGTGAATCAGGCTCAGCGTACTCTAAATCATCACGGTAGAACGTAATATCTAAATCAATAGAGGGTAATTCTATTTTCGCTAAATCAGCAATTTTTTTCTTAATCAACTCTGCAATTTCAGCACCACGACGTTTAATCCCCACAATAACTACATTGTCTAAACTGTGGTGTTTTTCAATAATTTCATGTGAAATACGAGAAATAGTACGCAGAAATTGGTTTTCATCAATAATGATTTTTTCCATGATAATTGGCCTAAATAACTAAGAAAATTCAGCGATTAAAATAGCATAAAAGTAGGGAATATTATATAGGGTAAATATTTTTCAATTCTTTTAAGTTCGATTTATATAAAGAGGTTTTTCGTTATATTACTTATTACTGTTACTTTTCTTTGCGTTGCCAAAGAAAAGTAACCAAAAGAAAGGCAACCCGAATAAGCCGCTTATCTTCATTACATTATGATTTTCTTTACAGAAAGTTAGCTGTCTTCGCACTTTGTGCTACGCAGCCTAACTTTCTTAAAAATCATAATTACATTCGGGCGTCTTACATGGGGTATTATTTATTTTGAATGGCGTTCTTTGAGTTTGCCGATCACGTCTGCCCAACTTAAATCGGCATCTTGTAGTAAAACAGTCAAGTGATAAGCCAAGTCTGCCGCTTCACAAATGGTTTCATTACGATCTTTAACTGTTGCCGCAAGTGCTGTTTCGACCCCTTCTTCCCCAACTTTCTGTGCAATACGTTTTGTGCCTTTGGCATAGAGTTGAGCGGTGTAAGAGCTTGTTGGATCAGAACCTTTACGTTCAGCAATCAAACGTTCTAATTTACTAAAGAAAATCCAATCAGGTTGGGTTGCATGGTCAAATTGATAAAAACAGCTTTCTGCGCCTGTATGACAAGTTTCACCGATTGGATTGACCAAAATCAGCAACGTATCATTATCACAATCCAAGCTCATATCTACCACATTTAAAAAATGCCCAGAAGTTTCACCTTTTGTCCATAAACGGTTTTTCGTACGTGAAAAAAAGGTCACTCGTTTTTCAGCTAGTGTTTTTTCTAAAGCCTCTTGGTTCATATAACCCAGCATTAACACTTCGCAAGTGGTTGCATTTTGGATAATGACAGGCAATAGGTTATCGACTTTTTGCCAGTTGATTTGAGTTGTATTTAGCATAGGTTTCCTCATTGTTTATAACATTATGAGAGTTATCATTTAATATTTTTGAGACTCGTTGAAAATCAAGTTCATCATAATTTGTAGAAAATTCAATATATTCAATTTTTGCTTTACGGCAGCATTCTTTTTTTATTGAATCACGTTCAATAGCATTATTTTGATAATGTCCACTACCTTGATATTCAATAACAATAATTGGTTTACAGTATTGATCAATAATTAAAAAATCTACTCGTTTGCTGTTAATTAGCTTAAATGCATTGTGATCATTTGACTGGACAAACTCACCCATTGAAACTTGACTGAATAACTGAAAATTCTGTCTTTTATGATTGCTATCTAACAAGTTTGCTAATTGAGTAAAAAGTGCATATTCACTTTTATTCATTAAATTGGATTTTGTAAATTCAGCTTTTGACACTATTTCGAGTTTGTTTGGCTGATTGAAGCCAGAATAGTTCCATCTATGTTTATTTTTTCGCTTTTTAGTCAAAATGAACATTATCGCTTTGAAAACAAAGGCGAAAATTGCCAGTCCAATTAATGGGTAAAGTCCATTAATTTGACTGAATATTCCTTGCAACATTATGTTCTCACCTCAATATTCTCTTGTCTCAAATATGCCTTCAACTCCCCAATATCAATAATGCGTTTATGGAACACGCTGGCTGCGAGTGCACCATCAACATTGGCTTCGATAAATGCATCTCGGAAATGCACCATTTCACCAGCACCGCCCGAAGCAATTAGAGGAATGTGGCAAACTTCACGCACTAATTTTAATTGGGCGATGTCGTAGCCTTGGCGGACGCCGTCTTGGTTCATCATATTTAATACGATTTCACCTGCGCCACGTTGTTGCACTTCTTTTACCCAGTCGAGTAATTGCCAATTGGTTTGGCGAGTGCGACTTTCATCGCCTGTATATTGATTAACCCAGTATTTGCCTGTTTCTTTTTCAAACCAGCTGTCGATGCCCACCACGATGGCTTGCACACCAAAGCGCTCAGCTAAGCGGTTGATTAAATCAGGATCGGCAAGTGCGGGTGAATTTATTGAAATTTTATCTGCACCGAAGGCAAATAGTTTTTCCGCATCTTCGACACTTTTAATCCCCCCCGCCACGCAAAACGGAATATCAATCACTTGTGCAACACGTTCTACCCAGCTTTTATCAATTGTTCTGCCGTCTGAAGAGGCAGTAATATCGTAGAAAACTAGCTCATCTGCGCCTTCTTCAGCATAGCGTTGTGCAAGTGGCACAATATCGCCAATAATTTCGTGGTTGCGGAACTGGACACCTTTAACTACTTGCCCATTACGCACGTCTAAGCAAGGAATTATGCGTTTTGCCAACATGCGATTGCCTCCTGCACATTAAATTTGCCTTCCAACAAAGCACGACCAACAATCACCCCCGCCACGCCAGTGCCTTTTAATGCTTCCACATCTGCCAGAGAGCCAATTCCCCCTGATGATTGGAATTGGATATGTGGGAATTGAGCACAGATTTCTTGATAAAGTGCTACATTTGAGCCTTGCAACGTACCGTCTTTGGAAATATCTGTACATAACACGTGTTGCAAGCCTACTTCACTAAAATCCGCAATGAGCGCTTCTAAAGATACGCCGCTATTTTCTTGCCAGCCGCTTACTGCAATTTGTTTTTCGCCTTGTGCATTAATGTTCACATCTAATGCCAACACAAATTTTTCGGCACCATATTTTTTAAACCATTGTTTGACCATTTCAGGCTGTTTGACCGCAGTGGAACCAATCACCACACGATTTGCCCCCACCGCTAATAAATCTGCGACATCTTGTTCTGTGCGAATTCCTCCACCTACTTGAATTGGGCAATTCACTGCCTTGATAATCTCGCCAATCAGTTGTGTTTGGCGTTTATTCGGATCTTTTGCTCCGGTGAGATCCACTAAATGCAATTGTTTTGCCCCTTGCGTCACATAGGTTTGGAATTGGGCAATCGGATTATCTGAATAAAGGGTTTTCTGCCCGTAATCACCTTGATACAGACGTACCACCTGACCGTCAATCAGATCAAGTGCGGGGATAATTTGTGATGTTTTCATTGTGTTTCCTGTGTTTGCAAAATTTTTTTAAAATTGACCGCACTTATTTAATATTTTCGACAAAGTTACGCAAAAATAATGCGCCAGCCTTGCCTGAGCGCTCTGGGTGGAATTGTGCACCGTAAAAATTGTTATGTTGGATGACTGCAGAAAACGGCACGCCGTAATCGCAAGTGGCAATGGTATGCGAGTTCGGCAACACGCCATAGCTATGCACAAAATAAAAATAGTTATCTTGTTCGATACCTGCAAATAATGGGTGATCAGCGACATAATGCACTTTATTCCAGCCCATATGCGGCAACGGCAACTGACAGTCAGGCAATTTTTCTGTTCTGCCTGACATCAGTTTTAACAATTCCAAATTGCCTTCTTCGGAATATTCCGTCATTAATTGCATACCTAAACAAATTCCTAAAACAGGCTGAGTTAAGTGTTGAATAACTTCAATTAAGCCTAAATCTGCCAGATTTTGCATTGCTGCTTTAGCTGTGCCGACACCAGGTAGAATCAATTTCTCGGCAGAGCGAATTTGTTCAATATTATCGGTAATTTCTGCGTGATAACCTAAACGATCAAAGGCAAATTTGACCGAAGAAAGGTTAGCGCAACGGGTGTTGATGATGGTGAGATTAGTCATTTAATATTACCCAATTTATTCAAATGAATGAGATATACCGATCTCATCTAAAGTATACTGTTCATTTATTAATTTAATCTCTATGTCCCAGTCAGAACACTCTGAATCAATATTTATATTGTAACAAATAATATGGAATTGAAATTCTGGATTAACATCTACGCTTAGCTGACTAAAACCCATTGAAACTAATTCCTTATCAATCCAATCTCTAGCATAAGATTCAGCCTCGATTTCTAACTCTAAGTCAAATAAAAGCTCTATACTTAATACCCATGTTGCACTTTCTTTGTCTGATTTCCAAATGTTAAAATCTTGTACAGAAAAACCTCTAAAATAATGTGAAATTACATCTGCATCGCAACAATATAGGTTTTCAGAATAAATAGCATTCGTATCCCAATAAATGTCATATAAAGAATTAACTATTTCAGAATAAAGTTCTGACTTATTATCTTCTAATGTGGTAATAATTTTAGTTCTTATAATCTCAGCAATTTCATCATTTCTTACTGCAAACAATTTAGTGAATTCATCTATAGATTCAGCATAATATAGATATTTAGAGTTTTCAGTAAAGTTTTTCCAGCCTTTATCACCTGAAATAACAATTCCCTTTTGAGAGTTTTCGTTGGCGTAACTTTCTAGTAAATGTAAACAAACCGCGTCAGGGAACTCATTTTTCTTATTTAGCTTATTTTCGAAAGGAGGGTTTTTATTAAAATAAGAATAGAAAATATCACTAAAATCACAATCTTTTATGTTTAATAATTCTCCATTAAACTTTTTTAAATAATTTTTAATTTCTATTTCTATTTTTTCTAAATATTTTTCTTTTAATGAGCAAATTGGTAAATCTAAATCATTAACCAATACTTTTTTTCGTTTTACAGTGTTTATTGCACTCTCTAACTTTTCTAGATCAGAACATATCTCATCTTCTTTATGAGATAAAACTTCTTTATAAACAACTTCTGGAAAAAGCAATTTAACTTGATATGGTAACTGTAGATATAGATCTAACAATTTTTCATTAGAAAAGTTATATCCTACTTGATGAAGCACAGATGTATCTAAAGAAAAAAATTTTATATTCCCAGAAATAACATCATCAATGTCTGGTAAATAATTTGGCATCTAAATGTCCTCCTACAAGCGGTCAAGTTCGCCAAAATCTTTGTAAAAAACAACCGCACTTTTTTATTTGATCATGGTGAATCCAAGCTTGGTGTCTATTTTAAATCACAACCTGTTTTTGATAGGGTGCAAAGCATCGCACCATTCTCTTTCACATTATTTACATTTTGTCTAAAATCACAACACCCCTTTCGAACTCGGCAATTCATTCCCTTCCACTTTTATACACTGTCTTAACGTGCGTCCGAATATTTTAAACAAGCTTTCGATTTTGTGGTGGTCGTTGTCGCCTTTGGTTTTTAGGTGCAAGGTTGCCATTAGGGTGTAGGCGAGTGATTGGAAAAAATGCTCCGTCATTTCGGTGCTGAAATCGCCCACTTTGTCGCGTTTAAATTTGGCTTTGAATTTGAAATAGGGGCGACCTGATAAGTCCATCGTACATTCTGCTTTGCATTCGTCCATTGGCAACACAAAGCCGAAGCGTTGGATGCCACGTTTGTCGCCGAGCGCTTGTTTTAATGCCGTGCCGAGCGCAAGCGCAGTGTCTTCAACCGTGTGGTGTTCGTCAATCCATAAATCGCCTTTGCAGCTCACATTCATTCTAAAACCGCCGTGAGTTGCGATTTGATCGAGCATATGATCAAAGAAACCTACGCCCGTTTTGATCTCATTCACGCCACTTTCATCGAGCCAAACTTGCACTTTAATGTCAGTTTCTTTGGTGGTGCGCACCACTTCGGCATAGCGTGGTGTGCGATCTACAAGTGCGGTCTGTTTTGGCAAAAGTTTTTCAACAATCAGATCCCAGTTGAGTTTTTCACGATCATATTGCAACGCACGAATGCCAAGATTTTCCGCCAGTTGCACATCGGTGTATCGGTCGCCAATCACAAAGCTGGTGGCTGGGTCGAACAGTTTTTTATCAATATATTTTTTTAATAATTTTACTTTTGGCTTACGGCAATCGCAGTTATCTTCTGGTTTGTGTGGACAAATTAACACTTCGTCAAATTCAATGCCTTGTGACTTAAATAATGCCATCATTGCATTGTGCGGTTTGTCAAAATTTTCCTGTGGGAAAGATGGCGTACCTAAGCCATCTTGGTTACTGACCATCACAAAACGGTAAAAAGGTTTGAGTTTCAACAGAGCCGGAATGACATTCGGCTCAAATTGTAATTTTTCTAAACTGTCGATTTGAAAATCGGTTTTAGGCTCATCAATTAAAGTGCCGTCGCGGTCGATAAAAAGAATAGATTGTTGTGTCATATTGTTATCCTAGTTGTCTTTTGTTCTGTCTGTATCTTATGCAATTTGACGAATAGCTTCAATCACTTGGCGGTTTTCTTCCGCAGTACCAATCGTGATACGAATGCAGTTTTCTAACATCAATGCGCTGTGTTGGTTACGCAAGATAATGCCTTGCTCCCAAAGGGTTTGAAACACTTTTTGCCCGTCTTTAAATTTCACTAAGACATAGTTACCATCGCTTGCAAAGACGTTTTCAACGCAAGGTAATGTGCAAATTTCCGCTTCAAGTGCGGTGCGATTTTGCAAAATTTCTTGCACACGTTGTTGCATCATTTGTAAGCCGTCTTTTTGCAAGGCTTGAGAGGCAATATCCGCCACAGGCACAGGCAACGGATAAGGCGCAATGACTTTTTGTAGCACGTCGATTAACTCTTTGTTTGCAAGGGTAAAACCACAACGCAAGCCAGCCAATGCAAAGGCTTTGGATAGGGTGCGGATAATCGCTAAGTGCGGGTATTTCTTTAGCTCTGTTGCCATTGTCGCTTGTGGACAGAATTCAATGTAAGCCTCATCCACTACCACAATGGCTTTATCTCTCGTCATTTCTAATAAGGCTAACAAATCTTCACGATTCACTAACGTACCCGTTGGATTATTCGGGCTACACACAAACACCACTTTCACGCCTGTAAGATTACGTTCGATTTCAGATAAATTCAGCTGAAAATCAGCGGTTAAAGGCACAGTTTTCAATGTAATGCCACAGGTTTCGGCGCTTACAGAATACATTCCATAAGTTGGCGGGCAGTAAAGCACACTATCTTGTGTCTCACAAAAAGTGCGGATAATTAGCTCGATACTTTCATCGCCACCTCGGCTGACTAACACATTTTCAGGTTTTACCCCTGCATAATTGGCATAGCCTTCAATCACTGCTTGCGGTTGAGGTTCAGGATAACGGTTAAACGTGCGGTGAGTTAAATCAAAATTTGGCGAAGTTGGGTATTCATTCGCATTCAACCAAATATCGCCTTTCCCACCTAAACGACGTGCGGATTGATAGGGCGTTAAGGCTTGGATATTTTTGCGTGAAAGTGAGGTAATTGACATAATTACTCCTGTTCCAATTTAGTTAGGCGGATTGCCACCGCTTGTTTGTGCGCTTCTAATTGTTCTGCTTCTGCCATTAACATCACTGTATTGGCGAGCTTCTTAAAGCCTTGTGGGCTAAGTTCTTGTACGGTCATTCGTTTGCTGAAATCAGCTAAACCTAGGCTAGAGTGCGTGCGAGTGTAGCCGTAAGTTGGCAGTACGTGGTTAGTCCCACTGGCGTAGTCACCCATACTTTCAGGGGAATAAGCGCCTAAAAAGATCGAACCTGCATTGTCTAGCAATGGCAATAAATTACGGGCATTTTCCACTTGCACGACTAAATGTTCTGGGGCGTAAGCATTGCTGATCGCGACACATTGTTGCAGATCTTCTGCGATAAATGTGCGGCTGTGTGCAAGGGCTTTGCGTGCGGTTTCCGCTCTTGGTAAGCGTGAAAGTTGTTGTTCAATAGAAAGTGCGGTCTGTTTTGCTAAAGTTTCGCAATTTGTCACTAAAATCACTTGGCTGTCAGCACCGTGTTCCGCTTGGGAAAGTAGATCGCTCGCCACAAAATCAGGATCGGCAAATTCATCGGCAATCACCAACACTTCTGAAGGACCAGCAGGCATATCAATTGCAGTACCATTCATCATCACTTGGCGTTTTGCTTCAGTAACAAAGGCGTTGCCCGGTCCGAAAATTTTATCCACCTTTTGCACACTTTCTGTACCATTTGCCATGGCAAATACTGCTTGAGCGCCACCGATGGCATAAATGGTTTCAACGCCACATAAGTTTGCAGTGTAGAGAATTTCATCTGCAATCGGTGGTGGTGAGCAAAGTACAATGGTTTTGCAGCCTGCTATTTTGGCAGGCACTGCGAGCATTAACACCGTAGAAAAGAGAGGAGCAGAACCACCCGGAATATACAAACCTACTTTTTGAATTGGGCGGGTTAACACTTGGCAACGTACACCTTCTTGTGTTTCGATATCAACGCTTTGATTTTTCTGTGCTTGGTGAAAACGCTCAATATTACCTTTCGCTGTTTGAATCGCTTGTTTCAGTTCATCAGAAATTCGGCTGCTTGCTTGTTCAATTTGCGCTTTAGAAATAATTAGGCTTTCCAATTTCACTTTATCGAATTTTTCAGATAACTCGAATAACGCTGTGTCACCATTGTTAATGACATTTGCTTTGATAGCATTAACCACCTGTGTAATTTGTTCTCCGATCGCTTGTGCTGGTCGAGAAAGCAATCTTTCCTTATCTATCGTATTGAGTTCACTCCAGTTATATATTTGCATTCTTTTTTCCTAAGGTTTAATGAGGTGACATAATTTCCCTTCTGAGTTGCCCGCTTGTGATGAAATTTTTAGGTTAATTTTGAGTGTTTGAGCCAACTATGTTGGCGAGTTGCAAAATTAACTGTTAAGAAAATTTCATCTAAGAACGGAAAGCAACGAAGCAGGGTTGCGTTTCTTTTGGTTACTTTTACTCGCTTTGCTCGCCCTTTGGGCTGTTGCCTAAAGGCAACATTCAAATGTTTTCACATTTGTCTTTGGCAAAGCAAAGACAAAATCCGTAGGATTTTGAACGTTGGCTTCGCCAACGGCACGTAGTGCAAACTTGTGAGTAAAAGTAACAAACTATTCCATCATTTTCTCAATTGGTAACACTAAAATTGAGCTTGCCCCAATCTCTTTCAATTGCTCCATCGTTTCCCAAAATAGTGCCTCTTGACTGACCATGTGCATCGCTACTTTTGAGTCATCGTGTGCCAATGGCAAAATAGTTGGGTTTTCCACACCCGGTAAAAGTGCGGTAATTTCTTCTAATTTTTCTTTTGGTGCGTGGAGCATAATGTATTTGGATTCTGCTGCCTGTTGTACGCCTTGAATTCGGGTAAGTAACTTATTCACTAACGCTTGTTTTTCTGGGCTAAGTTCTGCGGCACGTTGAATTAAGCAGGATTTTGAGCGGTAAATGACTTCCACTTCTTTTAAGCCGTTGGCTTCAAGGGTAGCACCAGAAGACACTAAATCACAAATGGCATCGGCAAGCCCTGCACGTGGAGCAACTTCCACCGAACCAGTGAGCGAGCAGGTTTTGAAGTCCACGCCTTGTTGTTGCATATAGCGTTTAATTAAATTTGGGTATGAAGTCGCGATGCGGGCATCTTTAAGATCGCTTACATTGTTGTAGTTTTCATCTTGTGGAATAGCGATGGATAAACGGCAGCCACCAAAATCTAAACGGCGTAATTTTTTATAATTGACGCTTTCACCAGCAGCTTGGCGAGCCAATTCCTCTTCTTCTAAAACATTCTCACCGATAATGCCAAGATCAACGACGCCATCAAAGACTAAACCTGGGATATCATCATCACGAACACGTAAAATATCAATGGGCATATTTTCAGCGTAAGCAATTAAACGTTGTTCTTGTAAATTTATTTTTACACCACATTGTTTCAGTAGTGCTTGAGATTCTTGGCTTAAACGCCCAGATTTTTGCATCGCAATGCGTAGTCTTTTACTTTCGATCATAATGTTATCCTGTGTTTGATGTTGTGAATTTTAGTTATAAAAAAAGCCTCTCGAGTGGTTCCGAGAGGCTTTGTTGTTGGTTATATTGCACTGCTCGGAAGATTTTCTATCTTCCAAGCACCACTAAACGCCCGAAAGATAATCAGGAGTGATGGTGGTGATGAGCAATACGGTTAAAATTCATTTTGTCTTCCTTATTGATTAATTGCTATTCAAGTTACTGTAAAAAAAATGAACTGGCAAGTGTTTTTTACAAAAAAATTAGATTTTTTTCGCTTTAATAAACAACAGCACAGGACGGTGCTGTAGATCTTTAAATTCGTTTTGCCATTCAGGCTTATCGGCAAGCATCGGTTCTGCCATTTGTTCAATTTGGAAACCCGCTTGAATTAAATTATTGATGATGGTGGCAGTGGTGCGGTGATAGGTTTTAAACGGTTGTTTAAACCAGTTACGATCACGTTCGCCTTCGTCACGATAATAATTTAAGCGGTACGCTACTTGCTGTTTATTTTCATCTTTTTCCCAGCGATCACCACCTTGGTAACAAGTCACAATCGGGTGTTCTTGCGAGAAAATCAAATAACCATTCGGATTTAATTTTTGATGAATATCAGATAATAATTGAGGAAAATCTTGCACATAATGAAACGCAAATGAGCTTGTGATGACATCAAAATGGCTTTCAGGCAGCTCACTGAGTTGTTCCATAGAAAGCTGATGCAAAGCAAAGTGCGGTGAATTTTGGGAAAATTTTGCTAAGTCTGTTTCTGCCTGTTTGAGCATATTTTCAGACAGATCAATGCCCACAACAAAGCGGGCATTGCGTTGTAAATAAAGTTGTAGGTGCCCACCACAACCACAGCCCAGATCTAACAGTTTTTTATCTGTCAAATCGGGCAGTAAGGACAACATTGTCGGCTTTTCTACAACTTCATTTAAGCTAATTGGATTTTCCCGCAATTTTAAATAAAGCTCAAAAAATTGCGGGGCATCATAGACGCTTTTCTTGGCCATCTTATTTGAAGATGATGTCGTCTTTTGGATCGTACTTAGCGGCATCTAATACTTTGTTTTCTTCAAAGTATTTTTTCAACATTTCAGCATCGATGAAACCAGTGTTCACATAGCTTGGGTGTTTTTTCAAGACTGGATAGCCATCACCACCACCTGCGCAATAGTCTGGTACAGAGACTTTATATTTTTTGTTTAAATCAAGTGCTTTACCACCCACTTTTACATCAGACACTTTTTGGGCTGTACGGTCAACTACCATTGAGATACCTGCAAATTGTGGATATGCGCCACTATCTACTTGCTTCATTGCAACAACGTTCAGGTAATCTAGAAGCTCTTGACCAGTGAAATCTACCGTTGCGATCATATTGCCGAAAGGTTGAACTGTAAGAATATCTTTATAAGTAGTTTCACCCTCATTGATATCTGCACGGATACCACCTGAGTTCATAATACCCACATCTGCTTTAACACGTTCCATTTGTGATTGTGCGATTAAACGACCAAGGTTTGTTTGGTGGAAACGGATAATCTTACGATCGCCCACAAATTTACCTTTCACTTCACCTACTTTCACGCCTAATAAACGATCACCTTCGTCTTGGTAAGTTTTCAAGTGTGCGAATACTGCTGGATCTTCAGCAATTTCAGGTTGATATAGTTTGTATTCAGACTTACCGTCTTCTAGTTTGATTTTTTGTTTTAAGTTAACTGGGATTAATTCATATTTAACCAATTTAGTTTCGCCGTTTTTGAATTCAAAATCTGCACGACCAATAAATTTACCCCATTCTCCGGCTTGAACAATCCAAGTACCATTTTGGAAGTCTGGTTTACATTCTTCACCTGGCGTGTATTTCGCTTTGAATTGACCTTGCTCATCAATACAAACCGTATCGTGTGTGTGTCCACCAATGATTAGATCGAAAGCTCCTTTATCAAGGGTGCGAGCCATTGTGACATCACCCGGTGCATTTTGACCGTGTTTACCATCAAAATAGTAACCCATATGGGTTAATGCAATGCGGATATCTGGTTTTTCAGTTTTATTGATTTCAGCAAGTGTCGTTTTTGCTGTTTCAATTGGATTTTTGAAGATAACGTGATCAACCACATCTGGGTTACCTAATTTTGCTGTATCTTCAGTAGTTAAACCCACAACAGCAATTTTTAAGTCATCTCTTTTCAACATTACATAAGGTTGTACTAATGATTTGTTGGTTTTTTTGTTGATAACATTGGCCGAAATGAGTGGGAATTTTGCCCATTTTTCTTGCATTTCAAGAAGTTGCATAGGGAAGTCAAATTCATGGTTACCAAGTACTGCTGTGTCATAACCAATCATATTCATCCCTTCAATATCGGGTTTTGCATTTTGCATATCAGACTCAGGTACACCTGTGTTGAAGTCACCTGCGTGAAGTAAAACAACGGAACCACCTTTGCTTTCTACTTCTTTACGAATATTATCAATTAACGTTTTGTGTGCGGCAAAACCATATTCACCTTTGCTGTTTTTCCAGAAATGACCGTGGGTATCGTTTGCGTGTAATACAGTTATGTTATAGGTTCTATCTTGAGTATAAGCATATGCTTGACTGATTAACCCTAATGATAATGCGAGAGTGCTGAATTTAATTAGTTTTTTCATTGTAAACCTCTTTATATTGAGAATCCGCTAACTATATACTCAAAATTTTGTATCAAGCCAAGCTTTTTCCATTAAATTTGTGATGTTTAACCTAAAAATGTGGGTAATAGCCCAAATTGTGCTGCAACTTGTGTCACAATATTGAGTACACCAAATAAGATTACAAAATAAATCATAAAGTGACCACCATAAACGCGATATGTGCTGTTTTCAAAGCGCTCGCGTGTTGCTTTCGCTAAAAGTGCGGGCACAATGGCTGCCCAAATTGTTGCAGCTAAACCAGCGTAGCCGATAGCAATCACAAAACCATAAGGGAATTGTAAGCTGAGTAAGAGTGGTGGTAAAAATGTGATTAAGGCTGCTTTGGTTCTGCCTAATAGGCTATCATCTAATTTAAATAAGTCAGAAATATAGTCAAATAAACCTAAACTTACACCTAAGAATGAGCTCGCAATTGCCATATAAGCAAAGAAATTAAGTATCACGCTAATATAATCTGTTTGGATATATTGTGATAGTGCGCTTAGTAGTGCAGCGATGTCACCACCTTTTTCAATCACTGGGGCAAATTCAGCACGAGGCAAGTTTCCTTGTACTGCTAACTGCCATAAGATGTAAATCACTAACGCAATAGTTGTACCAAGAAAGATCGATTTCATCACACGTTTTCCATCACGATCGTAATATTTTACGAGGCTTGGTACATTACCGTGGAAGCCAAATGATACTAAGCAGACAGGAAGTGCGGTCAAAATATAAGGTAAATATTGTTGGTCTGCTTGTGCGATTTGGTTAAATAGCACCTCTGTTTTAACTGAACTAATCAAGTCGCTAGTAGAGAGGAAGAATGCCACAACCATAGCGGTGATGAGCACTGTCGTAAAACGATCAACCGCTTTGGTGGATAACCATACAAAAGCTGCGAGGACAATACAGAAAATGAGTGAGCCGGAACTGCGGCCAATATCTACCATATTTTCTGATGAGCTGAATACTTGATTGAGTAAGTTTTGTGTAATACCACCGCCAGAGGTGATATAGGCATAGGTTAATATATAAAGCACAAAGGCAACGGAAAGCCCATTAATCATATTCCAACCATTACCTAACAAATCTTTGACGATAGTATCAAAACTTGCGCCAGTTGGATAATGTAAGTTAGCTTCGAGAATCATTAAACCTGAAGTAGTCATACAAAACCATGTATAAGCTAAAAGCAGGATTGAGCCTATAAACCAAACTCCAGCAGTTGCAGTCGGATTTGCTAACATACCAGCACCAATCGCAGTGCCAGCGATAATCATTGAGCCTCCAATTAAGGAGGGGTGTTTTTTTATTGTTGCCATATGAACTACCATTTAACTTGTTATTATTTGTAAAACATTGCACTATTTTAATAGTGTAAAGATAAAAATCAAATGATTTTTTTGAATTTCTTTTTGGTTTGCTCTATTAGATGGAGTCACCTCTCTATCTCGACAAATTGAGTAAATTAAGGCTATAATTGAACGATTTTATTTATAATTAACTTGAAATAAGGAATAAAAAATGGGTTTAGAAAACGTGCCAGCAGGTAAAGAATTACCAGATGATATTTATGTTGTGATTGAAATTCCTGCAAACTCTGATCCAATCAAATATGAGGTGGATAAAGAAAGCGGTTCATTATTCGTAGATCGCTTTATGGCAACAGCAATGTTTTATCCTGCAAATTATGGTTATGTAAACCATACACTTTCCTCTGATGGTGATCCTGTGGATGTATTAGTGCCAACACCATATCCATTACAACCAGGATCTGTGATTCGTTGCCGTCCAGTTGGCGTATTAAAAATGACTGACGAAGCAGGCGGAGATGCGAAAGTTGTTGCAGTTCCACATAGCAAATTAACTAAAGAATACGATCACATCAAAGATGTTGATGATTTGCCAACGTTATTAAAAGCACAAATTCAGCACTTCTTCGAAAGCTATAAAGCGTTAGAAGCCGGTAAATGGGTGAAAGTTGATGGCTGGGAAGGTGTTGAAGCAGCACGTCAAGAAATCTTAGAATCATTTGAACGTGCGAAAAAATAATCAATATGTTATAAATACCGCTTAAAAGAGCGGTATTTTTTTACTTAATTTTTATTTTTGAGTGAGGCATCTATGATGACATTAAAGAAAGTAGTTTTAGTTTCTAGCTTAGCATTACTATTAAACGCTTGTGCAGATTCTGCTACTATTAATCAGCAATCAGCACTTTCCTATTCACAAACGGTCGATAAAGCACGTAAGCAACACGTATTAGATACGTCATCACCAACAGCAAAACGTATTCATTCCGTATTCAAAAAAATGGTACCTTATGCAGATAGAGAAAATCAGACTGGCGAGAAATTCCATTGGCAGCTAAGCGTGATTAAATCAAAAGAATTAAATGCTTGGGCAATGCCTGGTGGTAAAATGGCATTTTATACGGGCTTAGTGGATTCATTAAAATTAACAAATGATGAAATTGCAACGGTAATGGGTCATGAAATGGCACATGCCTTAAAAGAGCACGGTAAGAAAAGAGTGAATATAGGGCAGTTTACCAATGTATTAGCAGAGGTTGCTCATGTAGCACTTTCAACACAAATAGGAGCAGACGGTAGTTCATTGGTAGTTGGTTTGACCAAAGATTGGGCTTTAGATAAACCATATTCTCGTAGTAATGAAACTGAAGCAGATGAAGTGGGTTTAATGCTAATGGCAAAAGCAGGCTTTAACCCAGAAGCTGCTCCAAAACTTTGGCAAAAAATGCAAAGTGCATCACAAGGTTCTCAAAGTGTATTAGCAGCTTTATCTTCAACGCATCCAAGTGATAGTGATCGCCAACAAAATTTATTGCGTTTAATGCCACAAGCAGTTGAATTGTACAAACAATCAAAAAAATAATTGTTGATTGAACAGAGTGAATAAAAATGAGTTAGTGTGTTGAAAAACACTAACTCATTTTTTGTATTTGGCTTATTACAGTCTAAGATCACACTCGCTAATTTTGTAGCTTGTTTGATTTGAAGCTCCGGTTAATTGTAACTAGTTCCGAGTATCTCATATAGACTGAGGTAGTAATAGGTTTTTATTCTGAACCTCAACAATTTTAGATTCTTTTTCCCATAAGAGGCAAAGGGTGTTTAGTTGATTACTACTATAAAAGTTTACTGATAGTCAGTCCTACAGCAAAACTGACAAGAAGCGTAAAAAAAGCACTCCATAAAAAGGCTCTCATTGCACTCACTGTAACAAATTTAGGTTTTAACACAGCAATTGCAAGTGATGTAATTGCTGCCCCAAGCAGCCAAAAAATATAAATTGCCCAGATCGCAGCAGCACTTTTAGGATCAGGTATTGAATAAGACATTATTGCGACAATGGTAAAGATAAGTAATGCGGATAATGTACTACCTGTTACCGCTGCAGGTCTTACAAAGAGATAGGGAAGGCAAGCCAGCACAAAAGGGATAATAAGGGTGCCAATATTTAACAAGGCAAATTCGATGATTTCTCCAATGGTCAGTTCAATATTACTATTTGAAAAATAACTAGTGAAGGCGCTATAGGCTGTAATAATTAATAAGCTTAAAAAGCTACTGATGATTGCGATCTTTTTTTCTGTCATATTACTTTCCTTAAAAAATATTCCCAAATAAAACGTTTCTATCATAAGATTGAGATAAAAAATAATCAAATAACTTATATGAATATCAATTGCTAATGATATTGAAATTGAAATGTAGGGTGCGTTTTTTGCAGAAAATACATTGAAAAAGTGCGGTGTTTTTACCGCACTTTTAGGTTAATTTGTGATTTTGAAACTCACAGGTACACTGATTTCATTTGCCATTCCAGCAGGTAGTGGACCAATAGGGCGCGCACTATTTACCGCCGCAAGTGCTGCATTATCAAGTTCTTCTGAACCTGATGATTTTGTAATACGAATATTACTAATTGCACCAGCACTGTTGATATGGAATATCAGGGTAACAACACCTTGTTTGCGCATCATACGTGCACGATTTGGGTAACGTTTATGTTTTTCAATTTCGCGACGCAATGCAGAACGATATGCATTGATTTCGTTTGTACTATTACCTTTACCCACAAGATTAGGGTTATTACTTGTCAGGTTACCAGTAGTGGTTGCTTGTTGATTGATTGAGGCATTTGAATCAATCTGACGATCCGATTTAGGCAAATCTTTTTGCTCTTTTTTCGGTTTCTTTGGTTTATCTTTTGGCTTCTCTTTCGGTTTTTCCTTTGGTTTTTCTTTTGGTTTTTCCGGCTCTTTAGGTTTTTCTATTTCCTTAGGCGGTTCAGGTTTGACTGTAGGATCTGCCACTTCTTCTTTTGGCTTTTCTGGCTCAATTTCAGGCTGTACCGGTTCTGGCTCAGGTTCTGGTTCGGCAATCACTGTTGCAGCCAGCATTTCCATTGAAATATGAGTCGATATTACATCGGCAGCAAAACCATTCGCACTGTCATCGTCTTTTTGTACAATCCAATAAAGGAAAGACACAAAACTTGCGTGAAAAAGCAATGATATTGCAAAACCGACACAAGAACGATTTTTAACTATCATTGAGCTGCCTTTTCTTTGATGGTGACGATAGCAACATTTTTAATTTCATTTTTTGCCATCATATCGGTAATCGATACAAAGTCTTGGAAGGTTGATTTTGCATCTACTTTAAGAGTGACTTTTTGATCTTTTGCCCAAGTTGCAATTTCAGCTTCTAATGCTTCTGCTGTAATTGGTTTATCATTAAAGAAAATTTCACCAGCTTCAGTTACAGTCAATAATTTTGCTAAATCATCTGAACGAAATGCGACAGTCGAACTTGCTTTTGGTACGTTTACTTGAATTTTCCCTTGTGAAATAAAAGAGGCTGTGATTAAAACGATTGCCAACAATACCAACATAATGTCGATAAAAGGAATAATGTTGATTTCATCAAACTTTTTCACCTTGGCCACCTATGCATTTGATTGTGTTTTTTTCTCGTTTAAGGCAAACCATTTCAAGCGATTGACTTCAACTTTACGCCCTAAGCCGTTGTAAAACACCATTGAAGGAATTGCTACTAAGATACCTACTGCAGTTGCTTTTAAAGCTAATGACAAATGCACCATAATGGCTGCTGCATCAATTTCACCACCAGAGTGACCAAGTTCGTAGAATGTCAGAAGAATACCAATAACGGTTCCTAATAAGCCTACATAAGGTGCATTTGAACCAATGGTTGAAATTGCGGTGAGGTGACGTTGTAGATCGATGTCTAATTCGTGTACGTTATCATAAGTTGACACATCTACTTTATTTAAGAAAAGGAAACGCTCAATGACGAGCCAAAGCATAATGAAACTCATAATAGCCAATAGGCCTAAAATAATATAATCAATATATTCTTGTAAGAATTGGAATAACTGTGGCATATCTAAATCCTTTAATTTTTATCGCAAAAAAAGATTGCGTTATTATACGGTATTGAGAATTAATTTCAATTGCGCGATTCTAGCAGATGAAAAAAAAGACGTAAATAATAAACCAAAAATGAGGCGTGTTGTTTTGTACTAAATTAATTATTTTTTGAGTAAGATCAAAAGAATAAAATGAAAATGCGATGCGTTTTACACATCGCAAATGGGGGAGGTGCGGTTAAATTTTGACGACTTTTGCTTGTTTTACCATATTGTCACCGACTTCTAAAATTGTAATTTGTAAGCCGTTTATTTCGCAAATAGTTCCTTCCTCAGGGATTTCTTCCAAGTGTTCTAAGATCAATCCATTAAAAGTACGAGCATCTTCAGTATCTAAATTCCAGTCAAATAACTTATTCAAATCACGTAAATTTGCTGAACCTTCGATGATAATTGAACCGTCTGATTGATGAATCACTTCATCATCAATGGAAGGTGCCGTTGAAGTGGTAAATTCACCGACAATTTCTTCGAGAATATCTTCTAAGGTTACTAAACCTTTAATATCTCCGTATTCGTCAACAACTAAACCTATTCTTTCTTTATTGTTACGGAAATTGAGTAGCTGTGTGTTCAATGCTGTGCCTTCAGGGATAAAATAGACTTCATCAGCCGCACGGATTAGGGTTTCCTTATTGAATTCATTTTTATCTAGCATCAAACGATAGGCTTCGCGTACACGCAACATGCCTAAAATATTTTCGTCCATACTGCCTTTATATAGCACCACACGGCCGTGGGCTGCGTGATTTAATTGACGCATAATGGATTTCCAGTCGTCATCAATATCAATACCGCCAATGTCGTTTCGTGGCACCATAATGTCGTCGACGGTGACTTCTTCTAAATCTAGGATTGAGAGCAACATCTCTTGGTGGGCAGAGGGAATAAATTTACCCGATTCATTCACAATAGAGCGCAGTTCTTCAGGGCTTAATGAATTAGACTTTGTATCTGATTTTAAACGTAGAAGAGCTAAGATTCCTTGAATGATCAAGTTCATTAAATAAACTACTGGCGTGAATAAACGCAAGAATACCGAAAGTAAATGACTTGAAGTAAATGCCACTTTTTCTGGGTAACGTGCGGCAATGGTTTTTGGTAAAATTTCTGCAAAGATCAGCATCACAAAGGTTAACGCACCTGTTGCGATTGCAACCCCTGCATCACCATATAAGCGCATACCAATAATAGTCGTAATGGCGGATGCGGTAATATTGACGAGATTATTACAAATGAGAATGAGGCTAAGTAATACGTCTGTTTTTTTCAGTAATTTTTCTGCTTTTTTTGCGCCTTTATGCCCTTTTTCAGCTAAATGGCGGAGGCGATATCTGTTAGCAGATAACAGACCTGTTTCTGAGCCTGAAAAATAAGCTGATGTGATAAGTAAAATTATGAGGGTAATAAACAGGGTACTAAGGGGAATACTGTCCAAAATGCATCCTTTTTCGAGTTAACAACAAATTCACTCTTGTAAATAGCACATGAGTGAACAGAAATTGAAAAGTGCGGTTATTTTTTTGTATTTTTAACCGCACTTTTGCAGATATAAGCATAAAGAAATATTGTCTATATTTCAAGCATTAGACGACTACCAAAATAAGCAATCGTGAGTAAAGTCGTACCTAAAATGGCATAAATGACAATTCTTTTGCCACGCCAATATAATTTCCAATGCCCAATTAAGGCGATACCAAATACACACCAAGCTAAAAAAGAAAATACAGCTTTTTGGATATCTTGTGGCGCGAAATCTTTAGCTAGATGGAAAGAACCTGAGATTAGCACAATAGTGAGCAGTAACTCACCTGTGAGCATTAAGCGGAAAAAATGGCGTTCTACCAACATTAAGGGTGGGATAATTGGAGAAAATGGCAGTTTTTTATTTTTTAAGCTACGATCAATCCAAAATATTTGGATCGAGTAAAGTGCAGCAATAAAACAAACTGAATAAGTAAACAACGATAGGCCAACATGGATAAATAGTGCAATATTTTTGCTAAGGTGATAAAGAAAATGGCTAGGGAGTAAGGTTGCTAAAATCACATTCATAATAGCAAAACTATAAATAATAGGTAATAAAAACCATAGGGTTTTTATGCGTAGCAACATAGCAGAGGTGGAAAGGAAAGCAATAATCAGGCTAATTAATGAGCCAATGGCAGTAACAGTAAAGTTTTGACCTGAAATTAATTGAGTAAATAAATCAGTTAAACTGAAACAATGCAAAATAATGGCTAAAAATGAGGTAGAAAAAAAGAGGGCTTGATTTGGCTTTTGAACTTGCTCACCAGATTGTGTTTTTAATAACATCGGCGTAATTAATAATAAGCTAGAAAGATAAAAAAATACTGAAAAAATAACAAGCCACATTCCTATATCCTCATATTTATAGTCAATCCATTCTAACTTTCTCTCTATCAAATCGCTATAAATTTATTACAAATGATGAAAATCTACGGGATTTCAGTATAATTAAGACAATTTTTTTGGAGATAAAGTAGGAAAAATGAATGTTTGAGAATTTATCAGATCGCTTGTCGAAAACCCTAAGAAATATTAGCGGTCGTGGTCGTTTAACGGAAGATAATATTAAAGAAACTTTGCGTGAAGTACGTATGGCGTTGCTTGAAGCTGACGTAGCGTTGCCTGTCGTACGTGATTTTATTAATAAAGTGAAAGAGCGTGCGATTGGTGTTGAAGTTAATAAAAGCCTAACTCCGGGTCAAGAGTTTGTTAAAATTGTTCAGGCTGAGCTTGAAGTAGCAATGGGTGAAGCGAACGAAAGTTTAAACCTTGCAACTCAACCTCCAGCGGTTATTTTAATGGCTGGCTTACAAGGTGCGGGTAAAACAACGAGCGTCGGTAAATTAGCGAAATTCTTAAAAGAACGTCACAAGAAGAAAGTGCTTGTTGTGTCTGCTGACGTTTATCGCCCAGCGGCTATCAAACAATTAGAAACTCTCGCACAAGCCGTTGGTGCTTCATTTTTCCCTTCTGATGTATCACAAAATCCAGTTGCTATCGCTCAAGCAGCTTTAGCTGAAGCAAAATTAAAATTCTATGATGTATTAATTGTTGATACCGCAGGTCGCCTACATGTTGATGGCGAAATGATGGATGAAATTAAACAAATTCACGCCGCACTTAACCCAATCGAAACGCTTTTCACTGTGGATGCAATGACCGGTCAAGACGCTGCGAATACCGCAAAAGCTTTTAATGAAGCTTTACCTTTAACTGGGGTAGTATTAACCAAAGTGGACGGAGATGCGCGTGGAGGTGCTGCGTTATCTATTCGTCAAATTACCGGTAAACCAATTAAATTCCTTGGTGTGGGTGAGAAAACAGATGCCTTAGAGCCATTCCACCCAGAGCGTGTTGCATCACGTATTCTTGGTATGGGCGACGTGTTGTCACTAATTGAAGATCTTGAACGTTCTGTTGACCGTGAAAAAGCGGAAAAAATGGCGCAGAAATTCAAAAAAGGTGATGATTTCACATTAGAAGATTTCCGTGAACAGCTCATTCAAATGAAAAATATGGGTGGGATGATGTCTATGTTAGACAAACTTCCAGGTGCAAAAAATTTGCCAGACCACGTTAAAAATCAAGTGGATGATAAAATGTTTAACAAAATGGAAGCAATCATCAACTCAATGACTCTCAAAGAGCGTGCAAACCCAGATATCATCAAAGGATCACGCCGTCGTCGTATCGCAATGGGTTCAGGTACTCAAGTGCAAGACGTGAATAAATTGCTTAAACAATTCGACGAAATGCAAAGAATGATGAAAAAAATGCGCAAAGGCGGAATGGCAAAAATGATGCGTGGTATGCAAGGCATGATGGGCGGGCTCGGCGGTTTAGGTGGAATGTTTAGACGCTAATCTTTGTCTGTTTTGAGAGAAAAGTGCAATTTAGATTTTGCACTTTTCTTTTTCCCCAATAAAAAGTGCGGTCAAAAAATTAAAAATTTTGACCGCACTTTTGTTTTATGAGTGTTTTTTCAAAAGATTACTCTTCTTCAATTTTTGCAATCGCACCTTTGATTGTGAGGCAAACCTCTGTTGAGATCACTTGATTTAAAATCTCTGCGACTTCCCCAAGTTTGTTTGTATCTGCGATGCCTTCTTCATTAAAGTAGCCTTCTTGTTTTAGGCTCGCAATGAATGCTGAGAATACTGCTTTATCAAAGAACTCAGGAGCATTGATGCCGTGTAAAACAGACAAGCGTTGTGCCACAGATTGACTGTCTTTTTCTAAGTTTGCACGAGGCATTGCAGGGTCTTTCAATAAAATACTTACAGTGATGTAGTAGCGTTGTAAAATTTCACGCACACCAGAAGACCAAAGCTGTAACATTCTCACGCGAGGTTTGTTAATTGATAGCATATTTGCATTGCATTTTATGATTTCTTGACGTTGGAATTCCTCAATAATTTGCTCAATACGATCTTGCAATTCTTCTTGCGTGAAGGAAAGGAATAACTCACTTTTCAAGAATGGATAAATTTTACTTACTGCTTCTGATACTAACGGTTTTTGAATTGCTTCATAATGTAAAACAATGCTAGCAACTAATGATGGCAGCACAAATAAATGCTGAATATTGTTGCGATAATAAGTCATTAATACGGCAGAATTACGCTCTAAACGAACAATTTCACCGAAGTTATCTTTTTCAACAATGATGCCGACACGCTCAAGTTTTAAAATGTGTTCAAGCATTTCTTCTGCAGACTCAGTAGGTACTACAATGTCTTGTGAATAAGGTGAGTTTTGTAAGAATTTTTGGTAGCTCGCTAATTGCTCTAATAATTGTTCACGTGAAAGTGCACGTTGACGTGAAGAGAGCAAGGCTGTGCCTGTTAAATTCATTGCATTTACCGCCGCGGCTTTGTTGATATTGATCATGACTTGATTTGATACACCATCAACTGCTTGGTTAAACCATTGTGGACGCTCTTCTTGGTTTACATCATTTTTCCATTCAGGATAATGTTGGTTTAAGAAGTTACTTAAGGTGATTGGCTCGCCGAAATTCACGTAGGCTTTACCTAAATTACGTAATTTTTTGATCACACGTAATACTAAGCCTGCATTTTCTTTCTCTTTTTCTGCACCACGTAATTCTTTTGCATAAGTATCGACTTCAATCACGTGCTCGTAACCGACATAAACTGGCACAATTGAAATTGGGCGAGTTTGTTGTTGTAGCAATGCTTGCATTGTCATTGACATCATACCTGTTTTAGGTGCCAGTAAACGACCAGTCCTTGAACGACCGCCTTCAATGAAGTATTCCACTGGGTAACCACGGTGGAATAACTCTGCGAGATATTCTCGGAAAATTGTTGAATATAAGCGGTTACCTTTGAAAGTCCGTCGAATAAAGAAAGCCCCCCCACGACGAAACATTCCACCAACAGGCCAGAAGTTCAAATTAATACCAGCTGCGATATGTGGCGGAACTAAACCTTGATGGTAAAGCAAATAGGAAAGTAATAAATAGTCGATATGGCTGCGGTGACAAGGCACGTATACGATTTCGTGACCATCTAAAGCCAATTTACGTACACGATCTGCGTGTTGGACTTCAATACCTTGATAAAGTTTGTTCCATAACCAACGTAAGAAACGATCTGCAATACGTAAACCCTCATAATTTACGTTTGCGGCAATTTCTTCAAGAATTTTTTTAGCTTCTTGAGTAGCTTTCTCTTCGCTGATATTTTTTGCTTTCGCTTCATCTTTAATCGCATCTAAAATAGCTGATGAGACAAGCAATTTATTAAACATTGCTTCACGGTTTGGTAGGCGTGGACCTGTCGCTGAGATACGTTGTTTTGAAAAGTGAATTTTGGCTACACGAGCGAGTTTATGTGCAATCGCTTGATCTGAACCGTGCTCGTTGACCATATAGCGTAAGGACACTGCTTGTGAGAAGCGTACAAAAGTATCACGACCAAACCAAACCGCAGCGATAAATTTTTGAATACCACTTAATAAACGTAATTGTGGTAAGCCAGTTTGCTTTTCGTGACCTGGTGAGCGCCCCCAAAGCACAGAAACTGGAATCACTTGTACATCAAGTTCAAGTAAAGTGCGGTGCAATTCTAAATAATTATTGAAGACTTGAATAGTTTCTTGTTTTGCACCTTTTGATTTGAAAAATTGTCGTCCTTCATCTAAGAAAACAAAGCGAGGCAACGTCTTATCGCCAATTTTATTTTTTTCTAATGGATCAGGTAATCCTACGTTTAAACAGTTTTTTTGGAAAATCACAAGGTCAGTCTGTGAGGTATAAGGTAAAACGTAAACCATCGGTTGAGTTGTGTCTAATTTTAACTCTTCGATAGGATTGTGTGGAATAGGGTTGTTTTTTACTAAAAAAGATAAGGGCAATTCCAGTATTTTGCGATAAATATTTAGAAAACTAAACATAATGAATTTCCGTCTTAATAAGTTATTAGAAATGTTTACTTTAGTTTACCATAAAAATTTGAAATCGTGAGTTGTTGAATAAAAGAACTACATATACTTTTTGCATAAAAAGTCACTAAAATGTACATAAATTCACAATGAATGAAACGGGGGCTTTATGTTTCAGAAATTAAGCCGTTGAGATGCTTTGGCTAGCCGATGTAGGAGGTAATGAGCAAGTGGTTGCTACATTTGCAAGAGTTAGTATGATTTGGTCTCAAAAAAACAGATTTTTTGTTTATATCCTGCATATACTATTGTGGGATGTGAGTTTGATGTAAAGGCCCGGCTTGAAGAATAATTGATATGCACTAATAAAATAAAAGATTGCAATATCAATAACTCTGTATATAATAACAGTTGTTCTGTATATAAAGACAGGGGTGAATATGAAGCAATTTAAAGCATTAACTGCACGTCAACAAGAAGTCTATGACTTGTTGAAGCGACATTTAGAAACAACCGGAATGCCACCGACTCGTGCTGAAATTTCTAAAGAGTTAGGTTTCCGCTCACCAAATGCTGCCGAAGAACATCTAAAAGCCCTTGCAAGAAAAGGTGTGATTGAAATTATTTCTGGTACTTCACGTGGCATTCGCTTGTTGTTAGAAGACGATAGCGTGAATGATGATAGTCAAGGCTTGCCACTTGTTGGGCGTGTTGCCGCAGGTGAGCCAATCTTAGCAGAGCAACATATTGAAGGTACTTATAAAGTTGATGCGAATATGTTTAAACCTCAAGCTGATTTCCTATTAAAAGTGTATGGTCAATCAATGAAAGATATCGGTATTTTAGATGGCGATCTACTGGCAGTACACAGCACTAAAGATGTGCGGAATGGACAGGTGGTTGTGGCTCGTATTGAAGATGAAGTGACTGTAAAACGTTTAGAACGTAAAGGTTCTGTGATTTACCTTCACGCAGAAAATGAAGAGTTTGCCCCGATCGTAGTTGATTTAAATACACAACCTAATTTTGAAATTGAAGGGATCGCAGTCGGAATTATTCGTAATAATGCTTGGATGTAATTCCTACTTTCAAAATTCTACTTTCATTCTATGCCATTAATTCACCGCACTTTTATGCAATGTATTGTGTTAAAAGTGTGGTGATTCTTTTATTAGATTTCATACTGTTCCGCACATTTTACTATCCTCATTTTGTGAAATTTCATATGCTCTCCACTCAAGATAATTTTGGTAAAAAATATTCAGAAACAGCCCGCACTTTGTCTTGCAAAAGGATAGATTATCTGTATAATTCACCACCTTACAGCTACATTTAATTTTCGTTCCTTGCTTCCGCAGATTGGTAGCTGGTCTAACAGTCGGAGGCTGATTAACCCGTAAGGAGCAGTAATGCGACACTACGAAATCGTGTTTATGGTTCACCCGGACCAAAGCGAACAAGTACCAGGCATGATTGAACGTTATACAGGTTCTATTAAAGAAGCTGGCGGTCAAATCCATCGCTTAGAAGATTGGGGTCGTCGCCAATTAGCGTACCCAATCAACAAATTACACAAAGCACACTATGTGTTAATGAATGTAGAAGCGCCTCAAGAAGTCATCGACGAGCTAGAAACAACTTTCCGTTACAACGACGCAGTTCTTCGTAACGTAATCATTCGTACTAAGCACGCCGTAACAGAAGCGTCCCCAATGGTTAAAGCAAAAGACGATCGTAAAGCTTTAGCTGAAGTTGAAAACAACGATTTTGAGGATGCTGAAGAGTAATTTGAAAATTGATAACCGTTTTTCGTTGATAGGTATTGTTGCAAATCAACCGAAACGACACCAAAGTCCAAATGGGATAAGACACTGCCAGTTTTTATTAGAACATCGTTCTATGCAAGAGGAAGCAGGCTTAAGTCGCCAAGCTTGGTGTAAAATGCCAGTCCAAATCAGTGGCAATCAATTAATAGAAAAAACTCAAAGCATTACGGTCGGCAGTCAACTTTTGGTAATAGGCTTTATAAGCTCTCATAAAAGCAAAAATGGCTTAAACCAATTAGTATTACATGCCGAGCAAATCGAATTTATAGATTAGGAGACTAGCCAAATGGCACGTTATTTCCGTCGTCGTAAGTTCTGCCGTTTCACAGCGGAAAATGTAGTAGAAATCGATTATAAAGATGTAGCTACATTAAAGAACTATATCACAGAGAGCGGCAAAATTGTTCCAAGCCGTATTACCGGTACTCGTGCGAAGTATCAACGTCAATTAGCTCGTGCTATCAAACGTGCACGTTATTTAGCGTTACTTCCGTACACTGACAATCATCAGTAATTAAAGAGAGGATACGGTAATGCAAGTAATTCTTTTAGATAAAGTAGCTCACCTAGGTAACATTGGTGATCAAGTTGAGGTTAAATCAGGTTTTGCGCGTAACTTCTTAATCCCACAAGGTAAAGCAGTTATGGCAACTAAAGCGAATATCGAACATTTCGAAGCGCGTCGTGCAGAATTAGAAGCGAAAGCAGCAGAAGTTTTAGCAGCAGCACAAGCTCGTGCAGCTCAGTTAGCTGAATTAGGTTCTGTAACTATCGCATCTAAAGCTGGTGATGAAGGTCGTTTATTCGGTTCTATCACTACTCGTGATGTTGCTGAAGCTGTTACAGCTGCAGGCGTTGCAATTGCGAAAAGTGAGGTTCGTTTATCAACTGGCCCAATCCGTACTTTAGGCGACCACGAAGTTAAATTCCAACTTCACGGTGAAGTATTCGCAACAGTTAACGTTATCGTTGTTGTTGAATAATTCTTGAAGTATAAATACGAAAAACCCAGCATTAGCTGGGTTTTTTATTATCTCAAATTTACCACTTATTTTCTGAAATAAATTTGGAAAATCTACAGTATTTCTTTTGAATTTAGATACATAGAATAGCATTAATGTGAGATTGGATATTAAAGACTACAAATATCTCTATAGTAGATTTCATGGGATTTGTACATTGTCAACATACCACTTGAAGCTATAGCTATTCCTGTTAAATCTAGTGAAAATAGATAGTTGTAAATAGAATGCAATGCAAAGCACTGCATTCTAAAAATTAGGCGTAATACATCTCAAATTCAACTGGGTGAGGAGTCATATTCAGACGCTCAACTTCTTTGCGTTTAATGGCAATAAATGCCTCAATAAATTCTTTGCTAAATACGCCACCTTTAGTTAAGAATTCATAATCTTTTTCAAGCGAGTTTAATGCATCCTCTAATGAGGTCGCTACTGCAGGAATATTTTGTAATTCTTCAGATGGTAAGTCGTATAGATTTTTATCCATTGCATCGCCTGGATGAATTTTGTTGATGATGCCATCCAATCCTGCCATGAGTAAAGAAGCAAAAGCAAGATATGGATTTGCTAAGGGATCAGGGAAACGAGCTTCAATACGAATCGCTTTTGGATTAGTCACTGCAGGAATACGAATTGATGCAGAGCGGTTACTTGCTGAATAGGCTAATAATACAGGCGCTTCGAATCCCGGCACTAAGCGTTTATATGAGTTAGTTGAGGGGTTGGTAAAGGCATTTAATGCTTTAGCATGTTTAATGATTCCCCCAATATAGTAAAGTGCGGTTTCAGAGAGGCCTGCGTATTTATCGCCCTGAAAAACGTTTTTACCATCTTTGCTTAATGACATATTACAATGCATACCTGAACCATTATCACCAGTAATTGGTTTTGGCATAAAACAAGCCGTTTTACCATGTTCATAAGCAACGTTTTGCACCACATATTTATAAATTTGGGTTTCATCAGCTTTTGCTGTTAAGGTATTAAAACGTGTTGCGATTTCATTCTGTCCTGCTGTTGCTACTTCATGGTGGTGTGCTTCAATCACTAAGCCCATTTCTTCTAAGATTAAGCACATTTCGGAACGAATGTCGTGTGCAGTATCAATTGGTGCAACTGCGCAGTAGCCGCCTTTTTTCAATGGACGATAAGCATTGTTACCATCTTCGTAACGTTTGTTGGTATTCCATGCAGCTTCAATATCGTCCACTACATAAGAGTTGCGGTTCATTGATACATCAAAGCGCACGTCATCAAAGAGGAAGAATTCAGGTTCTGGTCCGAATAACGCATTATCCGCTACACCAGTAGAACGCATATAGTTTTCGGCACGAATCGCGATTGAACGTGGGTCACGATCATAGCTTTGCATGGTAGAAGGTTCGTAGATACTGCAACGGAGAGAAAGTGTGGGGATTTGAGCGAAAGGGTCAACAATGGCGGTTTCAGGCATTGGCATCAAGAGCATATCGGCCTTATTTATAGCCTTCCAACCCTCGACTGAGGATCCGTCAAACATTTTACCGTCTTCAAATAAATCTTCATCCACAAGGCTCACTGGTAGTGATACACCGTGTTCTTTGCCTTTAATGTCGGTAAAACGAAGTAAAACAAACTTGATATCGTATTCTTCAATGAGTTTGAATACGTTTGCGATGGCTGCTGCGTTTGGCATAATCAGAAATCCTCTTATTTTAGGGGGTTTTAGAATAAGCTAGTATTATAAAACAGGCATTTGAAAATAGCATAGGTTTTATCTGATTTTTTGTGCGATTATTTAATAGCTCATTTTGTCAAAAAGTTGTATAATCTTGCCCCTTTCGCATATTTTTCGCTATAAGTGCGGTTAAAAAAGACATTTTTTATATTATTAAATAAGATTTTTTTCAATGACAGACAACATAGATATCAATAAATTGCGCAACATCGCAATTATCGCTCACGTTGACCACGGTAAAACTACCCTTGTTGACAAACTCTTACAACAATCTGGCACATTAGAAACATCTCGCAGTGATAGTGATGAGCGCGTGATGGATTCAAATGATTTAGAAAAAGAACGTGGCATCACCATTTTAGCCAAAAATACGGCGATTAACTGGAATGACTATCGTATCAATATCGTGGATACTCCAGGGCATGCTGATTTTGGCGGTGAAGTTGAACGTGTAATGTCAATGGTAGACTGCGTATTATTAATCGTTGATGCCTTTGATGGTCCTATGCCTCAAACACGCTTCGTGACTCAAAAAGCATTTGCTCATGGTTTAAAACCAATTGTAGTTATTAATAAGGTTGACAGACCAGGTGCACGCCCAGATTGGGTTGTAGATCAAGTCTTTGATCTTTTTGTGAATTTAGGTGCAACTGACGAGCAATTAGATTTCCCAATTATTTATGCTTCAGCATTGAATGGTGTAGCTGGTTTAGAACATGATGATTTAGCAGAGGATATGACACCATTATTTGAAGCGATTGTAAAATACGTTGAACCACCTAAAGTGGAACTTGATCAGCCGTTCCAAATGCAAATTTCACAACTTGACTATAACAGCTATGTAGGTGTGATCGGTATAGGTCGTATTAAGCGTGGATCTGTGAAACCAAACCAAACTGTGACTGTTATCGATAGTGAAGGTAAAACACGTACTGGTAAAATTGGTCAAGTATTAGGTCACCTTGGTTTACAGCGTTATGAAACTGAGCGTGCTTATGCAGGTGATATTATTGCCTTAACTGGTTTGGGTGAGCTAAATATTTCAGATACGATTTGTGATATTAACAATGTAGAAGCTTTACCGGCACTGAGTGTTGATGAACCAACAGTAACAATGTTCTTCTGCGTTAATACTTCGCCATTCTGTGGTAAAGAAGGTAAATACGTAACCTCTCGCCAAATCCTTGAACGTTTAAACAAAGAATTAGTCCATAACGTGGCACTACGCGTGGAAGAAACTCCAGACCCAGATGCGTTCCGAGTGTCAGGGCGTGGTGAATTACATCTTTCTGTATTAATCGAAAATATGCGTCGTGAAGGTTATGAATTAGCTGTATCACGTCCACGTGTTATTTATAAAGAGGAAAATGGTCGTAAACAAGAGCCTTTCGAGCAAGTGACTATCGATATTGAAGAGCAGCACCAAGGCTCTGTGATGGAAGCATTAGGTATTCGTAAAGGTGAAGTGCGAGATATGGTACCGGATGGTAAAGGTCGCACCCGTTTAGAATATATTATTCCAAGCCGTGGCTTAATTGGTTTTCGTGGCGAATTTATGACAATGACTTCAGGTACGGGTTTACTTTACTCAAGCTTTAGTCATTATGATGATGTGAAACCTGGTGAGATTGGGCAACGTAAAAACGGTGTATTAATTTCGAATGCAACAGGTAAAGCATTAGCTTATGCGTTATTCGGTTTACAAGAACGTGGTAAATTAATGATTGATCATGGTGCTGAAGTGTATGAAGGTCAAATCATTGGTATTCACAGTCGTTCAAATGACTTAACTGTAAACTGTTTACAAGGTAAAAAATTGACCAATATGCGAGCATCAGGTAAGGATGAAGCTGTTGTGTTGGTACCACCAGTACGTTTTAGCCTTGAACAAGCGATTGAGTTTATTGATGATGATGAGTTAGTCGAAGTGACACCAAGCTCGATTCGAATCCGTAAGAAATTGCTAACGGAAACTGATCGTAAGCGGGCAAGTCGTACGACAATAAGTACCAGTACATACTAACTTTCCACTTTTTGTATTTGTAAAAATATAACGACTGCATTCAATTAGAGTGCGGTCGTTTTTTTTGGTATTTTTGCAAATATCTTATAATTATACTTGGTGAGTATATGTTGAGTAAAAATAAAACGAAAATACGGTTTTTGTGTTAAAATGATGCATTGTCTTGCAATCGAAATGGGTGAAAAGTTTTTTGTAAAAATGTAATTATTTGATTCATCATTAAGCTTTTCTTAATATTTATGCGTTTAAATATACATATCGAAAGGCAGTTGGCTTTTTGAGCCTTTATTTTTTATTAACATTTATTATAGGAACAGATAATGAAAAAATTAATCGCATTGGCCTCAATTTTAGCTATTTCAGGTATGGCTGTCGCAAAAGGTGGTTTCCAAAACAATACCAATAATGCAGGTGGTGGTTTTGGACCAAATGCAGGTATCAATAGCGTGAAAGCAGCATTAAATGCACACGATGATATGCCCGTGTCTATCGAAGGTTATATTGTTAGACAAATCGATGGTGATGAGTTTATTTTCCGTGATATGGCAGGAGGGGAAATCCGTATTGATGTGAGCGATCGTGCTTGGAATGGTCAAACCATTCAACCGAATGATCTTATCATTATCCAAGGTAAAGTGGATAAAGAGTGGGATAAAACGGATATTGATGTAAAAAATATCATTAAGAAATAATCACTGAAATGCGACTAATGTGAAATTAGTCGCACTTTTTCTTTTGTACCTCTTCTATATCTAAAATGTACGCTTGTGGTTTCTCTGTTGTTTTCATTTGCCAACGAATATTAAATTCATATAATCGGATACCGTAAACTCGTTCTAATGATTGCATTTGTTGATAAGCAGGTCGAGGATCTTGGGCAATCACATCGTGGATAAAACGAGTAAAGTGCGGTCGTTTTTTCTCGATTTTCAGGCACTGTTTTTGTGCAACTTCACTAAATAAAACATTTAATTTGGGCGTAGGTTTATCTTGAGCAAAACCTGATTGGGCTAAGGGCTCACTATCAGAGTAAGCAATATAAGGCTTAATATCAAAAATCGGTGTACCATCGACTAAATCCACTGCACCTAAATGAAGGAGAACTTTTCCATTTTGAGATTCGATTTTTCGTAATTCCACTTTAGATAAACCTAATGGGTTTGGTCGGTGTGTGGAACGTGAGGCAAATACACCAACACGCTGATTACCCCCTAAACGTGGTGGGCGAACGGTGGGTCTCCATTTTCCTATCGGGACTCTATCAAATTGAAATATTAGCCAAAGATGACTGAAATTTTCTAAACCCCGAACACTTTCTGGCTGATTATAAGGGGTTAAAAGCTCGATGATACCTGTACCGTCTTGCACTAAATTTGGTTGGCGAGGTACAGAAAACTTTTCCTTGTAAGGGGTATGGATGATTGCGATAGGTTGGAGATGAAGTGATAGATCAGACATATTTTCCTTAGAGTGAATATTTCGTGTAGAATAAGTCAATTTTTATATTTTACTCAAAGATCGCTTTAAAATCGTATTTTTTCTTAAGTGAATGTTTATGGCAAACAATACATTACAAATGTGGTTAGATACTGCAAGACCAAAAACGCTACTTTTAGCCATTGCCTCGATTATTACAGGTACTGCTTTAGCTAATTGGTCTGGGCAATTTAATTGTTTAATCACTATCTTATGTTTATTAACAACTATTTTATTACAAATATTATCTAATTTTGCAAATGATTATGGAGATCATCAAAAGGGAAGTGATACATCTGAACGTATCGGTCCTTTACGTGGTATTCAAAAAGGCGAAATGAGTGCTAATCAATTGAAATGGGGATTGATTTTTACAGTGCTTGCCAGTTTGCTCTCCGGAGCAACTTTGATTGCGGTATCTTATCAAACAATAGCTGATTTATTGGTTTTTGCAGGCTTAGGTTTATTAGCGATCATTGCTGCAATTACTTATACTGTAGGTAAAAAACCTTATGGATATATGGGGTTAGGAGATATTTCCGTATTGTTGTTTTTCGGTATTTTAGGTGTTGGTGGGACTTATTATTTACAGACGACAAGTTTACATTTCAGTATTTTATTACCAGCAACTGCAACGGGATTGTTAGCAAGTGCAGTGTTAAATATCAACAATTTACGTGATATTGAGCAGGATAGAAAAGTTGGTAAGCATACCTTAGCAGTACGTTTGGGAGCAAAAAATGGGCGTATTTATCACTGTCTATTATTAGGCTTTGCTGTGATTTCTTATACCGTATTTGCTTTAATCAATATGCTATCTTGGACAGGTTTTCTTTTTTTATTATCATTACCGCTGCTAATTAAGCATGCTTTTTTTGTTTATCGTAGTCAAGATCCAATGATGCTACGTCCAATGTTAGCGCAGATGTCAATGATTGCGCTATTGACTAACCTGTTATTCAGTTTAGGCTTGCTTATCAGCAAGTAATAGGAATATACTAGACCGATGAATTTTCCTCAAAAGTAAGGTAATTTTATGTATATCGATACTTCAGAATTATGTGATATTTATTTAGATCAAGTAGATGTTGTTGAGCCTATTTTTTCTAGCTTTGGCGGCGCAAGTCATTTTTATGGCAAAGTGACGACAATCAAATGTTTTGAGAGTAATGGGCTTATTGCAGAAATTTTAGAGGAAAATGGTGAGGGTAGGGTATTAGTCGTTGATGGAGGCGGTGCAGTTCGTAGAGCATTAATTGATGCAGAACTTGCACAACTGGCAGTAGATAATGGTTGGGAAGGAATTATCATTTATGGTGCTGTGCGTCAAATTCAGCAACTTGAGAATTTAGATATTGGTATTCACGCACTTGCACCTATCCCGGTAGCTGCTGATGATAATAATCAAGGTGAGACAGATGTAGCTGTCAATTTTGGTGGTGTGACTTTCTTTCCTGAAGATTATGTTTATGCTGATTTGACAGGTATCATCTTATCGCAAGAGCCATTAGAGCTAGATGAATTTAGTGAAGAATAATTGATATAAAATTCAGCAATCATAAAGTGCGGTTAAAATAAAGTTAATTTTAACCGCACTTTTTTATTTTCTCTATTTTTATGCGTTTGTTCACAAATCCATAAAAAAGGTATTGCTTTTTATTAACATAATGATAACTTGCCAATGAACTCTGTCTGTGTGCTGGAATATTTCTATATTTTTCATCTTTTTCTATAGAGGGATAACATTATGAATGTCGCAGAAATGCCAACTAAAAATGGTTTTAATCGAAATGCTATCATTTTTTTGTTAGATGTTATTGTGTTTTTCGTGTTACTTAAAACACTGCCTTTTGATCCAAAAGCAAATAAAGGATTAGCGTTGCTTGTTTTTGTTGCTGTGTTATGGTTAACGGAAGCATTGCACGTTACAGTTACAGCATTGCTTGTGCCAATTCTTGCAATTATTCTTGGTTTAGTGGCAACAAAAAGTGCGTTGGCTGAATTTGCGAATCCAACTATTTTCTTATTCTTCGGAGGATTTGCCTTAGCGACAGCATTACATATCCAAAAATTGGATCGTATGATTGCTAATAAAATTATGGCACTAGCAAATGGTCGTTTATTCCTTGCTACAATTTACTTATTTTCCATTACTGCATTCCTTTCTATGTGGATGAGTAACACTGCAACAGCTGCCATGATGCTACCTCTTGCAATGGGTGTTTTAAGCCAAATGGATCGTGATTCAAACCATAACACTTATGTTTTCGTATTATTAGGTATTGCATATAGTGCCAATATCGGTGGTATGGGAACTTTAGTGGGTAGTCCACCGAATGCGATTGTGGCATCACAATTAAAATTGACTTTCTCTGATTGGTTAAAATATGGTTTGCCAATAATGTTTATTCTAATGCCAATAATGATTGGTACGTTGTATGTGATATTTAAACCGAAGCTCAATGTTCGCTTTGAAAAGAGTTTTGAAAAAATCGAAATGAATAAACAACGTGTAATTACATTGGTTATTTTTATTGCTATTGCATTATGTTGGGTATTTAGCAGTACAATTAATCCTATGATTTCTGGTGCATTAGGATTAGAAAAGAAAATTGCAAGCTTTGATAGTGTAGTTGCATTACTTGCTGCTGCGGTGATTTGTTCAACCGGCGTTGCAAGTTGGAAACAAATCCAAGATAACACAGATTGGGGTGTATTGATGTTATTTGGTGGTGGTTTGACATTAAGTGCTGTATTACGTGATTCTGGCGCAAGTAAAATTCTCGCTGATGGTATTGTGTTCTTGATTGAAGGGAACCACTTTTATCTCATAGGTTTATTAGTTGCAGCATTTATTATTTTCTTAACAGAGTTTACATCAAATACAGCAAGTGCAGCCTTATTAGTACCAATCTTTATTTCGATAGCTCAATCGTTAGGCATGCCAGAACTTGGTTTAGCCTTAATTATCGGGTTAGGAGCATCTTGTGCATTTATGTTACCAGTGGCAACACCACCTAATGCAATCGTATTTGGTACAGGAGATATTAAACAATCTGAAATGGTGAAGGCAGGGGTGGTATTAAATATCCTTTGTATCTTTATTATTGCAACAGTAGGGTATTTCTTCTGGCTAAATTAATCTTAATAAAAATAATGTGCTGATGTTACATTGCATTTTAAAATTGAAAGTGCGGTAGGTTTTGAGGAAATTTACCGCACTTTTTTATTGTTTTACTTACCAATACAGAATGAGCTGAAGATATTGCCAAGCAAATCATCGGAAGTGAATTGTCCTGTAATTTCACTGAGGTGTTCTTGTACCATGCGCAACTCTTCTGCGAGTAATTCTCCTGCATAAAATTGTGTCAGTTGTACGTGGCCTAATTGCAAATGTTCAGCTGCTTTTTCTAACGCATCTAAATGACGACGCCGTGCTAGGAACCCACCTTCCATATTGGTTTGATAACCCATTGACTGTTTTAAGTGCTCACGCAATAACTCAACGCCTTGCTGTGTTTTGGCAGAAAGGGTAACGATAGTATAGCCACTATTTTCCTGAATACCTTCAGCCTCACCACTTAAGTCTGCTTTATTACGTACAATAGTCACAGGAATTTGGCTTGGTAATTTGGCTAGAAATTCTGGCCATACATTGTCCAAATTCTGATTATCTTGTTCAGTACTATCTAACATTAATAAAATACGATCGGCTTGTTCGATCTCACTCCAAGCACGCACTATGCCAATACGCTCAACTTCGTCCGTTGCCTCACGTAAACCCGCAGTGTCAATAATATGCAACGGCATACCGTCAATATGAATGTGCTCACGTAACACATCACGCGTTGTGCCTGCAATATCTGTGACGATCGCAGCTTCACGGCCTGCAAGGGCATTAAGCAGACTGGATTTACCGGCATTTGGACGACCAGCAATAACCACTTTCATTCCTTCACGCAGGATCGATCCTTGTTTTGCTTCAGAACGAACTTTGTTTAATTGCTCGATAATATCATTCAAATGTGCTTCGATTTTTCCATCAGCGAGAAAATCAATCTCTTCATCTGGGAAATCAATAGCAGCTTCTACATAAGTGCGTAAATAAATCACACTATCCACAAGCTGATTTACTTTATTTGAAAATTCACCTTGCAGTGATTTCAATGCGGAGCGAGCAGCTTGCTCAGAGCTTGCGTCGATTAAGTCTGCAATCGCTTCTGCTTGGGCTAAATCCAATTTATCGTTTAAAAAGGCTTGTTCTGAAAATTCGCCTGGGCGCGCTAAACGAATGCCATCAATTTGTAAAATTCGTTTGAGTAATAGATCAAGCACTACTTGTCCGCCGTGCCCTTGCAACTCAAGCACATCTTCACCCGTAAATGAATTTGGTGCTTTAAAATAAAGCGCAATTCCTTGATCGAGGACTGTACCATCAAGATCTTTAAAAGGTAAATAATCCGCCATACGTGGTTTCGGGCATTTGCCTAAGACTGTATTCGCCACTTCTACCGCTTTAGGACCAGAGACTCTTAAAATCCCAATTCCACCGCGTCCTGGTGCAGTAGCTTGTGCAACAATTGTTTCTTTCATAAAAAATTCTCTAAAAAATGACCGCACTTTCATAAAACAAAAGGCACCAAACTTGATGCCTTTTATATTCATTCAATTAAGATTTATTTTTGGCGAGAATGCAAACCTTTTTTCTCTAAGCCACGATAAATCAACTGCTGTTGAGCGATAGTAATCAAGTTAGATACTAACCAGTATAATACCAAGCCTGATGGGAACCACAAGAAGAACACCATAAAGATTAATGGCATAAAGTTCATAATCTTTTGTTGCATTGGGTCGGCTACAGGCGTTGGTGACATTTTTTGTAACAAGAACATAGAAGCACCCATTAAAATTGGTAGGATGTAATATGGATCTTGTGCAGATAAGTCTTGAATCCAACCAAAGAATGGAGCATGACGTAACTCAACTGCTTCTAGGAATGTCCAGTATAATGCGATGAAAATAGGCATTTGAAGAAGGATTGGTAAACAACCACCTAATGGGTTTACTTTCTCTTCTTTATAAAGTTTCATCATTTCTTGGCTCATACGTTGACGATCTTCACCAAAACGCTCGCGCATTTCTTGAAGTTTTGGCTGTAACATACGCATTTTAGCCATCGAAGTATATTGCGCTTTAGTTAATGGATATAAAATCGCTTTCACTACTAAAGTTACACCGATGATTGCCAGTCCCCAGTTATGCACGATACTTTGGATAAATGTTAGTAACCAGAATAATGGTTTTGCAATGAACCATGCCCAACCATAGTCAACTGTCAAATCTAAGTGGTTTGCGACAGCTGCCATTTGATCTTGTAATTTAGGCCCTGTCCAAAGAGAGCTTGTAATCGTTTCTTTTGCGCCCGCTGAAATGACAGTTGTTGGTCCACGGTAACCGATCGATGCTAGGTTATTTGCTTTGTCAGTTAAGCTATAAAGTTGGTTATCTGCATCTTGGTTAGGAATCCACGCAGAAACGAAATAGTGTTGTAATACAGCAACCCAACCTGCTTTAGTTGATACCGCAAGGTTAGCTTTTTGCATTTCGTCAAAGCTGTATTTTTTGTAATTAGTTTCAGAAGATGAATAAGCTCCGCCTGTATAAGTTGGCATTGCTACGTTACCTGTATCTTCAACTAGCGTATGACGTAATTGACCATAAGGTTCAACTTCGATTGCTTTTTCGCTTTGGTTATCAATTTCAAAGTTTACTGAAATATCGTAAGCGTTACGTTTTAAAACGAACACTTTACGGAAAGTCACGCCGTCTTTTTCAAAAACTAATGGAACAACAAGCTCATTTTGACCCTCAGCAAGTTTGAATGCATCGCCTTCGACTTGATAACTTGCACGACCAGCTTTAGTGTCGATACCATCTTTTCCTACTAAACCACTTTGTGCGATATACACGTGATTTTGTTTATTGGTCAATAAAGTAAACGGAGTATTAGAGTCTAATTCCGCATCGTGTTTTAATAGTTCAGAATGAATAACATCCCCACCTAATGTGTCTACTTTTAAGCGTAGAACATCATTTTCCAAGGTGATAACGCGACCTTGTATTTGTGCTGTTGTTGCAATATCCGAAGTAGATGAAGTAGAACTTGCGGGTACATCAGAAGATACTTTTACTTGTTCCGTTACAACAGGTTTTGGCGTGTGATAATCAAGCTGCCACTGTTGATAAACAAGAAAAGAAATGAAGAGTAGTGCGATGACTAACAGGCTACGTCTTGAGTCCATTATTTTTTCTCTTTTTTGTTATTGATCTTTGGTGGAACAGGATCGTATCCACCCTCGTTTAAAGGATGACATTTTAATATACGTTTCAATGTAAGCCAACTCCCTTTTAATGCGCCGTGAGTTTTTAATGCTTCAATGCCATAGCAAGAGCAAGTCGGCGTGAATCGACAGCGAGGACCAATTAATGGACTAATGACTATTTGATAGACACGAATTAGCCCGATAAGGATTTTTGAGCTAAACGAATGTGTCTTTGCCATAGTTTATCTAGGGTTTGAGTTAAGGCGTTGTTCTCTAATTTACCAATCCCCTGCTTGGCAACAATGACAAAATCATAATGTGGTAGTTTATGTTGTGCTAAGCGGAAACTTTCGCGACATAAGCGTTTTATCCGATTACGATCGTGAGCTCTTTTCAGATGTTTTTTAGCAACAGTTAAACCTAAACGAGGATGACCTAATTGGTTTGGGCGAGCGAGAATAGTAATTTCAGGCGTACTAGCACGAGACGGCTGTTCAAAGACGTATTCAAAATGAACGGGAGTTAACAAACGTAACTCCCTAGAAAAATTCAGTTTAATCACACCTAAAGGTTAGGATTATGCTGATAAAGATTTACGACCTTTAGCACGACGACGAGCTAAAACTTGGCGGCCATTTTTAGTTGCCATACGAGCACGGAAACCGTGAGTGCGACTACGTTTTAACACTGATGGTTGAAATGTACGTTTCATAACTATAATTTACCTAAATCAAAAATTGTTCAGTAATCTTGAAAACAAGGATTAATAAAATAAGGAACGGAATTGTAATCATAAATTCAACGTTCGTCAAATGAGAATAGGCAAAATGAGTGAATTAATCTCAGTTTTCCTAATAAAAAGCAAAAGTGCGGTTCGGATTATACGTTTTTTGCCAGAAATCTCAAGTAACCTTTTTCGTTTTTTTTGATCCTTTTGTGAAGATCTTTCACTGAGTTTATTGTAAAATTGATTTTCTTAAGACCGCGCATTTGGCGGAATTTCTGCTAATAATTTAACTATAACGATAATAGAAT